>JBDIVQ010000037.1:0-29839 GCA_039794345.1 Phycisphaerae bacterium | reverse complement strand
TGCCCCTGCGCCTCCACGTCGCTCGCATCGGCCAGCACGCGCGCCAAGTGCCGGGCGCTGCGCGCGAAGGATTCGAGGGCGAAGCGGCGCGATTCGTCGGTCGCGTTGCGCGCCACGCAGGACTCGACGGCATGGGAGATGGCGTCGATGCCGCTGGCCGCCATCACGGCCCGGGGCTGCGTAACCGCGAGCAGCGGATCGAGCACCGCCACGCGCGGCGCGGCCGATGGGTCGCCGCAGGCCATCTTCATGTGCGTCCGCTCATCCGCGATGAGGGCGAAGGACTGCACCTCGCTGCCCGTGCCCGCTGTCGTGGGGATGGCGACGAGCGGAAGCAGGGGAGTCTTCGCCTTACCGCGCCCCTGGTAGTCGCGCATCGACCCACCGTTGGTCAGGAGGAAGTTGCATCCCTTGGCACAGTCGATGCTGCTGCCGCCGCCGAGCGCGACGAAGCAGTCGATCGACCGCCCTCTCGCCGCGTCCAGGCATGCCTGCACGTCGCGATCCGTTGGGTTGGGGCGCACCTGATCGAACACAGTAACTTCAAGCCCCGCCGCATCGAGAACCTCGTGCGCTCGAGCCGCATGCCCCGCGCGAACCAAGCCCTGATCGGTCACGAGCATCACGCGCGAGCCACCGTGCTCGCGCACGAGCGAGCCGATCTGCGCCAGCGAACCGGGACCGAAGACGATTCGCGTCGTCGTGGCGTGTTCGAGATCGGGCAGGCGCAGCGTCATTGATTCAGGTTGGCCGCGAAAGGCCCCAAAGGGCGCAAGAGGGGTTGGGTCGCGATTATTGACTTCTCATCTCTCCTTTTTGCGCCTTCTGTGCCTCTTTGCGGCCATGGATCGTTGCGGCCGTTGCGTTGCGGCGATTGCCTCTATTCGATCTGCAAGGCGCGCTCGCGGTAGAGGAAACTGATGATGTTGCCCTCGTGAGGTTGAAGCCAGTTGAGCCGGATGGTCGGGACCGGGCCGAGGTTGAGCCGGTCGATGTTCGTCGCGTCCACGGCTGCGCGGCGGAATGCTTCATCGTTGCTGATGACGGTGCAGACCAGTGTGTCGCCGATTGCCGCGAGCACTTCGCTCTGCGGGCACTGCACGACGCTGGCAAAGGGGAACATGAACTCGGTGTTGGCGAGGGCCGCCTTGGGCGAGTCGCAGTGAACGACGGTCGGCCGCAGGTAGGCGCAGCGCTGTTCCTTGACCAGACGCTCGCCGCCTCGGTACTTCGCCGTCAGATCCTGAACTCCGGTCTCGGCGAGTCCGTTTTCGATCAGTGCGTTGATCCCCTCGGCCTGGGCAGCGATGGTGAACGCCGCCAGCGGCGCCTTCGGATCATCCGGCGGCAGGGGCGCGATCGGGCCGAGACGCTCGGCCAGCGCCTCCGCGATGGCCCGGCTGTGCCGCGAAACCCAGATGCCTGAGCAGTTGATGCACCCGCGCCCGCCGTTGAGCGCAATACTGTCCACCATGAGATCAAGGTATCGCTCCCACTCGTCCACGCAGTCGTCGCCGATGATGATCTTGCTGAAGCCCGGGCCGTGCACCTGCACCGCCGGATTGCCGCGGTACTGCTCGACCGTCGCCTTGCTGCCGAAGATCATGGTGCGCGGCACGTGGTTGACGACCGCCATGCCGACTTCAGCGCCGCCGGGGTAGAGCCCGATCGACTCGCGAGGCAGTCCCGCCTCGAAGAACGCCTGCGCCATGCGGAAGGGGGTCCACGGTTCGAGCGGCCCGGGCTTGAGCACGAGGCCGATCTGAAGCGCCGGCACCGGCAGCCACAGCCCGTGCGTCCCCGGCGAGTTGGAGGGCAGGACCATGCCGAGCACCGGCGAGTTCGCCTGCATCGAGCGCATCACGCCCCGCTCCTCACCATAGCCGCGCGTCAGGATGCCACGATCGAGGCCGCGCGTGAGCGAGCCGAGAATCGCTTCAAGATTGGTCAGGACGTAGTGCAACTTCTCCATGTTGAACCGGCACATGTGCTCAGGCAGGCCCGTCGTGGCGGACTGGCATCTGACGAAGTCTTCGGGCGATTGCGCAGCGCTGCCGAGCGGCAGGTTTGATGTGGTGAAGAGATCGGCGGCCGTGCTCAGTCGCCGGCAGAGTTCATCGCAGGGGATCGCGCGCAGGGCTTCGCGGGCGCGGTGCGCTTGGCGCATGTCGCGCGCGATCAGGCCGGGATTCGCCTGCGAGACCTGGCAGAGTTCTTCGCCGGTGGCGAAGTGAACGACCGTTTCGACGTCAAGACTCTCGTAGGGTTCGCCCCAGCGGAGGATGGGAAAGTGCGGGAGGTTCATGGTGTGGCTCAACGACGCGCTCCCCTGCGCAAAGCCTCCGGGTCGCGGCTAACCAAGTTCAATACGCGTACTCGACTTCAATACACGCCCTCGACGATGGTGGCCTTGCTCGCGCCGAAGGGGCGCACTTCGCCGACGCCGTCCCACGGATAGAGATCGCACGGCCGGCGGCGGATCGCCTCATCGCGCTCCAGGAACCGCGGCATGAAAAACTCCTTCGTCAGCGTCGTCAGTTCCACCCGGCCCCACTGGTCGTACTCCACCACGCGCTCGGGCTTCTCCGGATCGACGACGCGCAGCATCGCGCGCGGCTGCGGCGCGTAGTAGGTGATCGAGTAGCGATCCTCAGGCGTGAGCGGCTTGTGGCAGGCGAGGCCCATGAGCGTGTTGCCGTAGGTCGGGACGAACTTCGTCCGGCCTTCGAGCACCTCCTCGATGAGAAAGCGCGTGTACTGCGGCTCCATCGTCGTCCCGCCGCAGAAGACGCCCTTGATTCCCGACTCGGGAATCGAGATCTTCTCGGCCAGGGCTTCGAGGAGTTTGGGCGTGGTGAAGAGCGCATCGACGCGCCGGTGGGTGAGGATCGTCACCGCCTGATCGACGACGTGCTCCATGTACGCCTTCGCCTGGTCGAACTGCTTGCTCGAAATGAGCTTCTTCACCCACCGCGGATCGAGATCGACGAAGAAGCACGAGCAGCCGCGGAAGTTGGCGAGGTGCTCGATGGCGAGGCGCAGGCGGCGCGGGCCGGTCGGCCCCATCATGAGCCAGTAGCCGTTGCGGGGAAAGTCGGCGTCGCTGAGCGTGGCGGAGAACTGTTCGTAGTCGATTTTGTAATCGTCCCAGCCGATGCGCTGCTTGGGCATGCCCGTCGTCCCGCCCGTCTCAAAGATGGTGAAGGGGCGGCCCCTGTACGCGGCGGGAATCCACCGCTCGAGCGGCTCGCTCCGCAGCCACTCATCCGCGAAGTTGGGAAACACGAGCAGGTCATCGACAGTCTGCACGCGCGCGATCGGATCGATGCCCGTGCGCTTCGCCCAGTCGAGCCAGATGGGGGTGCCCGTCTCGGGACTGAAATGCCAGCGGATGATCTCGCGCAGATGGGCGTCGAGGGCGCGCCGGGCGTCGTCGGCGGATCGCGGGGCGGCGGCGGTCGTGGCGGAGGCATCCGGAGTCATGGCGGTCAGGCGGTCTCGAGTGGGTCGAAGAATCGGTCGATCGTCGCGCGCGGCGGCGGGGGCGTCAGCAGCGAAACCACGATCAGGGCCGCCGTGCTTGCGGCGAAGATGATCGTCACGGGCATGACCGCGCCGAAGACGAGCGTCTCATCGTCCTGCCCCGGCGGCCGATCCGCCTTGGCGATCATGTCGAGCGTGAACATGATGATCCAGACAACCGCGGTCACCAGCACGCAGGCGATGGCCCCGGCCTTCGTGGTGCGCCTCCAGTAGATCGCCGCGAACGCAAGGGGAAAGAGCGAGGCAAAGCCGCTGAAGCACCACACGCCGAGATCGAAGACGTGCGTGCCTTTCTGCAGGATCAGTGCGAGGAGGTAACTGAAGACGACGATGCCGAGTATGAAACCCCGGCCGATCCAGACCTTCTGCGCGTCCGTGAAACGGTCAGGCCCGGTGATGCGCAGAACGACGTCGCGCGTGAACATCGTGCCGATGCACATGAACTGCGAGTCGAGGGAACTCATGATGGCGGCGAGGATGCCCGCGCCGAGCAGCCCGCTGAGCCAGGGCTGGTGGACAAAGGTGCTCACCATGCGCCCGAGGACGGTGTTCGCGTCGGCCGCGGGAGGGTTGAGTGCCGCGGCCGCCCAGATGCCGATCATGATGCACGGCAGCCAGACGATCGCGATGCACACCGGATGAGCCACGACGGTGAGGCGGAACGCCTTGGCGCTTTTGGCCGTGAGCCAGTGCTGAAAGAGATGGGGAAACATTCCGACCGAGAGGGGAATGAAGCAGTAGGTGAAGAACTGGGCGCGCCCGATGAGCCCCTCGCGCGCCAGGCGAGTCGCCGCCTTCTCATGGGCGGCGACGGCCTCGCTCGCCGCGGTCAGGCCGCCGAGTTTCGACGCGATCATGTAGAAAGCGATAACGCCGGTGACCATGAACACGAGCGTCTGCAGGGTGTTCGCCCAGACGGCGCCGCGCAGCCCCCCGAAGAAGACGTAGAACAGGACGATAAAGCAGATCACGCCCATGCCCAGCCACGGCGGAACGCCGCCGTGCAGAGCGGGGTTGGGCGTCCCATCGGGCCTGAGCACGGGAAACAGGTCGGGAAAGGTGCCGGCAGTGATCGGCTGAATCGCCTTGCCCGCCCCGATCACGCCCACGAGCAGATAAGGAATGACGAGCGCGACGAGAATGGGAAAGAGCACGTACCCCAGCGCCGGTGAGTCAAACCGCTCGCGGAAATACTCGCACTGCGTGAGATAGCCGTAGCGCTTCCCCACGGCCCAGAGACGGATGCCGATGAGGAAGAAGCAGGCCGAATGGATGAGTCCCGACCACGACGCCATCAGCCCGTAGACGCCGATGCCCGTTGAGTAGGCCTTGCCCGTCGAGCCGACGAGCGCAAAGCCCGTCATTGTCGTGCCGAAGATCGACATGAGCATGAGGAAGGAGCCGACGGAGCGTGAGACGAGGAAATAGTCCGCCGCGGTCCCCCGGAAAAACCGCGCGCTCGCGAGGCCGAGCACGATGAGCAGCGCGAGGTAGGCGACGATGACCAGCAGCGGCGTCAGGTCGCCGACGGCGAGGGAGAGGCTCATGACGGGACTCCACGCTTCGACTCCGTGCCCGGTGCGCCGGCGTCCGCCCATTGCTCTATGTGCGCAGGCCATGCGAGTTTCACCGCCGCCAGCCAGAGCAGCGCTGCAGCGATCGAATACGCCACGTGATACGCCAGTCCGATCGGCAGAAAGCCGAGCACCAGCCGGCGATCCTCCCAGAACCAGAAATCCTGGTGGAGCACAAAGAGCACGACCGCGGCGATCCAGACAAGTCGCCACGCGTTCGACCGCCGGGGGCTGCTCACGGCGAGCCCTCCCCGCCCGCGGCGCTGAGATTCGCGATCGCGAAGAGGTGCGTGTGCGTTGCCACGTAGAGGGTGCTGTTGGCGGCGATCGCGGAGGAGTAGATCGGCGACTTCATGTCCACCTCGTTGATCACCTTGAGTTCCCTGTCCGCCGCGAGGATCGTCATGTAGCCGTCCTCGTTGCCGATGAAGACCTTGCCGTCGGCGACGAGCGGGGAGGCCCAGATGTGCCCCTTCGTGTCGTGCATCCAGTACTCGTGTCCCGTCTCCGCGTCGAGGCAGTAGACAAAGCCGGAGAAGTCGGCGGCGTAGACCAGTCCGTCGTGGATCGCCAGCGTCGAGATCGAGCGGGCGATCTTCTGGTAGGACCAGACTCGATGCGTGGAGGTGACGTCGCCCTTGCCCGAGGCGTCGATGCACACGAGGTTGCCCGCTCCCTCGCCGTGCTCGGGATCCTGGCCGATGGCGACGTAGACGCGATCCTTGTAGGTGATGGGGGTGGCCAGGACTTCGCTCGGCCCGGCGCGCGTGGCGTACTTGATCTTCTTGCCGTCGCGCTCGCGATACTCCGGCGGATTGGCGTCGAAACGCCAGACTTCGTTGAGGATCGGGTAACCGTCGTCATCTTCGATCGGCTCAGGGGCGAAGGCGTAGACCCAGCCGTCGGGCCCGCCGAAGATCGCCAGGTCCAGGTGATCGCTCTTGATGTACGCCGGCGAGGTCCAGTTGCAGTGGAAGATGCGGCTGCTCAGCCCCGACGCCTCCTCTGCGAGCAGCGAACCGGTTTTCTTGTCAACAAGGATGAGGCTCGGCGCGTTGGGGGCGGGGGTCTCGACGTGGCCGTAGTCCACGCCGTTCGAGGTCGTCACCCAGAGTTGGTCGCCTGC
Organism: Phycisphaerae bacterium; assembly: GCA_039794345.1. Lineage (GTDB taxonomy): Bacteria > Planctomycetota > Phycisphaerae > Phycisphaerales > UBA5793 > UBA5793. Next base: position 23,596 of record JBDIVQ010000037.1, on the reverse strand, counting down.
CACGAGCACGCTGCTGCTGGTGATGTTGTGCGGAAAGACGCCGCACTCGTCGATCATGTTGAGCGTCCAGAGGATGTCGGCGTCGGTGGGGCGGACTTCCATCGGCGGGTTGCCGCGGCCGGCGAGGTACTGCCCCTCGTCCTTGAACGGCCCGTCATTGCCGTCGGACATGCCGTGAACGTCGAGGCAGACCACCTCGCAGAGGTTGGTCACGAGGTAGACGCGATCGCCGTCGATGGTGGGCGAGGAGCAGATGCCCAGGTACTCCCAGTCGCTCACCTTGCCGGTGCCGAGTTTGGGAACGTTGAGCATCCAGATCATCTCGCCCGTTGCCTCGTCGAAGCAGTAAAGGACGCTGCGGTCGCCGGTGAACCGGTCATCGCGCGGCGAATCGTTGTTGGTGCCGACGTAGATGCGGCCGTCGAGGACCGTCGGGTTGCCGTACGCCTGCGAGCCGAGTTTGGCGATCCACTTGACGTTGACGGTCTTGGAGGCGTCGATCTGGTCCGAAGCGCCGATGAATTCGCCGCAGTTGAAGTCCGTGGGCAGGTTCGTCGTCGTCGAGACCATGTTGCGCGTCATGTCGCGCCCCCACATGGGCCAGTCCTGGGCGTGGGCGGCGTTCATCGCCGGCCCTATCACCACAACGACACAAAGGCTCGAAGAAAGGCATCGAAGCAGCAATGAACTGGCTAGCCGCGACCCGGAGGCTCGGCGCAGGGGAGCGCGACAAGGCGTGTGATCGTACGTAGGTCTGCTGTTCATCGGTCTTCTCCGCGCCGGGGCGTCGCGGCCCGGGCGACGCTGTCAGTCGTTCGAGGTAACGGTGATGTTATCGAGAAAGAGGTGGAAGCGGCTCTGTGGAACGAAGCCGAAGATGCCCGGAGCGCCGCGCGGATGGCCGTTGCGGTGCACAAACTCGATGCTCCACTCGGCCGGCTCGGCCTCGTCGCGCGGCCAGGCCTTGGCGCGCACGATCGCTGATCCGTCCGATTGCGTCTCCACGCGCGTCTTGAGGCGGTACCACACGCCGGGCTGCCAGCGGAAGGGGACCGACTCCTTGATCCGCTCCATGTTCGAGGAGATCTCGAGCTCCTGGTGGTTGCCCTTGAGGGTGATGAGGTAGCGCTGGTTCATCAGGCCGGCTGAAGACATCATCCGCCGGTTGCCCTCGGACATGATGTCCGCCTGCATGGTGTAGTTTCGGCTCTCGGGGTGGCCGATCGTCGTCATCGTGCGCTGGAAGATGGGATTGTCGAGGGTCTGGGCCAGAACCTTGTTGCCGTCCTTCTCGACGATCTCCCAGCGCATTCGGCCGGCGAGCCAATGCGCGGGTGGAAAAGCGAAGGCGGTGAAGTCCCCGCTTTCTCGCGACTGCGAGAGGGGGGTGGACTCGAAGTCTTCTCGAATCGAGTGCCGCGGGATGACGCGCACGCGCACCACCGCCTTGAAGCCCTTGTACTCACCTTCGAGTTCGGCGGCGCCGGCTCTCGCGTCGGGCGCGGCGATGAGTTCGCCCGAGGCGCCGGCGGAAACGCCGAGGCGCGGGTTGACCGTCCACGTGACGCCCCCGCGGCCAGTTTCGACGACCAGGCCGTGCTCGTCAATGAGGCGGGTCGTGAATGAGGCGGACTCGCCCGGCGCCAGGATCAGTTCGGCGGGGACGATCTGAAGTCGCGCCGCCGCCCCGACGGCGGGCCTGATCTCCGCCGCGCGGACCGTCTTCGTCGCGCTCAGAACACCGGCGCCCTGGAAGCAGTAGAGGCGCTCAGTGGTGTGCACGTAGACGCGGCCGTTGGCGATCGCCGGCTGGCCGAGGCACTCGCCCTCGAGCTTCAGGCTCGAGAGGATCTCCGGGCCCGCATCGGTCGGGCGGATGATGTAGAACATGCCGCTGGCCATGGGGACGTAGAGTTTGCCGTCGCCGGCGGCGGGGGAGGCATGGATCTGCGCCGCCGCGAGTTTGTGCGTCCACAGGACCGCCCCTGTGTCGGCATCGACCGCGTTGAGTTCGCCGGTGTAGTTCGTCAGGTAGACGCGGCGACCCACGAGCACCGGCGAACTGCTGAAGGAGTTGAGCCCGTTGCGCCAGGCTTCGCGCTCGACGCCGATCTCAAGCGGACCGGGAGATCCCGCGGCCGGCGCAGCGCCGAGGCGAATGGCGAGCATGCGCCCGCCTTCGGAGGAGTCGAGATTCTCCGTGCCATGCACGGCGATGAGCGTGTCGCCGTACAGGATCGTCGAGGCGCACACGCCGCCGATGGTGATGGGCATGCGCCACACGGGATCGCCGGTGCGGGCATCGACGCAGACGACGTGCCCGCCGCCGGTTCCCGCGTAGAGCAGGCGCCGGCCATCGCGCCACTCGAGGACGGGATGGGAGTAGGGGTTGTCCTTGGGAGGTCCGCAGGGGCTGGAGGCCCAGATCAGTTCGCCGGTCTTCTTGTCAAAGGCGTGGAAGCGGTCGCGCGCCGGGCCATCCTTGCCCCAGCCCGAGGTCATGCCGCGCACGATGACGAACTCATCATCGATGACGGGCGCGCCGGTGCGCCCGTTGGGATAGGTGAGGCGCCCAAACTCATCCATCATCGAGTGCTGCCAGAGGAGTTCGCCGTCGCGGCTGTAGCAGGAGAACAGGCCGGCGTGGGTCGTCCAGTAGACGATTCCCGTCTCCGGATCGACGGTCGGCGCGCCGATGGAGTAGCGGTTGTAGATGACGTCGCTGAGGAAGTCGCTGGCCCCGGCCTTCCACACCAGCGCCCCGGTCCGTTCGTCCAAGCAGAGCAGGACTTCCTGGAGGTCCGACCCGGTTCCCTCATAGCCGAGGGCAAACACGCGGCCGTTGTGAATGACGGGCGTGCCGCGGCCGGAGATCGGGTGCGACCACGCGAGGCTCGGGGCGGCGAGGCTGATCGTCTCGGGCAATCCCCGCTCGGTCGAAGCGCCGTTCTGATCGGGTCCGCGCCAGCGCGGCCAATCGTCGGCGCCGGCGCACGGGGCGAGCAGGAACAAGGCGGCGGCGCACGCCGCCACGCCGCGCCGGGCGGCCTTGAAACTCGATCGATCAACCATGGCCATCCTCCGCCAACTCTCATTGCCTACCGGCGGGCGGCGCCGCCGCTGCGGTCAGAAGGTGATGTTCACCGACACGCCGAAGGTCTGCGGCGCGCCGCTCTCCCCGACAAAGACGCTCGGATCAACCGGATTGGGCTGGAAGGCGACAAGCACGTAATCCTGCTCGAAGGCGTTGCGCACCCATCCTTCGACGCTGACGTTGCGGCTGCGAACGCCGAGACGGAAGTTCGCGAGTTCGAACTGCTCGCCGGCCCGGTTGCCCGCGTCGTAATAGTAGGTTCCCACTCCGACGTACTCACCCCTCACGTACCACGTCGCATTCTCGCAAAGGCGCCCGGTGTACTGCGCCCCGAAATTCCACGTGCGCTCCGGAACGAAGGCGAGGCTGCGGCCGCTGACGTTCGTCCCGAACGGGTCGATGAAGTGATCGAATTCGGCGTCGGTGAAGCCGAGACCCGCGAAGAGATCCCACCCGTCGGCGGGGCGCAGTCCCACTTCGATCTCGAAGCCGCGGCTCGTCGCCGACGCCGCGTTGGCGATGTACCCGCCCGTCATGGCGTCGAAGAGCGACAGCTGCAGGTCGTCCCAGTCAATGTGGAAGAGCGACGCGTTGACGGCGAGGCGATCCTCGAAGAACGTGCTCTTCATCCCCACCTCGTAGGTCCAGCTCGTCTCCTGATCAAAGGAGAGGCGGCCGGTGGGGGCGTTGAGGTTGAAGCCGCCCGCCTTGAAGCCCATCGCCGCCAGACCGTACGCCATGAAGTTGTCCGCGAAGTGGTACGCCGCGCTGAATTTCGGCACGAGGGCGTCGAAGTCGCGGTCAAGATTGGTCGTGGTGGAGAGGACGGTGAAGCCGCCCGTTTCAAACGTGTGGTTGACCGTTCCTTCCTTGTGCTCGAAGTCGTAGCGCAGGCCGCCGGTGAGTTCGAGCTTCTCATCAAGAACGAGCGTCACCTGGCCGAAGGGAGCGATGCTGAAGTCCTCGAAGTCGCCCCATTGCGTATCGAGGCCGACCTGTCCCGGCGGGAAGAGGATGCCGGCGCCGGCAGGGCGGAAGTTGTTCGCGGCGAGGCGATCGGAATCGGAGACGAAGAAACTCAGCCCGCCGAGCCACTTGAGTTGCGCGCTCTCGTTCAGTTCCACCGGCCGGTCTTCGGAGGAGGAGAGGCGGAACTCCTGACTGAAGTAGTCTTGCGATTCCTCGGTGCGGCGGCGGATGCCGTCGATGAAGGAGAAGTCAAAGTCCGACGTCTCGAAAATGTCCCAGTCCTGGAACGCGGAGATGGAGACGAAATCCACCTCGTCGCCGAAGGAGCTCCAGGTGAGCGAGGTTCCGAGGAGGTCGCGGTGGGCGACGCCTTCGAAGTCCTGGCTGATCCGGTGAGGCTGGCGGCGCAGGCCGGTGAGTTCCGAGAGGGCGAATCCCCCGTCGCGCGACTTCTCACCATGAAAGGTCAGACGGACTTCCGAGCGCTCATCGGGAGTCCAGAGCAGTTGCCCGCGCCCGAAGAGCGAATCGCGATCGTCCACGTCGTTGCCGGTGAACGTGTTGAGCGTGTAGCCGTCGCGGCTGGAATGCAGCCCGGCGAGGCTGAAGAAGAGTTCATCGGCCACGAGCGGGCCGCTCACGCCGAGTTCGTACTCCTGAAGGTCGTAGTTGCCGAAGGTGCCGCCGCCGCGAAACTCCAGCGCGTCGCCCGGGCGCTTCGTGAGGATGTGAATGAGCCCGCCGATCGAGTTGCGGCCGTAGAGCGTGCCCTGAGGCCCGCGCAGAAACTCGATCCGCTCGACATCGAGCATCGGCAGGTTGGTGCTGTTGATGGTGAGTTGGGGCACACCGTCGATGTACGTCGTCACCGCCGGATCGCCCACGCCCGAGCCGACCCCGCGGATCGTGGGGAAGGTCAGCCGCCGCGACGTGAACTCATTGAAGAAGAGATTGGGCACGAGGAAGGACGCCTCGCGCATCGACCGAATGCCCGCGTCGCGCAGCGTGGACTCGCCCAGCACGCGCAGACTCTGCGGCACGTCCTGAGGCTGCTCCTCCCACTTGCGAGCCGTGACGATCGTCGGCTCGTAACGTGCCACCGGAACCGGCGAAGCCGGCGCCGTCTCCCCGGATGGCGGAGTCTCGGCCGGCTGCTCCGACGGAGGCGGCGCGTCCGCCGGTTCAGTCGGTTCAGTCGGTTCGGTCGGCTGCGGGTCTTGCGCCGCGCCGGATGCGACCGGAATCGCGCCGAAGAGGATCAGCGCCGCGGCCAGGAGTCGGTGAATCATGACTGTCCTTCTCAGCGTGATGCACTTGGGGACGACGTGTCAATTCGGCCGCAGCGCGGCGGCGGGTAAAGGTTAGCCTCCGGGAGCCGCGCCCGCATCCGGTTTGCGGTGATCGAGGCAGATGAGATCGCCGAGACTGTTGCGACAGTAGATGCGCCCGCCCGTGACGATCGGCGTGGTCCAGTACTTTCCGCCCTCGAGCACCTTGAGTCGATGGACTTCGTTGTAGCGCGCGGGCACGGCGTCGGCGAAAACGAGCGACCCGCCCTTGTCCATGACGACGAGAAACCCGTTGGCGATGATCATCGCACCCAGACCCAGGCCGCGCTCCGCCCACTGCTCGTTCCCGTCAAGGTCGATGCACTTGAGCACGCCGTCATCGAAGCCGTAGAGGTGATCCTCCCACAACACGGCCGCGTTCATCGCCGTCTTGAGCACCTTGCTTTCCCAGAGCGTTTCCAGCGCTTCGCCGGTCCAGCGCAGCATCGCGCAGCCGTGATTCGCCCCGCTGGAGATGAAGATGCGGTCATTGATGATGACGGGCGTGGCGGCGTTGATGTTGTTGAACGTCTTCCACTCGTGCAACGCCTTCTCTTCGCCGCTGGCGGGGTCGAGGATCACCAGGCCTGTCGCGTTCATGACAGCCAGCCACCGCCGGCCGCGGCTTGTGAACTCGACGGGCGTCGAATAACCGTTGCCGTAGTCGCGGGTCTTCCAGCGCAGGTCGCCGGTCTTCTTGTCGAAGGAAAAAGTCATGCCCGCATCGATGATGACCGCGTCCTCCACGATGACCGGCGCCGAGGAGAAGCCCCACAGGCCAAGTTCCGGCCCGTAGAGAGCTGCAAGATCCTTGCTCCAGCGCAGGGCGCCGGTCGCGGCGTCGAGGCAGAAGAGTTTCCCCTCGCGGTCCTTCACGTAAACGCGATCGCCATCGACGGTGGGAGTGGAGAGGGTGCCGCCCTCGTGGCCATTGTTGAAGATGAGTGCCGGGTACTCGTAGGTCCAGAGCACCTCCCCCGTGTCCTCGTGGAGGCAGGTAACCACGTCGCGGTCCTTCTCGACGCTGAAGCCGAGGGTGTAGACGCGGCCATCGTGGATCGCGACGGCGGAATAGCCCAGACCGACCTTGGCGCTCCACAGCGGCTGCGCAGCGCCGGCAATCGTCCACTCCGTGTCGGGGGAGACGCCGTTGGCGTTGGGGCCGCGCCACGTGGACCACTCGCCGCCGCCGACGCCGGCAACGCCCGTCGCGCCGACGGGAGCGCCGAAGACCAGAGCAATGCAGATGGATCGAAGCCTGAACGAACGATTCATGCAAGTCTCCAATGTTGTGATGTCCTGGGGCGGAGGAGGCGAAGACGCAGGCGGTCTTGCATCCAGCACAACCCTCCGATGTCCCAGTGCCTCAATGCCCTGACGCCTTGGTCCTTGCCTACTCCCCCCGATGATCGCGGCAGACGAGCGTGCCGAGGCTGTTGCGGCAGTAGATGAGTCCGTCGGCGAGCACGGGCATGGTCCAGCAGACGCCGCCGTCGAGGACCTTGGCGCGGGAGTGCTCGATGTAGGCCGTGGGATCGGCCTGAGCGATCACCAGCTCGCCCTTGCCGCCCAGCGCGATGATGCGTCCGCCGGCGGCGGAGACGGCGCCCTGCCCGAGGCCGCGCTCCCGCCACTTCTCATTGCCCTCGAGGTCGATGCACTTGAGAATCGCGTCGTCAAAGCCGTAGAGGTGTCCGCCGAGGTACACGCACCCGCTCATCTGGGTGCGCATCACTTTGCTCTCCCAGAGTTGGGTCAGGCTCTTGCCGTCGAAGCGGAACATTGCGCAGCCGTGGTTGTACCCCGATGAGACGAAGATGCGATCGTCGATGACGATGGGCGTCGCGGCGTTGACGTCGTAGGAGGTCTTCCACTCGTGCGTGGCGAGGACGGCGCCGTCGGCGCGATCGAGGACCGCCAGTCCGTCGCCGTTGAACACCACGAGGCACGCCCGGCCGTCGAACGTCGCATCAACCGGAGTCGAGTAGGCGTGGCCGAGGTCGCGGCTCTTCCACTTGACCTCCCCGCTGATCTTGTCCAGCGCGATGACGGAGCCGACGTTGATGACGAGCATCTCGTCAAGGACGAGGGGGGAGGCGGCAAAGCCCCAGGTGGGCGTGGAAGCGCCGTGGTCAGTGACCATGTGCTTGGCCCAGTGCACCTCGCCCTTCGCCGCGTCGAAGCACGTCAGGCGCCCTTCGCGATTGAGGACGTAGAGGCGCTCGCCGTCAATGGAGGGAGTGCAGTTCGTGCCGCCGCCGTGGTACTTCGCCCACTTCTGCGCCGGATAGGAGTGGGTCCAGATCTCCTCGCCGCTTCGGGCGTCGAGGCACCAGACGACATCGTGCTCCTTGCCCTCGTCCCATCCGGCTGTGTAGAGCCGGCCGTCGGCGACGACGACGGAGGAGTAACCGAGGCCGACGGCACGGGTCCAGCGCGGGGCCGGAGCCCCCGTCGCGGACCAGTCTGTTTCGGCGGAGACGCCGTCGCGCGTCGGACCGCGCCACTGAGGCCAGTCCTGCGCCGGTGCGGCGGCCGTGAGGAGGCCCAGCCACACCAGCGCGCTGCTCGCGAGGCCGACACGCCGTGGAAAGATCGAGACGAACGGATGTTGACTGCTCATGTGATGGCTCCGCGCCGGCGCGAACTCGCCTTCGCCCGGCGCTACCGGGTGCGGTTCAGTTTGGGGACCGATGGTCGAGACAGACGATGTCGCCGTTGCTGTTGCGGCAATAGAGGAACCCGTTGGCAAGGACGGGGTACGTCCAGTAGACGCCGCCGTCGAGAACCTTGGTGCGCGAGATTTCGCGGAATTGCGCGGGGTCGGGTTCGACGAAGACAAGTTCGCCCTGCGCCGTGAGGAGGACGAGCTTGCCGTCGGCCATGATGTGGGCCCCCTTGCCCAGGCCGCGCTGCTCCCACTTGACGTTGCCCTCAAGGTCGAGGCACTTATAGACGGCTTCGTCGAAACCGTACAGGTGGCCGTCGTGCAGGATGGAGGGCGCCATGTGGTTGCGCATCTCCTTGCTCTCCCAGACGATGACCGGCGAGTCGCCCGAGACGTCGATGAGCGCGCAGCCGCGGTTGTAGCCCGAGGAGATGAAGATGCGCTCGCCGAGGATGAGCGGGGCGGCGGCGTTGACATTCGCCCGGTTCGACCACTCCTGAACCATGATCTCCGCGCCCGTCTTGCGATCGAGAATGACCAGGCCCGTCTGGTTGAAGACGGCGAAGCAGGGGCGGCCCTTGAGTTCGAAGTCAACCGGCGTGCAGTACGCGTCGCCGTAGTTCTTCGCCGTGGCCCAGATCTCCTTGCCCGTGCCCTTCTCGAACGCGATGACCTTGCCGACGTTCATCACGATCATGTCGTCGAGGATGAAAGGTGAGGCCGCCAGCCCCCACGTCGGATACTCCAGGTCGTACTCGGTCTTGAGGTTCTTCTCCCAGTGGATCCGTCCGGTCGCGGCGTCAAAGCGGAAGAAGCGCCCCTCGCGGTTGGAGCAGTAGAGATCCTTGCCGTCCACGCCGGGGGTGACGAGCGTGCCGCCGCGATGGGAGCGATCCCAGCGCTCCGCAGGGTAATGGTGTTCCCAGATGATCTCGCCGGTGAGGGCGTCAAGGCAGTAGATTCCGTCGAGGCCGGCTTCGACGTCGTAGCCCATCGTGAAGAGCCGGCCGTCGGCGACGGACATCGAGGAGTAGCCCAGTCCGACGGTGCGCTTCCAGACAGGCTCGGACTTGCCCTGCACGATCCACCCCCGCTCCGTCGTCGTGCAGTTGCGCTTCGGGCCGCGGAACTGCGTCCAGTCGTCTGCCGCGGAGGATGCGGCGACGGCGGCCGTCGTGGCCAGCAGCGCCGCCGCGACGCCGAGGGTCGGGTGAAATCGCGGAGAGTGCGATGAGAGAGGCATGGGACGATCCTTTCCGGCCACGCTGGGCCGAGAGTGCCGACTGCGGCCATGTCAGTTCGAGTCCGTCAGACGAAACTCGATGGGGATTTCAATCCAGAAGTCGGTCGGACGGCGATCAACTGAACCCGGGCGGAACCTCCAACGCTCTCGCACCGTCTCCTGCGCTGCGCGATCGAGGACCTCGTGTCCCGAGGATCGGGAAACGGTCACCGCGCCGACGCCGCCGTCGGATCGCACCTCCACCAGCAGCAGCACCTCGCCCTCGTAGCCGCGGCGCCTGGCAATGGCGGGGTAGCGAGGCTTGGGCCGGTGTTCCGCGACCGGCTGTTCGCGCTGCCCCGGCGTCGCCGCAGGCCGGGGCGGAGGAGCCGGCGCCGCGACGGGGCGCGGCTGGGATCGCGCAGCGCGCTGCGCGATGCTTTCAAGCAATGCGAGCAGCAGCCGCGGCGGCGCTTCAATCAGATGTGATTCCACCGCAGCCTCCTCCGCCACCACCGCAACCGGGGCGGCCATCGTTACAGGCGACGCCACGGCCGGTTGCATGGGCGCCGCCAGCGGCATATCCGCGGCGAGCGGTTCGGAACCCTCCGCTGACCTCGGCTCCATCGGCGCGGGCGCGGCAGTCATTGCCAACGGCTCATGCTCAGGCGCCTCGGGCAGCGCCATCGCCTCGGCGGATTCTCCGCTCACCGCTTCGACCAACTCCTCTGGCGGCTCTGCGGGAGCGAGCGGATCGAGTGCCGGAGTCGAATCGAGCGGTTCCGGTGCATCCGACACACGGTCGAGCCATTGGTCCGCCTCAGGCGCTTCGGACGGCTCGGCGAGCGTCGTCATGTGCAGGCAAATCGGCTCCCGGCGCCCGGCTTCGCGCCCGGGGCGAACGAGGTACGCCTCCAGTCCGGCGAACATGGCGACGTGCAGCGCCGAAGCCGTCAGACCGGCGATGAGCAGGGAGCGGCTCATGGCTCCTCCCGTTCCGTCGAGAGGATGGCCACGTCGGTCCACCCCCGCCGGCGCAGCGCATCGAGCACGCTGAAGACCACGCCGTGCGCCGCCGCGGCGTCCGCGTTCACCACGATGCGCGGGGAGGAGTCGCTCCCTGCCTTCTCCGCCAGCCGCTCGCCCAGCGCCGGCAGCAGAACGGGCTCGCGATCGAGGAAGATCGACCCATCGTGCAGGATGGTGATGACGGCGGCCTGGTCGGCAAGGCGCTCGACCTGCTCGCCCGCTGGCAGGTTCACCGCAAGGCCGCGCTGAATCGTCATGTTCAGCATCGAGTAGATGAAGAAAACGAGCAGAATGAACATGCAGTCGATGAGGGGGATCATCTCAACGCGGGCCCGGCGGCGGCGGATGAGGCCGGTCTCAAGTCGCATGGCCGGACATCCCCTTGCGGTACATGATCTCCATGCCGGTCAGCCGGCTCTCCATCTCACTCACCGCGTGCTCGAGGCGGGCCGAGAAGTAGTTGTAGGGAATGAGCGAGAGCATCGCGACGACAAGGCCCGTCGCCGTCGTGATGAGCGCCTCGGAAATCCCGCCGGAAACGGCCACAGGATTGTCCACTCCCCCTCCCATGACGTCGAAGGAAGTGATGATGCCCAGCACAGTTCCCAGGATGCCCAGCAGCGGCGCCAGTGTCACGATCGTATCGTGGATCTTGAGGTACCGGGCCATGTGGCGAACTTCTTCTCCCGCGCCCAGCCGCAGCGCCGCCTCCAGCGACTCATGCCGGTGGAGCAGGGCGAACCGCACCACGCGCACGATCGGATCGTCCGACCCCTCGCACAGCCGCTGCGCCTCGGAAATGCTTCCTTGCGCGATGAGGTCGGCGAGGCGGTCGAGGCGATCTCGGTCGCGGCTGCGCCGCTCCCTGGCCCAGAACAGCGCCCGCTCGAGGGTGATCGTTACCGAGATGAGCGAGCACGCCAGCAGCGGGTACATCACCGGCCCGCCCTGAACGATCCAGTCGAAGGTCATGGCGCCCGATCCTCATCCTCACGGAGTGCGGCAGCCGCCCGGCGACCGGGGTGGGGGACTGCGTCTGCCGCAGGAAGATGATACGTCGCCGGCGAAGGCAATCGGCGGGGACGGGAAAAGTCCCGCCTGCCGGGCGCGCTCAGCCGCCGGCCCCCGTGCCGCGCGGCCCCGGACGCTGGGCGTCGAGGAGGAGGTTGAAGCGCCCGGGGCCGCCACGCTCGCGCAGCCCCACGCGCATGAGCGGGTTCAGCAGCCGCGTCGCCGGATCGGGCAGACGGAAGACGCGCACAGCCATCTCACCCGGATCGAGTTGGGCGACGTCCAGTTCCAGCCGGCCGTATCCCTCCGCAAGAACCATCGCCGACAGCCAGACCGGCGCATCGGAGTGGTTGGCGATCTCGAGGGTGACGACGAGTTCCTCGCCGCCGTCCGGAGTCACGACGTATTCGTGGTGCGGCGTGAGCGTAACTCGCCGAAAACCAAGCTCGACGATTGACTCCATTCGCACGATTCCCGTCGAGATGTTCTGCAGTTCAATGTCAACGACGAAGCGCTTGGCGCCGCCGGTCTCGTAGGCGGGATAGGTGAAGATGAGCGGCAGGCGCACTTCTTCACCGCCGCCGATTGAGAAGGGGCGGATGCGCTGGCGGATGTCCCATGTCGCCGGCTCGACGATGCGCAGCGTACCCGCAATGCTCGTCTTCCACGGGTTCCTCAGAACCATCTCATGCGTGTGAACGGCCGCGGCGCCTTCAATCCAGCGCGGAGTGACGGAAAAACCCGAGCGCAGCAGGGCCAGGTTGATCACCGCCCCGTCGATGAACCGCGGGCGGCGCGTGATCCGGATCTGATGCACGCCGTCGGCAAGGGGAATCTCCTCCGCATTCCCGAAGGCATCAGTGAGTCGGACGGAGTGATTCCCGAGGAAGATCGAGGCGGAGACCACGTCAACTTCGGGCGAATCGTGCCACACCGCGATCGTCCCTTCGCCCTCCTCGTCGCTGAAGACGATCGCGGTAACGTCCCGGCCGAGGTCCAGGCGGGAACGCGCCGAGCGGCCGTCAAGATGCGAAGCCACGGTGCGCCAGGCGGGGAACAGCGCTTCCGGAAAGGAGATGTCGGGCGAGAAGGGCGATGTCCTCCACGGCCGCTCAATCGCCAGTTCGACCGCACCACCCTCGCACGCTAGGATGGCCCGGCGGACGAGATCATCCACTCGATGTTCGAGGCCGTACAGGTCCGCCGCAGCGGCTTCGAGCACCACGGTGCTCGACACACCCTCCTCCATCCAGGGCGCGAGGTGTTCCGCCACCGACTCCGGGCGGAGGTCGTTTCCGACGAGGACAGAAAAGTGAACTCCATCGGCGACGGGTGGCGCCGAAAGCGATTCGGCCGGTTGCCCCCCCGCGGCGCCTATCGCCTCATCGAGCATCGCCGCCTGCCCGGGACGGTCGATCGACCAGGGCAGGAGCGCCTGCGGCGACGGAATGAGTGCGCGAAGACGGTGCAGGATCGTCGCAAGGCGCTGAGGATGCAACTCGGCGCGCCCCGCCCCGAACGATGTCGTCGGACCGAACTGCCACCGCTTCACAGTCTGGCCGAACGCCACCTGAAACTCCTCGAGATACCGCCACACCCGGTCTTCGTCCTGGCCCATCACTTCATACACGAGCGACGGATTGGCGTGCTCCTGCGCCGCGAGTTCCTCGGGAAGCGCCGCCAGAACGAACGCCACACCGCGCGAGTCGCGATTGAGACGCGCCATCGTCTGATCGAGGGCGAGGCGATGGGCGCGGATGCCGCGACGCGTCAGATCATCCGGCCAAAGCGGCAGCGAGACAAAGCCGGCGCCCAGCCGCGACAGCAGGTCCGGCAGCGAGCCCCATTCCTCAACCGGCAGATCCTCGGCGACGATGCCGAATCCCTCAAACCGCGGATTCTCCGCCTCACGCTCCAGCGCCGGCATCCAGGCGTAGTCGATCCACGCCCGCGCGATCTCCCGCCCCGCTTCGCTCACGTTGGCGATCGTGCGATACCAGCCCAGGGCCGGCAGTTCGGGGCGAAAGACCGCCGGCTGCCAGTCATTGGTCAGCCGCAGCGTCTGTTCCGCCACGAGTTCGCTGCGGTGGTTGTACGTGCGGATCGTCGTTTCCAGCTCCGCGGAGGCGACGTCCTGCGCCCGCAGAACGAGCACCGGACGCGCCGGATCGACGAACAGACCCGTCGGCTCGGAGGAAGAGAGATCGATACGCGGCACGCGCCAGATCGTCAGGTCGTCGAAATACGCCGCCGCACCCTTCACGTCCTCCAGCAGCACGCGCGGATGGGGCGCCTCGGCCGAGGTCCAGGCGCTTGGCTGCTCCAGGAGCAACTCGATCTGTATCCACGCCGCCGCCCCCGCCTGCGATCCATCCGCGTGGCGCCTCGGCCGACCCGGATCGAGGCCGCGCAAAACCACCTGCGTCTCTCTCCATTCACCCTCGGTATCGAGCAGGGGCGAAGTGCCCGGCGCCCCCGGCAGGCGCTTCCCGGCGTCATCCACGAAATAGGCCGCAACGCGGGCGCGCGAACGCCTCAGGCCCTCCGTTCGCACGCGCACCCGCAGGTGGTAGTCGATCGCGGGGATGACGGGAATCACTCCCGCCACCAGCCGCAGTCCCGTGTGTCCGCCCAGCGTCGGAAGGCGCACGCATCGATCCTCGGAGGCGGCTTCGCCGAGTTCGGGATACAGCGTCGCATCGTTCCAGTCGGGGAAACCCGGATCGGCGATGCGCACCCAGTAGAGCGGCACCGGATCGGCGTTGTCGGGCTCGTTGAAGTCGAACTGATCCACGACTCGGGATGCCAGTTCGCCCGCGAGGTCGACTTCGGGCGGCGGCCCTGAGACCCGATCGGGAGAGGGCGGTGAGGCATCGGACGACCCCGCCGCGAGAATCGCACCCAACACCCCCAGAACTACGAACTGTCCCACCCGGCAGAGCGGCATTGAATGACCTATCGACCCGCCTGCGGACGGGTCTGCAACTGTGCCGATAGGATTGAACGCCATGCCGCGCCTCTCCACGCTCGCATCCCTTCCCCTCACGCTCCTGATCCTGGCGCTGGCCATGCTCGCGTCGGCAATGGGGGGCGCGTGGTGGCACTACCGGCAGGTCGCCGCGTCGCGCGAACTCGAACTCGAGCAGGCCCTCGTCGAGTCGGCTCGCAAGCAGGCGGCCCTCGAAGCGATGATCGATCGCCTCTCCCGCCACCGCCGCCTCGCGCAGATCGTCGTAACCGACCAGAAGCAGGGCCCCGCAGGCCTCCCCGCCGAAACCACGCTCCTCATGGTGGAACTCGACGACAACGAAAAGCCCGTCGCCCGTCACACCTTCAAACTGCCCGGACACGTCGCCTTCTTCGACGGGCTGGTCGTCAAGTTCGACCACCACGCGGTCGCGACGGCGCACCCGCTGCGCGGCCAGACGGTGGTCCTCCTGCGGCGCGTCTACTCCGAGCAGATGGCGCCGGGCAGCGGATTCCCCATTGACCCCGTCGGCCAACCGCCCGCGGGATACGCCGGGCCCGAGCGACCCGCCGACTTCGAGCGCAAACTCTGGGAGCGCTTCTGGGATCTCTGCACCGACCCCGCCCTCGCCGCCGAGTACGGCGTGCGGGTGGCGCAAGGCGAAGCAGTCTACAAGCCGATGCGCCCCGGCGTGCTGTACGAACTGAGCGTCGATGCCGCCGGCGGTCTCAACCTCCTCACCCGCCCGCTTCCCGAAGCCGTCTCAGAAGTCCTCGCCGCGGTCAGCGGTAACTGAACCGCCGATCAGGACATCTGAATCGAGCAATCTCCGCCGAGTCCGCGCTTACAGCCGCCTCAACAAAGTTGATTCCAATCGGTCTCGCCCTCACTGCCGCAGCGCTTCCGCCAGTCCCAGAGGCGCAGCGCCTCACCCTCGATGCCCTGATGCCTCTGCCAGTGTCTGGTGCCTGTTGCCTAATGCCTACTGCCTATTGCCCAGTGCCTCTCCTGCTGTGCCTCTCCTACTCAAACCGATGCACCACGAGTTGGCTGATGGCGCACTCGTTCTGGACGAGGGCCTGGAAGAGGATGGTCTGGTTGCGCGCCACCGGCGGGACGGTGCGGGTGATTGATGCGACGCCGTTTGAGTCGGCAACGGCCGTGCCGATGACCGTCGGGCTGTCGAGTTGGAGGGCGTTCTGCTGCAAGGTGCAGTCGGGGATGTTGGTGCCGCCGCCGCGGCGGCTGTACATGAAGGTGACGGTCGCGCCGGGGGTCACTTGCTTGACAGTGATCGTGTTCTCGCCGCCGGCAAGGCCGGGAGAGGGCGGGTGGAGGACCATCGTCGGCCGAACGGGCGTGAGGAGATAGCCCTTGGTGTAGTCAGGGTTGGAGAGGCGATAGCCGGTGCCGGTGATCTGGCCGGCGTTGTTGATGCCGATGGCCAGGCCGATGAACCAGTCGGAGCGGGGCGGAATGAGACTGGCGAGGTATCGCACCGACCGGTTCCACTCCCAGATCACGCCGATGTCCTGCGTTGGGAAGTCACTTATTCGGGCCGCGCCGACGATCTGGCGTTGATCATTGATCGACCATGCGGATGAGTTCCACCAGCAAGGTTTCTCGGGCAATGCAATCTTCTCGCCGTCGCGATAAATGAAGGCCTGATTCGTCATGATGTCGCGCGAAGTGTAGCCGACGACGTCGCCCGCTTCGTTGAGGTCGATACAAACGCCGTCGCCGCTATTATCTCTAAGGAAGGTGCCGAGATCGACGATCTTCCCTTCCCGCCAGATGACGGGCCGCCAGGTCGTGTAGAAGGCACTTGTTGCCTGCCCGACGATTAGGCCGGAGTTGTTGATGGCGATGGCTTGGCTCCCCCTGCTACCGTCAAGCGTACCGAGGTCGGTCATCCGGCCATCTTCCCACAGGAACGCATGGGTCGGCGGGAAGGATGAGCTATCAAGCGCTGCCCATCCGACGATCTGGTTGAGGTCGTTGATGCCGTAGGCCTCCGCGAAGTCGCCCCCAAGGTTGCCGAGGTTCTCCATCACCCCGTCGCGCCAGAGGAAAGCGCTGTTGTCGTAGCCGAACTGGCCCGGCGCCTGTGCCTTGCCGACGATCCAACCGTTGTTGTTGATTCCGCGGCACTCGCTCACGTCGCCGCCCAGCGTCCCCAGATCGAAAGGGGTTTGGCCATCGATCCAGACCGTTGCGTGGAATACGTTGCCCTGAAGAAACGCGCCGCCAACTACATCGCCCCACTCGCTAATGGTCCAGCCCTGACTGTGCGGACCACCGAGTGTTGGCAGTTCAAACGCCGCGTACGGCGGAGAAGCCCGCTGACCGTACGTGTCGACTGGACCAGCGGTGAAAGGGACTGCGATTGCGGTCACCGTGAGGGCCAGGCAAGACCGGGTTCCACGGGGTTGTGCGCTCCGAAACTCCATGATTTACACCTCGATTGTTTCGAATCGAGCACTTTCCGTTAGTGAAACCCGGAGGCGGGTGTTTGCCCGCCTCCGGAATGGGCTGCTGGAATCGATCAGTTTTCACCGCAGGCGGAGCACGCATCCTCGTGCGGATCGAAGTCCTGAATCTCGTAGTCGTCAGCCGCGTTCTGGTAGTGAGTCTTCAACTCGGTGAACTTGTACTGCGTCTGAATGTACTGATCGCACACGTTCTGAGCGCGCAGGGCCGCAAGGTCGTAGAGCGGATCAGAGACGGGCGATTGAAGTGTGCTGCCGTAGCAGATCACGGTGAACCCGTCGTACCAGAGGTAGTACGCCGCGTTCGCCATGCCGAAGTCATCACTAAACTGCGCGTGCTTCCAACCGAGAGTCTGGCCTGCGATGTAGGTCTCCCAAGTTATGCCGGGATCGTCATTGCAATCGGGCATGTTGAGGAACTTGTCGAATCGCAGAGCATTCAGACCGTTGTTCTCTGTCCACCAGTCGATCTCAATATCCAACTTCGGCGCCCATTCAAGGCAGACGGCGTGGAAGGGATACTGCCAGGTCGGATTGCCGGGATTGTCGCGCAGATAGTATCTCGCCGTCTCGACGTCCGCAGGGGCCAGGTATCTGGCGTGCATGTCGAACCAGACCTGGTAGTCGTTGCACCATTTCGCGGTGCGGTCGATCACCTTCCATCCGGTGGTCGTGTCCTCGGACACGAAATTGTAGATGGTGTCGAGCGGAACGGCCGGGCCGACGATGCGCAGCGGCCGGCCGGCGAGGGCGGAGCCTTCGAGAATCGCCCACATCTGCTCGTAGTGCCAGGCCTGCACCGCCTCGATCGCCGGAATCGGGCAGGTGATCTCCTCGAACTCGCGCGGGTCGTTGCCGGTAGTCCAGCAGTCGCCGACTTCCTCGGCCCAGATCTTGTAGCCGCCGTGCCCGCCGTAGAAACTGCTCTGGTCGGCGCTGGAGAAGGCCTCGTTGCCGAGTTGAATCCAGTCCACGCAGCGGGAGAAGTTGTAGGAGAACCGGTGCAGGTTGGCGAGGACATCCGCCTTGGTGATTCCTTCGCCGAGATCGACATTGGGAGCGGTGGGCAGGTAGTCGTCGTCGGGATCGGAGTCGTCGAGATTGGAGCGCAGCATCAGGACGATCTCGCGGCCCAGGTTCTGTTGAGGGATCTGCGCCCAACTGTTGACGCCGGTCTGGAACGCGGCGCATTGCGACCCCTGCCCCGAGTGCAGGATGCCGTTGGCGTAGAACTCCTCCGGGCCGGCGCTCGCGAAGTCGGGATTGTGGATGCCCAGGGGGAGGCGCACGATCTGCGTGTGCTCGATGTCGTGCGTCTCCTCACCCTCCGCGTAGCCGGGTGCGTTGAGTCCGATGCGCATGCCGTCGCCATTGGGATGGACATTCTCGGCGACATCGAGCAGCCAAGTAAGGCCGTAGTTTTCGTTGTGGTGTGAAAAGGAGCCGCTCATGCCGGACTCGACGATCTCCCGAAAGTCGGCGACGCCGCTGTTGTCAACGTCATAGGGAATCGCGAGGCAGGGGCGCGGGAGTCCGTCGCCGTGAATCAAGTACGAACCACCGATCCACAAGTCGTCGTTCAGGCAGTGCCCGTTCCAGATGTGATCATCGGGGTTGGGCATGAGGATGAGTTGTGGGGTGGCGAATGACCCTGGTTCCCCGTCAATCACGACGGCTTCATTGGCCTCGCTGTTGTGGATCCAGAGGACGATTCCGGGCACGCTGTCGATGCGGTTGATGAGCATGGCCGAACCGGAGTTGATCGCGACGACTTCGTAACTGGAGGAGTCGCCATCGCCGAGGATCTTGGTCTGGTACCAGCCAGGAAGGCTCAGTGGCCTCCAGTGGGTCGCGATGTGGCTGCCGTACTGATTGGTGAGCCAGCCGCCGATGTTGAGCGAGTTGTTGATGCAGTTGGCGCCGCTGTCACGCTGCTGGTACGCCTGGTCCGTGGGGTGTATGTCCATGTACACGGTTGGCGAGTCCCAGCGATAGGCGTGGCTGTAGCCGGAAGTGTGGATGTACCATCCGGACACAACACCGTTCGCGTTGATCCCCTTGGCTTCGCCTTCCTTGCCGGCGTAGGGATAAGCCGGAGTCTGCGTGCCCACGACAGACTCGTAGTGATCGCTCACCCAGTAGGCCCCCGCGGGAACGCCGCTGTCGTTGATCGCGTTCCAGTAGGAGTCCGTCGAAGGCGAAAGAGTCGCGTCGATCTGGTAGTTTGGGGCTTCCCACACGACGGCCCTCATCTTCGATGATGAAGTGTGGTACGCCCAGCCGGCGATGGACTGTCCGTTCGGACTGATGCATGTCGCCGCGCCGTAGTCGTAGGCGCCGTCGTCCATGTCAAGCATCGTGACGGTGTTGGTTGAGGCGGTGAACATGAACGGCTGAGGCGCGGCGGCGGGATCGTCCCGCAGGTACCCGACCGCGATGGCCTCGAGGTCTTCGCCATGATTGCTCACGCCCAGCACTTCGCCGCCGTCGGGATAAATGCTCGGGTCGTAGGGCAGGCGCACGAGGACAAAGGGTTTGACGGCGCTGCGCGGGATCGGGGGATCGGCCACTTTGGAACCCCTGCCGGCGCTGCCGACAGACACGGCGGCTTCGCCGATGGCGGCCGATTCAGAGGCTCTCATCGCGGTGCGGGCAATGCCCGGCGTCGTCCCCCCCCCTGCGAAAGCGGACGCGTGGGCGTCGCGCGGGGTTTCACACGCGGCCGCCAGCACGACCGCGCTGACGCCCAGCAGGGCGAGACTCGACGATCGCCTGCGGACACCTGAGTTGCGAAGCATCATGGAGACACCTCCTCTGATCGTAAGGCGGCGGCCTGCCTCGACGCCACGCAGCGCCGGCCATCCACCGCATCCCACCCCGGCCCGAAGCGGGCAGGAGCGCATATCACCACTGAGCTGGCGCACCATCCATGTTCTGACGGCAGCGACCCGGCGTGGCCATCGTGACTCTGGCCGGCCCCCCGAGGTTCGCATCGTGCGACGGCAAACCCCGGCGCTGCTCGGGATCAATGTACCGCCTTCCGCCCCGGGTGCAACCGGGAAACCGGAAGAATGGACAAGAAAGTGAAGTACCCTGCTCTGGCGTGGAGGGCCATCGCGGCGTCCCCGGCAGATGGCCCGGGTCCGTCATCACGACTTCAACAGGCGTATGGGGTCGGATGGGCGCCGCGCCGGCTAGCGAGAGCGGGTAGCGAGATGGGCGGGAAGTCAACGCGAGCCCCGGCACACCCCTGTTTCAGGGGATGGCAGCGATCTGTTCACTGGAGCAGTCTGGGGACCGGGCGGGGAGCGGGAAGCGAGCCGCGGCGTGTCAAACCGTGCAACTCGGCTGGC
This sequence comes from Phycisphaerae bacterium, assembly GCA_039794345.1. Lineage (GTDB taxonomy): Bacteria > Planctomycetota > Phycisphaerae > Phycisphaerales > UBA5793 > UBA5793. Next base: position 3,465 of record JBDIVQ010000037.1, on the reverse strand, counting down.
CCGTCCCCATAATGTGGATGGAAAGCGGGTGAAAAGCGGGGGTGGAGATAGGTAAAAAGCCGGAGAAAAGCCATTTCGAGTCCGTCTTCCGAAAATTTATGGGCAACTTTGTCATTTCGGCGTATATTCGCGTGTAGTTCCGACGGGAATTGCGTTAGAATCCCCCCAGTCTCCCAGCCTGTCAGCAAGGACGACCAGCCATGAGCCGGATGATGTCGGCCGCCTCTCCGCTTGAGCAGATTCAGAGGCGGACAGGGGTGAGCGTTTCGAGCCGCTCGAAGGCGTCCGGTAAGGACGCCAAGACCCATTCGCGTGCCCGCCGCACGCTCAGCGCCAAGGACCGCCAGGAACTCAAGCGGATCCTGCGCGAGCCGATGGACTTCATCGACAACGCCGCGTTCTACGACGAGCAGGCGGAGGCGGCCATCTACCGCGACGCCCCGGACATCCAGAAGCCGGACACTTCCTGGTACCACCCCGTCATGGACTCGCTGACCGCGACGTCCAAGACGCCCAAGCAGTCCACCCAGGTGCTTCTCAGCGCCGCCCAGGAGCGGGTGCTCTTCCTTCAGTTCAACTATGCCCGCTACCGCGTGCGCAAGATCCAGATCGAACTCAACGGCCACGACCCCTCGGGCGAGCAGGCGGAGGAGATTCTCCGCTGGAACCGCAAGGCCGAGCAGATGCGCGAGCAGATTGCGAACACGAATCTCGCCCTCGTGCTGGCGATGGCCAAGCGGACGCGCATGAGCGAGGTGGATTTCGCCGACCTCGTGTCGGAGGGCAACATGGCGCTGCTGCGGGCGGTTGACAAGTTCGACTGCGGCCGGGGATTCAAGTTCTCGACCTACGCCTGCCGGGCGATTCTCAAGGCCTTCAGCCGGCAGGGGATGAAACTCAGCAAGTACCGCCAGCGATTCCCCGCCGACTTTGACCCGAAACTGGAGCGATCCGACTACCACGAAAAGCGCCGCGCGACTCATGAGGAAGACTGCGCCGAAGAGGTGAAGAGCATCGTCATGGCCAACCGCGCCAACCTCTCGAGCATCGAGCGCACGGTGATCCATCATCGCTTCGGCATCGACGTCGAGAATCATGTCCCGCTCACGCTCGAACAGGTGGGACAGATCATCGGCGTGACGAAGGAGCGCGTGCGGCAGATCCAGAACAAGGCGCTCGAAAAGATCCGCATCGAACTTGAAGAGAAGTTCCTGACTCGGAAACTCGAAGAGGAAGAGCAGGGGGCCGAAGGATCGGCAGAGTCGATCGACGACCTGATCGTGGCCGACGAAGCCGCCCTGATCCGCGCCTGAAGTCCTGCGGATGCAGACCGCCGAAAGATCTTTCCAGGGCCGGCCGCAGGGTCGGCCCTGTGCTTTGGCGCCCCGTCCAGTACTGCGGACTTCGAAGATCGGACATCGCCGCCAGATCGGAGTCCCCCGCCGGAGAGAGGCCGACGGCCCGGCCGACCGAATCGTCCATACTCGCCGAACCCGCGAGGGAATCCAGCCGAACTGATCGGTGCGGGCGGAGCGTCCATTGGGAAGCAGGTCGGAGTGCGATCGCAGTGTCGAGTCAGCAGACCATTGAGGGCGGGGGAGCCGCGGGAGGCGGGGGCACCATTCCTCCGCACGCCCCTGCGGCAGTCCATGAGAGTGGGGCGGGAATCCGGGCGATCGAGTCCGGCCCTGGGGAGGTCCCGGCTCAGGCTGGCGCGGCGGTCATGCCGCACTTCCGGAGCCTGCCCCCTTTGCGGTATCCCATCCTCTACGGCTGGTTCGTATTCGTGTCGTCGCTTGACATCATCCTGACGTGGCTGGTTCTGCAACTGGGGGGGCGGGAGGTGAATCCTGTTGCCGCCGCGGTGATCGCCCACTGGGATCTGGGCGGGGCGATTGCCTTCAAGTTCTCGCTCATGCTGATGGTCATCGTGCTGTGCGAGGTGATCGCACGGCAGCGGGAGACGACGGCTCGCCGGCTGGCCAAGTGGTCGGTGGCGGTCTCTGCGGTGCCGCCCGCGTACACCATGATGCTGCTGGGATACCACTATCTTTCCCTGGGCTGATTGCCGGTGCACGGGGGTTTGCGCAAGTTTTGACTGAGTATGTTGGCAGTGTTTGCGATACGCCGGAAAAGATGCGCGAATCGGCGGATTTTCGGTTGCACGCGACGCCAAAGCGGGTACATTTAGGCTCATTGAGGGGTCGACCCTTCACGTGTGCGGAGGGTCTGGGTACGGCATCACCCGCCGATACCCCATTCAGGCGTGGTGAATCACGAAGAAGGAAGAGGCAGCAAAGATGAGAAGCATGAAGTCAATCGGAGCGGTGGCCGGCATCGCCCTCGTGGCGATCCTTGGCGGCGCCGCGAACGGCCAGTCGTGGACGGAGCAGGGCGATGCGCCTCAGCTCCTCCCCGGTCAGGAGACGCAGGGCAGCGGCCCTCTCACCTCGATTTCGGGGACGGCGCAGGGCGGGGACGTCGATCTGTACAAGATCACCATCACTGACCCCAGCCAGTTCAGCGTGAGCGCGTGCGGGCAGGTCTCCTGGGACACGCAGTTGTTCCTTTTCGACTCGAACGGCAACGGCGTCACTCACATGGACGACGCGTGCAGCCTGCAATCCGCGCTGACGAACACCTTCGTCAGCCAGGCGGGCGTGTACTACCTCGCGATCGGCGCGTACAACAACGATCCCGAGAGCCCGAACGGCCTGATCTGGGCGAACTCGCCCTTCAACGTCGAGCGTCAGCCCGATGGCCCCGGCGCGCCGGGACCCCTGAGCAACTGGAGCGCCTCGTCGCCGACGGGCGGCTCGTATGCGCTGACCCTGACCGGCTGCAGTTTCGGTAACGCGGGCGGGTTCTTCATCAGTCTGACCGGACAGTGCCCCGGCCAGAAGACTCTCGCGTGGTCCGGCGCCGGCTCGGGCCAGATGGGCATCATCCTCGGCAACGGCCCCGGTAACTACACCCTCCCCAGCGGACCCTGCTCGGGCACGCAACTGGGCCTCTCCGGCCCCGGCGGCCTGCAACTCTACAACATCATCGGGACCAACGGCGGCCAGGGTCAGGTGACTGCGACCGTCGGCACCGGCGCCTGCGGCAAGTGGGTCCAGTGCATCAAGACCAACGACTGCTCGACGAGCAACGCGGCCGGCCCGATCTGATTCGCGGCACCGAGGCTTCGAGCATCAAATGAGTTGACCGCAAGACCTCGCTCCCCCCAAGGGAGCGAGGTCGCTTTTCTCATGAGGTTCGCTGAGGATCGGGCCGGCGCGATCCGACGGGGCCACGGAACGGGGTCTGATCGGGGCTGGATGCGGCGGGTTCACTCCTCCGGGGGCGTGACGGGGGCGCAGATTTCCTTTTTTGTCCGTGTTCACAAAAACGGGTCGGATCGCGCCCTTCGGCGCGGTGACCGTGGTATACTCGGACGGGCCTGTCCCCGGCCCGAATTGGTGA
>JBDIVQ010000036.1:0-30612 GCA_039794345.1 Phycisphaerae bacterium | reverse complement strand
GGGAGATTGAAGCGGCGCCGGGCGAACCCGGCCCGCTGATCGGCCTAATCGAACTCGTGCCAGACCGTGTTGCTGATGAAGCAGGCGCTCGGCTGAACCGCCTGGAGGCCGACGTTGCGGCCGCGAGCCGCCGAGGGAACGAATCGCTGGAACGTCGCCTCACCCAGGGCATCGGTCATCGCGCTGCCGGCGAGGACGGGCCCGCCCATGCCGATGAACACACCGGGGCATCCCGGCACTTCAAACGACCCGTTGCTCAGCCCGTACACGAAGAAGGTGCGGGTGTTGGGCGAGGCGCCGCTGATCGTCCACTGGTTGACCACGCCGGCGTTGCCAGGGGTCGGCCCGGTGAGGACGGCATCCATGAGGACCGCCGACGAAGCGAGCCATCCGAGCGCGCCGCGCGTCATGTTCGCGGCGAAGTCGTAGTCGATGTAGTCGGGCGTCTCGACGTGGTCGGTCGAGCGGTGGTAGTGGGGGTTGGAGCCCCAGTGGTACTCGATGAGCAGTGCGGCCTGGAAGCCCTCCCATTCAAACGGGGCGTGATCGCTGCGGTCCATCGAGCCGTAAAGCGTTGACTCGATGCCTCCCCATTGAAGGAGGGAGTCGGCGAGCGCCTCCTTGCAGGGATCGGAAGTCGATCGGCCGTACACCGCGGCGCGATTCGCGCCGCCGGGGTTGTACGCAACCATGTCGGTGGAGATCATGCCGCGGATGTCCTTGTCGCGGTTCGCGGCGGCGTAGGCGCGGCTACCGTAGAGGCCCTGCTCTTCGCGGTCGAAAGCGATGAGGATGATCGTCGCCTCGAAGCGGTGGGAGGCGAGGACACGGCCGATCTCCATGACGCAGGCCGTGCCGCTGCCGTTGTCATCGGCCCCCGGGTTGTTCGCCGAGTCGTAGTGAGCGCCGACGATGTAGATCTCGTCGGGCCGGGCGAAGCCCTCGTGGACCGCGACCACGTTGTAGTACGTGTCGCCGCCGTACTGGAACGGGAAGAGAGAGGTCTCAAACCCCAGCGCGGAGAAGTGGTCGAAGATGTTCTGCCGCGCCAGATCGTGCTCCGCGCCATACCCGCGGTTGTGGCCGGGGTGGGTGTAGAGCAGATCATCAAGGATGTGGCGGTAACTCGCGACGCTCACCTGCGCGGTGAGATCCTCGATCGGGCCGGCGTGAGCCGGCGCGGCCGTCCAGGCGGCGAAGGCCGCAAGGAGCGCCAGGCCGGAGCGGCGCCAGGCCAAGGAGAGGCGAGAGTCGAGAGGGCCGCGGCTGGTGTTCGACGGCGTCGGCATAGAGGCCTCCGTGAGGTGAAGGAAGGAGAGGCGGACCGCTGATGAAAACGGATGCACGTATCCGATTATTCCACCCGATGGGCCCATTGGGCATCGGGAGAACCCCCGATTCCATCCCCGCCGGGATTCTCGACCGCCCGCCACGCCCCCAGCGCCGTCGCGACGGTGTTCTCCTACCCTTGCCCTTCCATGATCATCACCGTCAACTGGATCAACGAGTACCTTGATCGGCCTCTCAGCGCCGACGAAGTTGTCGCGGCCCTGGCGAGCGCCGGCTTTGGCTGCGAGGGTCGCGAGGAACTGCCCCGCGGCGACGCCCGCCTGGACATCGAAATCACTTCCAACCGCGGCGACTGCGTAAGCGTCTACGGCCTGGCGCGCGAAGCGGCCGCGGTGACGGGGCGGGAACTCCTCCCGGCGGGAAAGACACCCCGCGATTCGCAGAGCCTCATCGTGGGCGTGAACGCACCCCGCGATTCGCAGAGCCCCTTCGCAGGCGTCGAGAATCTCGACCACGAGTTGTGCCCCTACTACAGCGCGAGGGTGATCCGCGGCGTGCGCGTCGCGCCGAGTCCCGCGTGGCTCCGCGACCGTCTGGAGAGCATCGGTCAGCGCAGCGTCAACAACGTCGTGGACGTCACTAACTACATCCTCTTCGAACTGGGTCAGCCGCTGCACGCCTTCGATCTGGCGACGCTTCGGGGCGGCCGCATCGTCGTCCGCCGCGCTCGCAAGGGTGAGACGATGGTCGCGATTGACGGCACGCGCCTGACCCTCGACGAAGCGATGCTGGCGATCGCCGATGCGCAGCGCCCCGCGGCGCTCGGAGGCGTGATGGGCGGCCTGGAAACGGAGGTCAGCGCCAGGACGACCGACATCATTCTCGAAGCCGCCGCGTTTCACGCCGCAAACGTCCGACACACCAGCCGCCGCCTTCGCCTCACGTCGCCGTCGAGTTACCGCTTTGAGCGCGGCGTGCACCCGGCCACGGTCGCCGCGGCGGCGGACCGGGCGGCGGCGATGATTGCCGACCTCGCGCGGGGATCGTGGGATGGCGGGGCCGTCGTTGCGGGCGCGTCGATCCCCGCCGATCCGGTCGTCCCGATGCGAGTCGAGCGCTGCCGTGCCGTGGCGGGCATCGACGTCGATGCCGGGGAGATGGTCAGCATCCTTTCCAGGCTTGGCCTGCGCCCGATGGAAAAGCAGGGCAGTGGAATCATCGAATGCACCATCGCGCCTTGGCGACTCGACCTGACGCGCGAAATCGACCTCATCGAGGAGGTCGTGCGCATTCACGGCCTCGACCGAATCGCGCCGCGCGAGCGCATCGAGATCGACGTCGTCGGACTCCAGGAGTCGGTGCTCCGCCGCCGGTCCGTCGAGCAGGCGCTGACGGCGTGCGGTTTTCACGAGGTGGTGACCTACTCGTTCCTGCCGCTTGCCGAGGCACAGGCGTTTGTTCACGAGGGGCACGAGTTGCTGACCCTTCAGGACGATCGGCGCAAGGCCGAGCCGGCGCTCCAGCCGAGCGTTCTGCCGGGCCTGCTGCGCTGCCGCAAGCGCAACCAGGACGTCGGGCACAAGGAGATGCGCCTGTTCGAGAAGGCCGCGTGCTTCGCGATGGCGGAAGGCCGCAAGGCGGAACAGGTCATGCTTGGCCTGTGTCTCGATGCGCCCGACCGCCAGCAGGGTCTGCGCGCCATGCGAACCGCGATCGACGCGATGGCGACGGCGGTGGTCGGTTCGGCGGCCGGCGTCGAGATCGCATCCGTGGAAATGGCGTGGTTCGAGCCGGGCGCCGGAGCCGCACTAAGCATCGCGGGAGCGCGTCTGGGCGTTTTCGGCGTGCTGAACCGACGCCTTCAGGCGACCTTCGACCTCGAATCGCCCACGGTGGTGGCGGAAATCAACTTCGAATCGCTGCTGGCCCTGACCCGCGCCGAGTCCGCCGTCCGGCCGCTTTCGACCTACCCCTGCATCCAGCGCGACCTTTCGCTGGTGGTGGGGGAGGAGGTGTCCTGGCGATCGATTGAGAAGGGAATCGCGGAACTCGACCTCGCCGATCTGGAGACGATCCGGTTTATCGGAACCTATCGCGGCAAGCCGATTCAGAAGGGGTTCAAGAGCGTCACTCTGCGGATGACCTTCCGGGATCCGGACCGGACGCTGCGGCACGAGGAAGTGGACCCCCAGGTTTCGATGGTGGTGGCGGCGATGGCCGATCGTCTGGGTGCGACATTGCGCGAATAGGGCGGATTCCGGCGAACCCGCAGGCAGCAGAGCCGGTATACTCCCTCAACCATGATTCCCGATTCCGGCGCGACGTCGCTTGGGGCGGCGGCGCGGCCGGGAGTTGACCTTGCCCGGTTTGACGCCGGTCAGCCTGAATAAAAGGAGTTCACCCACATGAAGAAGATGTTCCTCGTCGGCGCCGCTCTCGCGGCCTTTGCGTTCGTCGGCTGCAGCAGCGAGAAAGACGTCAACATGACGGAAACCTCGGACTGCGATTCGTGCGGCAAGTCGAGTCAGTGCGAGTCGGCGAGCCCGGGAGTCGTCGGCGAGAAGTCTTCGTGCACGGAAGCCCAGAAGGCGCACTGCGAAGGCCAGAGCGGCGAGTGCCCCTTCAGCAAGCAGCAGAACTGATCGTGCGCCGGCGTGCCTCACACGCTGGCGGCCGCGCACTGTGACCTTGAGTCTGATTCAGGACCGCCCGGCTCGCGCCGGGCGGTCTTTCCACTGCCGAACCGGTGTGCCGGGCCCAGCATCGGCGCATCGCGGAGCCTCAAACCCCATGGCGGAGTACCGCGCCAAACCCGGGCAGGAAGACCGCGACGGTGAAATGACCGGCGCCATCACCGTCAACATGATCCTCGTCATGGTGCCGCTGGTCTTCTGGTGCGTGCTCATCGGGCCGATCTGGTTCGACGTGCGCACGACGCTGCTCATCGGCATCGGCCTGGGGATCGCCCTGTCGATCGTCGGCGTTCCGATCAGCCGGCGGCTCTGGGCTCGTTTCAGCGCGTGGTCGGACCGGATCTGATCCGCGCCGCCGGCGGGAAGCGACGAACCGAGCGGCGGCCGATGCTCCACGAGTCCGCTCCCACGAACCGCGCGAGGCGATCGACCGCCGCTTCGAGGCGATCCTCGAGCGCCGGAGTGACGCGCACGTGCGGCTCCCACCACACGCGGCGGATTCGGAGCACTCCGCGAGCGCGGTCGAACTTGGGATCGACGCGTGCGGCGAGTTGCCCGCCGTCGAGCACGGGCATGACGTAGTAGCCAAAGCGGCGCTTTGCGGCGGGGACGAACGCCTCGAAGCGGTAGTCGAAGTTGAAGAGGCGCCTCGTGCGCTCGCGGTCCCGCAGCACCGGATCGAAGGGGCACAGGAGCCGGGCGCGGCGGGGGACGCGGGCGGCGGAGTCGAGCCGACGGCGCCAGTCATGGAAGGCGACCGCCAGCCGCGGCCGCGAGCCGTCCGCGGACTGCACCTCGACCGGGACAATTCGCCCGCCGCGCAGCGCTGCATCGCACCAGGAGCGAGCCTGCGCGAGGGTGATCGCGTTCCAGAAGGCGGCGAGTTCGCGCGGCGTGGCGCACCCGAGCCGCTCGAGCGCCGAGGCGCACGCCCACTCGACCTGTTCGGCGGGGCTCGGCGGCTGGGCCGCGTGCGCCTCGGGAAGGACGCGGCTCGTGAGGTCGTAGACCTTCTGGAAGCCGACCCGGCGGGCGACGGCCAGGTCGCCGCAGCGCCAGAGATGCTCAAGGGCGCTCTTGTGCGGCTTCCAGCGCCACCACTCGTCCTCGATTCCTGTCGGTCCGTCCTTCGGAGATTCGATGTCGCGCGACATCACGGGCCCGTGCCGTTCGATTCGATCGAGCACTTCGGCGATCACGCGCTTCGGATCCGGCCCCAGGCGAGCCTTCCACCACGCCTGTTGCGGATCGCGCCGGCGATAGGCCTCAAAGCGAGGCTTCCAGTGGGCGAACCATGCCGTCGGGATGGCCGAGGCGTCGTGCGTCCAGTGCTCGAAGAGAACGCGCGACTCCTCCAGAAGGCCGCGGAGCGACTCGGGGCGGTAGCCGTCCACGCGCGAGGCGAGAATGAGATGGTGCGCCCGCTCGACGACGTTGATCGTGTCGATCTGGACGAATCCCATCCGCTCAATGAGGTGAAAGATCCGCGCGTGGTCCGCAGGACCGTCGGCGCGGCCGGTGAGTCCCTGCGCCTCGAGGAGCATTCGCCGCGCCTGCGCCGCGGTGATCTTTTCATGTTGGAGCGTGGAGGGTGCAGGCATCTGGCGCAGAATAGGAGCGCAGCGGCGCGGGTCGAGCCACTTCACGCGGCGGCACGCCACGCTATCCTTGCCCACCCCTGTCCGGCATGCAACGTCGGGAGCGCCTCGGTGACGATTCTCTTCTCATTCCTGCTGCTCGCGGCCGGCCTGGCGATGCTGCTGTTCGGCGGGGATCTGCTGGTGCGCGGGGCGTCCGCGCTGGCGCGCGTTCTGGGCATCTCCGAACTGGTCATCGGCCTCACCGTCGTCGCCTTCGGAACCAGCGCCCCGGAACTGGCCGTCAACGTCCTTGCCGCGTGGGAAGACCGCGGCGAGATCTCCTTCGGCAACATCATCGGCTCCAACATCGCCAACATCGGCCTCATTCTCGGCATCTCGGCGATGATCCGCCCGCTGGCGATCCAGGGACAGGTCATCCGGCGCGAACTGCCCATGATGCTCCTCGCCACGGTGGCGACCGTCATCATGGCTCTCGATCTCGCCCTGCGCGACCAGGCCGGCGCTTTTGATCGCAGCGACGGCCTGATCATGCTCCTGCTCTTCGGCGTGTTCCTCTATTACACCGTGGCGCAGGTGCTCGTGGACCGACAGCCCGACGCCATCAACGTCGAGTCGAGCGAGTTCCTTGCGCGCGTCGCCCCGGATGGAGGCCGCGCTTCCCTGCCCCGGAGCGCGTTTCTGACCGTCGCGGGACTGACGCTGCTGGTGATCGGTGGCCGGGTAACCGTCGATCAGGCCAGCGCCCTGGCACTGGCGTTCGGCGTGCCCGAAGTCATCGTCGGGCTGACGCTCGTGGCTCTCGGAACGAGTCTGCCCGAACTCGTCACGTCCATCTTCGCGGTCTGCCGGGGACAGTCCGACCTCGCGATCGGCAACGTGATCGGATCGAACATCTTCAACCTGCTGTTCATCCTCGGCACGACAGCGGCGCTGCGCCCGATCCCCGTCCCGGAAGGCGGGTTCTTCGACCTCAACTGGATGACCGGTCTCTCGCTGATTCTCGTGCCGATGGTCCTCACCACGAATCGGCGGATCATGAGGCACGAGGGGCTGATCCTTCTGGGCGCCTATTTCGTGTTTGTGATCTGGCGCATTGCGCAGGTGCTGACGGCGTCATGAGCCCGGGCGCGACAAACGAGGACACGACCACCCTGACACCACGGAGTCATGCCGCCGCAACCGCGCGCGCCGGAGTGTTCTACGGCCTGGCCGCCTACCTCTCCTGGGGCGTCGCGCCGCTCTATTTCAAGACCGTCATTCAGCACGCCTCGGCGTGGGAGGTGCTCGCGCACCGCGTCCTCTGGTCGGCGGTGTTCCTCCTCGGCCTTGTGGTCGTCCGGGGGCAGTGGGGGGTGCTGCGGCGGGTGCTCCTTCGATCTCCGCGCACCCTGATCGTCCTGCTGCTGACGACCATTCTCATCAGCGTGAACTGGTTCGTCTTCATCTGGGTTCATGAGACGAATCAGGTGCTCCAGGCGAGCCTCGGCTACTTCATCAATCCGCTGCTGAGCGTGGCTCTGGGGTTCGTCGTGCTCAGGGAGCGCCTCCGCCGCCTCCAGATGCTGAGCGTGTTTGTGGCGGCGCTGGGCGTGCTGTACCTGACGATCCGGTCGGGCCAGGCGCCGCTTCTGGCGTTGCTGCTGGCGTGCACCTTCGCCTCCTACGGCCTGATCCGCAAACTGGTTTCGGTCGAGGCGATGGTGGGGCTGACGATCGAAACGCTCCTGCTCGCTCCGCTGTGCATCTCCTACCTCCTCTGGGCCGATTCGCGCGGCCAGGGGGCGTTCGGGCAGGGATCGTCCTCCACCGATGCGCTTCTGCTGGCAGGCGGAGTCGTTACCGCTCTGCCGTTGCTCTGGTTCACCTGTGCCGCGCGGCGTCTGCGGCTTGTGACGGTCGGCTTTCTCCAGTACCTCGCGCCGAGCGGACAGTTCCTCATCGCCGTGCTCGTCTTCGATGAGCCGCTCGGCCGCGATGCGCTCGCGAGTTTCATCATCATCTGGGCGGCGCTGGCGATCTACTCGGCCGATGCGTGGCGGGCCGCCCGCCGGGCGCGGAGCGGGCCATAGAGGGCGTTCGCCGCGTCGGCCGCCTCCCCCTCACCGGCGCTCGACCGCAGCGAGCAGGGCGAGGAACTCGACGTTGCCGCGCCGACCTTTCGAGGCGCCGCCGCGAATCGGGGACTCCGTCAGCGCCGCGATCTCGACGCCGAGCGCGGGCAGAGTGGCGAGCACCTCCCGGGCAACGCGCCGGGCCTGCTCATCATCGAGAACGCCCCGTGCGGATTGTCGCTCCGTCGAGTCTGTGGAGGCTGCTGAGTGCTCGTAGTGGGGCTTGATGAGGGTGATGATGCGCTTGCCGCCTGCGTCCTGATCGCCCTCGCGCAACCATCGAAGCGCCGCAGGGACGATGAGGCGCTGCGGCGTCCAGCCGGCGTCGATCACCACGAGGTCGATCGTCTCATCGGGCGGGGGCGCGTGCAGGGCGTTGATCCGCTCCATGACGATGACTCGCCCGTCGCGCCGCAGGTTGTAATCCAGCATGCCATAGCCAGTGTCAACCGCGTAAACGCGCCGGGCGCCATGGCGCAGCAGGCAGTCGGTGAAGCCGCCGACGTTGCAGCCGAAGTCGGCGACCGTCAGTCCGGCGACATCAACCTTGAACTCGCACAGGGCGTGTTCGAGTTTGATTCCGCCGCGGCCGACATAGGGTCGCTCCGCCACGGCCGGGCTACTCCATGCCCACGATCGCCACGCCGAGGCGCTCCGCCTCGGCGATAATGGCGGGGCGGTCAATGAGAATCACCCGCTTGACGCCCACGGCGATGGCCCGCCCTCCCGCCGCGTGCAGGCGCGCGACCGTCTCGACGCCGATGGTCGCCACATCGGCCCGCATGTCGTGGTCCTTCGCCGACGCCTTGAGGAGCACCCAGGGCCTTCGTCCGCAGACCTCGCCCGCGCGGTCGATCATGCCGTCCGTTCCTTCGGCCGCTTCGACGGCCACGACGTCCCGGCCGCGCACCGCCATCGACTGACCGATCCCCAGCGCCAGCAACTGTTCGAGCAGAGGCCAGCCGAAATCGATGTCGCGCTGCAACTCGGCAGTGGGGGGGCAGCGCGTCAGAACGCCGGCTGTCGCGAGGTGGTCGTCGATGTAGGTGCGGCTGTCGATGAGCGTGACTCCGTTGCGGCCGAGTTCCTCGGCGAGGGCGGTGAGGACGGTGCGTGTGCGGCGGTCGTGGCGCAGGTAACGATACCACAGCCGAATCGCCCGCCAATCGGGCGGATGCCGCAGCCACTGGAAACGCGCGTACTTGCGCCGGTGCGAGACGCGGCCGACCATGACTGCCTCCGAGACGCGCCAGCGCCGGAAGGTGCGGATCCAGCGGCCGAGGCTGGCAAGACCGACTTCGCGGAAGCAGTCGCATTCGCCCGGCAGGGAGGGGTCGAACTGTCCGGCCAGCCCCACAGCGGCGACGCCGCGCCCGGCGCGGCGAATCCCCCGCGCCACCAGCAGCGGCAACTGCCCCTGCCCGGCGATGAGGCCGATCGACTCCGGTTCGCCGCGCTCGATCACGATCCATCGTAGGGGAACTCAGCCGCTTGCGACTCAGCGATGCGCCGCACACAACGGGGGCCTCACCCCGTCAGCCGCTCGACCGCTTCCTCGGGGGCGCTCACGAACGTCAGCAGGTCGCGCGTGGCCGGGGCGATGAAACCCTCATCGACGCCGCGCTGGAGGAGATCGAGCAGGGGGCGGAAGTAGTCGTTGATGTTCACGATGAGCAGGGGCTTGTCGTGGTCGCGGAACTGCCGGGCGACGAGCATCTCGAAGAGTTCTTCGTAGGTGCCCACTCCGCCGGGCAGGGTGATGAAGGCGTCGGCGAGTTCCTCCATGCGCTGCTTGCGGGCCCGCATGGTCGGAACGATTTCGAGTTCATCGCACGTCTCGCGCGCAAGTTCGAGCGCGGCGAGTTTCTCAGTGATGACGCCGTGGACGCGGCCGCCGTGGTGGTGGGCGCTGTCCGCCACGGCCCCCATGAGGCCGAGGCTCCCGCCTCCGTAGACGAGCATCAGCTTCGCCCGCGCGATGACCGCGCCGAGCCGCTCGGCCGCTTCGATGTAGACGGGGTCGAGGTCGCGGCTCGAGGCACAATACACGGTCACGCGGCGGATGGGAGGTGTCACGGCACGGACTCTATCTCCTCGCGGAGGTGCTCCTTGCTGGGGTCACGCTCGGCCAGCCCGCGGGGCTCGCTGAGGCGCGGGAGTATGGTATCGCTCAAACAGTTGAGGCGACCCGTGGAACTGTTGGAACCGGCGCGGTACGCTCGGGCGGTGATTGCCCGAGGGAATCCAACCCGCCGGCGAAGTGTGCTTGCGGCGACCTTGATCGCCGCGGCCATCGGGGGTGTGGTCGCGTGGTTCGCGGCGTCGGTGTACTACGTCGGCGCCGCCGCGCCGTCAGCGCTCGGCGTGACGATCGACGCGCAGCGCGCCGAGATCCTGCGCCGCGCGACGAGCGTTTACTCGCTCCAACTGGATGGCCGCCGGTGGTATCACATCACCGGACCGCTCGCGCCGCGCTGGACGCTTCCTTCCGGCCCGCCGTGCTACATCCTCGACGAAACCGGCCGCGTGGAGGAGTGGACGGCGGATGTCGGCGACTCTCCGGACTTCCGTGAACGCTGGCCCATCGATGAGAGGGCGATACGCCTCACGGCTGAGGAAGCGGCTCAGATCGTGTGGAGGTAGTCGGGCGTTCTGAAGGGCGGAGGCGTGGGCCTGGCCTTGGACGCCCCTGAGCCGCACCGGGGCGACTCTGTTTAACATAACATGTATTCTAGGACGTTGAAGCCGGTGGGGGTGATGCGGCGGATGGAGCCGAATCTCTGCAGCGCAAGTCATTGCGCATATGTATCTTACGGACTCAACGGCCTCCTGCACCCTCCCGAAGCCTCGGGAACGCACTCTCATTGAGCCATCCGGGGCGGCGCTCGGAAGCCTGACTCCGCCCAGACCTGGGCCGGCTTCCTGACTCCGCCACCAGCGCGCCGATGTCGCCCGCTCTCAGTTGACCATTGTCTCCACGACGTTGCTGACGGCGCTGCGCTGGGCCGCCTGGATCCACACCGGCCTCGGGCTGATGTTGGGCACCGGCAGGGTCCAGCGCACGTTGCCCTCGGCGTCGGCGCGCTTCGGGTTGCCCGCCTGCACCGGGTTGCGGAGATTCAGAGTCACGTTGAGTTGGGGAATGAACACGTTGCCGGTGCCCTGAAGGCTGTAGGCCAGGTAGGTCATTTCGTTCGGGTAGGCGCAGGTCACGTCGAAGACGCCCTGCTCGCCGCGCCGCAGCGGGCCGACCGCCAGTTGCAGCCGGCCGGGGATGCAGCGCTGATACACCAGCGTGATCGTCCCGATGTTGGAGTTGCCGTTGGGCGAGGTCCACTGGAAGGTCAACTGATCGGTGCCTGTCGCGTTCGGGTCCGGCTGGAGCACGCGGTAGGGTCCGACCGTCGTCGAGACGATCGTGGACTGCGCCGGCTGCGATCGGATTTCGTACCCGACGCCGGCATCGAACTGATTGAACGTGCCGGGAAGTTCGAGCAGGAACGGCTGATCGGTGAGAACGTGCCGCGTGAAACTGTACGCGTAGGGCTGGATCGTCGCGGGCGAGCCGGGATCATCGGCGACCGTGAGCGCCAGCGGTTGGCTGCGAACCAGTGAACCGTCCGCGAAGAGCGCTTCGCCCTGCACGGCGACGTCGCCGGCGCCGAGCGTGGCGCCGAAGGTGCGCACGGGATTCACGGGATCGGTGACAGCGCCGAGGACCCGGCCGTTCTGGATCACGCGGTACTCGACGACGCCCCCTCCCGTCGCGGACATGGTGAGGTCGAAGCGATCCGCGTAGTTGCCGCTCTGCCGGCTGCTTTGGATCGCGGCGCTGCGTCCGAGATTGCTGACGATGAGCGAGCCGCGCCACCGCCCCGTGGAGCGCACGTCCGAATCGTCGTAGGCGAGGACGCGCAGGTCGTGCCAGCCGTCGCTGAGGCGCGTGGTGTCGAGGGAGAAGACGCGCCCCCGCTGCACCGTCAGCGTCGTGACGCCGTCGATGAGCAGGTCGTAGTGGCTGATGCGGGCTGTCGGGTGGCTGGTCGTCGCGTCGGGTGTGAGGCGGATGATGCCCGACACCGGCCCGCTCGGCGCATCGACGACGCTCACCTGCGGGATGTGGGTGAAGGGCTGAGTGAGCGGATCCCCCATCACCAGCACCTGGAAGGGAATCTGCGCCAGGCTGCGCAGGACCGATTCGCCCAGCGTGAGGCCCTGAAAGTAATAGAGGTGCATCCGCGCGTGGGGAAACTTGCCGGGGTAGTTGCAGGGTTCCTCGACGGTTCCCGCGGTTCCGCTGGCGCCGTTGGCGATCCAGCGCGACATCTTGGTCTGCGAACCGATGTCGAACGCGCCGGCGAAACTGGTGAGGTGGTCGCAGAAGGCGCCGGGGAGAATGCTGATGCCCGAGCCCTCAATGTCCACCGTGGCCGCACCCGTCATCAGGCCGAGGACATCCTGGGCGCCATTGGGCAGCGCGTTGCAGCACAGGTGCTCCGCCTGACCGCCCAGCGCCCGGATCGCATCGCGGACGATCGGGTACCACCCGTGCCGCGGCGAACTGCGCAGGTCATCATTCGTCTGCATGAAATAGAAGGTGCCGCCCGGGAAGGTCCCGTCCACGGCCACGCTGCGGTCGATCATGTCGAGCACTTCGCTCACGGTGTTGCCGCGCTCACCCGTGTATCCGAGCATGACGCCGATGAAGTACTGCTCGGCGTCGGGGCGGTCGCTGGGGACGCCGCCGAACCAGCGGGTGTTGCTGTCAAAGGCGAGCGGCGTGTTGCTCGTGCCGAAGTAGCGATTCGGCCGCGTGGACTGCTGGCCCCCCTGCCGGATCTGATCGGCAATGAAGGACATCGTGAACGCCGAGCCGGTTGAAAACTTCGTGACCGGCGAACAGGAGTCGTTGACCAGCCCGGGCGCCCTGACGAAGAACTCGTTCCCCGGCGTCACCACGATGAAGTCGATGTGGTCGCCCAGTTCGCGGTTGGCGAGGGAGCCGAACGTCGCGGCCGTGTTCTCCGTCACGAACTGCGGGTAGTTCGCCGAAGCGGGGACGAGGTAGAGCACGTTGCGCTCGGGAATGCCCCGCGCGGCGGCGTAGTAGTTGCCGATGAACAGCGATTCGCGGTTCATCGGGTTGATGATGAGCAGAACGTTCTCGCCTCCCCCGCCGGCGAGGGCGGGGCGGATTGCCGGTCCGAAGAGGACTGGCAGAGAGAGAGCGGCGAGGGCTGAAAGGTATCGGACCGGCCGAATCGGTGGTGCGATCATCACGCTTCTCCCCTCTTGCGCCCCCCCACTCCCCCACTGCTCTCGCGTCGGGGGGCTCCCTATGAAGATACACGATTCCGGCCGGGTTTCCGCTCCCCGTCCGCGGGTTTTCTGCATTGCCGAGGGAGGGCTCCGGCTGGAGCGATGCGCGCGGATGTGGAATACTGGACGTTGGCCGGGTGGTTGAGTCTGCACTGGCGGTCACGGACCCGGCGCGAGGCACATCCGGCCTTTTTTCGGACACCGTGCGGCGTCTGCCCGGTATGATGTGCACGTGGCGGGGCGGCCCGCGGCGCAAGGGCATCGATTGCGAGAGGGAGGCTTGTCGTGTTCAACCATCGAATCATGGCTCTGGCGATACTGGGCCTGCTGATGTCCTCCGTCGTTTCTTGCACGACCGTCCAGCCTTACGACGACCCGGAAGGGCCGCGGGCGATCCGGCGCCAACTGAAGCACGACCAGCCTCTTGCCGCGGCGAAGCAGCGCTACCAGGCCCGGCTGAGTGCTGACGGCACCGTGCCCGCCAATGCCCTGATGAACGCCAAGGCGCAGCGGGACTACCTGCTCACCAATCCCATTGACGGGGCCGGCATCTCGCCCGACGCCTGGACGTGGATCGGGCCGGGCAACATCGGCGGCCGCCTCCGCGCCATCATCGTCCACCCTACAAACCACAACACGATGTGGGTCGGCTCGGCGAGCGGCGGCGTCTGGAAGACGACCAACGGCGGCGCCTCCTGGTTCCCCCTCGATGACTTCATGGCCTCGCTCTCCGTTGGCTGTATGGCCATCGACCCGATCAACCCCGACGTCCTCTACGCCGGCACCGGCGAGGGCTTCTTTGACGCGGCTGACGGTTCGTCCAACACCGCCGCCATCCGCGGCGCGGGCATCTTCAAGACCACCGACGGCGGGACGACGTGGGTGCAGATGCCTTCCACCGCCGATGAGAACTGGCACTTCGTCAACCGGCTCGTCATCCACCCGACCAATCCCTCGATCATGATCGCAGCGACCGCCTCGGGCATCCATCGCACGACCGACGGCGGAAACTCGTGGACGAGGACGGCGACGTTCGGCGCGCTCGATGTCAAGGCTGACCCCTCAAACCCCAACCGCCTCGTCGCGGGCGGCGATCACCACAGTCCCGGCGCTTACTACTCGACGGACGGCGGGGCGACCTGGCTGACGGCAACAGGCATCCCCACCAACGTCCGCGTCGAACTCGCCTACGCCCCGAGCAATCCGAGCATCGTCTACGCCGGCGTGAGCATCAGCGGCAGCGTCCGGATTTACCGCTCTTCCGACGGCGGGCAGACCTATGCCTCGCGCGGCGGCAGCCTGAGCACCTACTCCGCCTACAACAGCGTCCTGTGGGTCGATCCCACAAACTCTGAGACGATCGTCGCAGGCGGCGTCTACATTTACCGCTCGACCAACGGCGGTGCGAGCATGACGCGGGTCTGGAGCGGCATGCACCCGGACTTCCACGTCATCGTCAGTCATCCGCAGTACAACGGATCGTCCAATCGCATCGTGTACGTCGGCCACGACGGCGGGATCAGCCGCGTCCCCGATGCGCTCGGCTCGTCCTACACCGATCTGAACAACAATCTCGGCGTGACGCAGTTCTACGGCGTCGCGGTCAGCGCCAACGGGAGCGTCATCGTCGGCGGCACGCAGGACAACGGCACGCTCCGCTACGCCGGCAACCCGCAGGACTGGCGCATGACCTTCGGCGGCGACGGGGGGTTCTGCGCGGCCGATCCTGTCGAACCCAACTACGTCTACGGCGAAATCTACTTCTCCCAGATTTTCCGCTCCACCAACGGCGGGCAGAACTGGAACTACATCCACAGCGGTATCACCGAGACCAACCGCGCCAACTGCAACTTCATCCCTCACTTCATCCTCGATCCCAACGATCCGAACCGCATGCTCACCGGCTGCCGGCGGCTGTGGCGCACCAACAACGTCAAGGCCTCCTCCCCGACGTGGGCGGCGATCAAACCGGCCCTCGGCTTCTCGCCCGACCCGGGTCCACGAACGCACTTCCTCGATCAGAATCACTTCGAGGACAACGACCCACGCAACATCAGCACGATCACCGTCGCGCCGGGCAACTCGAACCGCATCTTCGTCGGACACAACAACGGCTACATCTTCATGACCGAAGACGGCACGGCCGTCACGCCGACGTGGACCCGCATTGACGAACTCGGCGGCGCCCTTCCACCCGATCGCTGGGTGTCGCACATCGTCGTCGATCCCCGGAATCGGGACACCATCTATGTCTCCTTCATGGGCTGGGAGCCGGACAACGTCTGGCGCTTCGACGTGAACCGCGGCGAGTGGACCGCCGTCAGCGGCACGGGCGGTGACTGGCCGCTTCCCTCGACCCCCGTCAGCGCGCTCGAAGTCCATCAGGAAGTTGAAGGCTGGCTCTACGCCGGCACGGACATCGGCATCTTCACCTCGACCGACGGCGGAGAGACCTGGTCGGCCGCGACGCAGGGGCCCGGCACCGTGCCCATCGACGAACTGCTCTGGAAGGATGCGAACACGCTCGTTGCCGCGACGTACGGCCGCGGGGCGTATCTCGCCTCCGTGAGCCGGAACATCACCCTCGGTGATCCGGAGCCGGGTCTCGCCGGCGAGGTCAACCGCTTCCGGACGACGAACTGCACCTCGGGGCGACGCGTCTACCTCGTTTACAGCATGCGCACCGGGAGCACGAATATCCCCGGCTGCGGCGGCGTCGCGATCAGCATGGCCCAGCCGCAGATCGCCGGCGATGCGATCGCCGACGGCAACGGCGACGCCGTGCTCGAACTCCACGTGCCGCCGGGCGCGGCGGGCCGGCGCGTGCTGCTTCAGTCCGTCGAGCGCGCCACCTGTCGCGTGAGCAATCTCGTGGAATTCACGTTCCGCTGATCCGCGCCGGTACGAACGCCGCCGGCTCGTTCCAGTCCTCGCCGAAGACAAACTCGCGCAGCGCTTTTCGCGTCCGCGGCGAGGTTTCGCGCTCGCGCAATTCCCCGCTCAACTGCGAGTCGGGAGTGCGATAGCCGACGGCGATCGCGGTCGCCACTTCGTGTCCCTCCGGCACATGGAAGAGGCGCCGCGCCGCATCGGGGTCGATCCCCGCCATCTGATGAACGTACAGGCCGCGCGCCGTCGCCTCGAAGGTCAGACTCGCGGCCGCGAGGCCGAGGTCGTGCAAGGCCACGCGGTTCGGTTTGTCGTTTCGGCTGAACGTCGTACGGATGACGCCCAGGGCCAGCAGCCCGGCGTGCTGCGCCCACTGCCGGTTCGCCTCGACGAGGCAGGAGAGCACTCGGTCGAAAGCAGTCGCGTCCGTCCGCAGCGCCGCGATGAAGCGCCAGGGTTGCTCGTTGTAGGAGGAGGCCGCCCACCGCGCCGCCTCGAAGAGCGAAAGCGCATCCTCAGCCGAAACAGGTCGATCGTCGAACGCGTAGGGGCTCCAGCGCCGCGCCAGCAGGTCATGAATCGGATGGTCGGGCCGGGCGTGCTTGCTCATCTGTCCAATCCTCCCGCTCTCAGGGGCGCGGCGAGACATCGCAGGGCCGGCGCGATCCACTCCCCTCGAGAAGCGCCGCCGCCTCTCCCTGCCGGCACACCTTCCGCTGACGCCGCCCCATGAGGGTGCATGACCCGGGAGTCCGCGGGCGAGTGCCGTTCAAAGCGGGCGAAGGGACTCGAACCCTCAACATTCAGCTTGGAAGGCTGACACTCTACCATTGAGTTACGCCCGCGCTGCGGGGGAGTATAGCACCGACGGGCGGCGCGATGGGGCGATGCCGCGGGCGGCCCGGAGCGCGGCGCAGGCCGGGGAACGCCGGCCTCCCGTATAATGCTCCATCACCTCCACGCCCCACGGAGTTGCTCATGCTCTTGCGCCAGATCTACGACGACCGCCTCGCGCAGGCCGCCTACCTCATCGGCTGCCAGCGCACCGGCGAAGCGATCATCATCGACCCGCAGCGCGACATCGATCGCTACATCCGCGAAGCGCAGCGGCACGGCCTTCGCCTCGTCGCCGCCGCCGAGACGCACATTCATGCCGACTACCTCTCCGGCCTGCGGCAGTTCGGCGAGGCCGGGGTGCGGCTCTATGTCTCCGACTGCGGGGATGAGGAATGGAAGTACCGTTGGCTCGATTCTCGCAGCGGCGGCGGTTCATATGATGCGGTTCGACTCCGCGACGGCGACGCCTTCCGCATCGGCGGCATTGAGTTCCGCGCCGTCCACACCCCCGGCCACACGCCCGAGCACATCTGCTTTCTCGTCACCGACCGCGGCGGCCGCGCCGATGAGCCGATGGGTGTGCTCAGCGGCGACTTCGTCTTCGTCGGCGACACGGGCCGGCCTGATCTGCTCGAAAGCGCTGTCGGCGTGGCCGGGGCGCAGGAGGCGGCGGCGAAGCAACTCTTCGAGTCCGCGGCGCACTTCGCGCAGTGGCCTGATTACCTCCAGGTCTGGCCGGCGCACGGGGCGGGCAGCGCCTGCGGCAAGGCGCTCGGCGCCGTGCCGCAGACGACGGTCGGCTATGAGAAGCGCTTCAACCCCGCGATCCGCCTCGCCGGCGACCGCGCCGCCTTTCTCGACTATGTCCTCAGCGGCCAGCCCGAGCCGCCGATGTACTTCGCGCGGATGAAGGTGCTCAATCGCGATGGCGCGCCGGTGCTCAATGGTCTGCCGCATCCGCGGGCGCTGTCGCCGCGCGATCTGGAAACGCTGCCGCGCGAGATGGTGGTCCTCGACACCCGGCCGTGGCGTGTCTTCCGCGAAGCGCACCTGCCCGGCAGCCTCTTCACCCCATTCGATTCATCCTTCCCGACGATCCCCGGCTGCTACGTGCAGGCTGAGGATCGCATCATCCTGCTCATTGACGAAGCGAATCTCGAAGAGGCGGTGCGCCTGCTCATTCGCATCGGCCTCGATCGGGTCGAAGGCTTCATCACGCCGGAGGTGTTTGAGGAGTATCGCCGCGCAGCGGGGCGTGTCGAGTCGATTGATGAAGTGAGTGTGAACGCGGTGGCGGAGCGCATCAATCGAAGCGAGGCGAACGTCCTCGACGTGCGCCGCCTCGTCGAACACGAAGAGGGGCATATCGCCGGCAGTGCCAACATCGCCCACACCCGCCTCATGGCCCGCCTGAAGGAACTCGAACCCGGCGCTGACCTGATCGTCCACTGCCGCAGCGGCGTGCGCTCGTCGTATGCGTGCGCGTATCTGAAGCGCATGGGGTTCACGGCGACGAACCTGGCCGGCGGCTTCATGGCGTGGGAGCGCGCGGGGCAGCCGGTGGAGAGCTCTGCGCGCGCCGCGCGTGTGTGATTGAACCGGAGCATGGGCGTCTCGCCCGTGCGAACGCGTCACGGCGCCAGAAGCGAGCCCGATGCGTGAGCGAGGCAGAGAACCTCCGCTCCCCTATCGAATCCGAACATCCCCGCCGAAGAGCATCAGCACGAGCGCGATGTCGGTCAGCGCCATGGCGATGGTGAACGGCGCAGGATTGTCAAGCGCGAGGGAGACGCCCAGCGCGCCGCCCACGAACAGCAGCGTGAGAAGGATGCCCTTGAGGCCGAGGTCATCCCCATTGGCAAAGAGCAGCACGACGAAGACGACCAGAAGTCCAATGGCCATGCACCGCCTCCTCGATGCAGCAGTCTACCGCAGTGCGGTGACGGTCACGTGTCCGGCGACGCCGCATACCGGACATACTGCGGAGCGTTGGCGTCTCGCCGGTCTAATGGTGAAATCGCGCGAGCGGCAAGACCGCAGTGTCAGTGTCGAAGGGGGTTCAACGAACCGCGCGGAGACTGTGCAGGCACGCCGAAAGGCGCCCCCACACTGATCCTCGCCCGCACCCTTCGACGAACTCGGGGCAAGAAGCCGGGGGCGGGAACTCGTGCGGCTTACGCCGCCGCTTCCGCGCGCTCACTCGCCGCGCCACACTCCGGGCATTTCGCATGTGGCGTTTCGCTCCACTTGCACGCGCTTCGCAGTCGGCGTCGCATCGGGGGATCATACTCGGCTCGTTGAGCCGCCCTTCTCGTTCACGCTGCGGGTTCGATTCGGGCGCCGGCGGATGGACGCACAGGCGAGATGCCTATGCTCCGCGCTGGCACTCGGCCACGCCCTCGCTCGCCACCCAGCACGCCACGAGGTGGCCTTGGGAATGCGACACAGCCGGGGGCATCTCCTCGCGGCAGCGGTCGATCACGTCCGGGCAGCGGCCGGTGAAGGGGCAGCCCCTGGGCACGTTGAACGGGCTGGGCACATCGCCCTGCAGAACCGTCAGCGGCCGGCGGTCGGCGGGATCATCGATCGGATTGGCCCCGAGCAGCGCCCGGCTGTAGGGGTGCTTCACCTGCTCCTCAAGGTCGAGGCACGGCATCATCTCAACCGCGCGGCCGAGGTACATCACCATCACCCGGTCGCAGAAGTGCTGAATGACCTTGAGATCGTGGGAGATGAAGACGAGCGTCAGGCCGAACTCGTCCTTGAGGTCCATGAGCAGGTTGAGCACCTGCGCCTGGATGGAGACGTCGAGGGCGGAGACGGGTTCATCGGCGACGATGAACTCGGGCTTGGTCGCCAGCGCTCGGGCGATGCCGATGCGCTGCCGCTGGCCGCCGGAAAACTCGTGGGGGAACTTGTCCGCCGCGTCGGCGCGCAGGCCGACCTTGCGGATCAGGGCGGTGATGTAATCATCCATCTCGGCGCGCGGCACGATGCGGTGAAAGGCAATCGCCTCCTTGAGCAGCGAGCGCACCGTCAGGCGCGGATTGAGCGATGAATACGGATCCTGGAAGATGATCTGCATCGTTCGGCGGAAGGGCATGAGTTCGACGTGGTCAAGCCGCGTAATGTCCTGGCCTTCGTACCGAATCGTGCCGGAGGTCGGCTCGATGAGCCGGATGAGCATCTTGCCGAGCGTGGACTTCCCGCAGCCGGACTCGCCGACGATGCCGAGCGTTTCGCCCTTGCTCACGTCAAAGGAGACATCGCTCACGGCGTGAACGTGGCCGACGATGCGGTTGAGCACGCCGCCGCGCACGGGAAACTTCTTGACGAGGTTGCGGACTTCAAGCAGCGGCATCAGCAGTCCTCCTGACGCACCGCACGATTCAAAGGCTCATCGTGGGCGTGGACTTTCGGTGCCGCCGGCGCCTGGTTGAGCGGGAAGAAGCAGCGGTACGAGCGGCCGTCGCCGGTTTCAATAAGGTCCGGCTCAGCCGCAATGCACTTGTCCTGCTTGTACCGGCATCGATCAGCGAATCGGCAGTGCGTCGGCAGGTCGTGCAGGCTCGGCACGATGCCGGGGATCGTGGGCAGGCGCTTGCCGTGCTCGCGCCGGCCGCGCTTGGGAATCGACTCGAGCAGCGCCTGCGTGTAGGGATGCTGCGGCCGGTGGAAGATGTCATGCACGCTGCCCGACTCGATCACCCGCCCGGCATACATGACCAGCACGCGGTCACAGACCTGCGCCACCACGCCGAGGTTGTGGGTGATGAGGACAATCGCAGTATTGAGCTTGCGCTTCAGGCCCTCCATCAGGTTGAGAATCTGGGCCTGGATCGTAACGTCGAGCGCCGTCGTCGGCTCATCGGCGATGAGGATGTCCGGCTCGCAGCACAGCGCGATGGCGATCATCACGCGCTGGCGCATGCCGCCGGAGAGTTGATGCGGATACTCATCGACGCGCCGCTCGGGGTTGGGAATCTCGACGAGGCGGAGCATCTCGATGGTGCGCTCGCGGCGCTGAGCGCGGTTGAGGTTCGTGTGGTACTTGAGCGCCTCGTCGATCTGCCAGCCGACGCGGAAGACGGGATTGAGGCTCGTCATCGGCTCCTGGAAGATCATGGCGATCCGGTCGCCGCGGATGGCGCGCATCGTCCGCTCGTCGGCGCTCGCGAGGTTGACGCCTTCAAACATGATGCGGCTCTTGGGGTCGATGCGCGTCACGTGCTCGGGAAGCAGGCGCATGATGGACTTGCTCGTGACGGTCTTGCCGCAGCCGGACTCGCCGACGATGCCGACCGTTTCGCCCGGCATGATGTCGAAGGACACGTCGTCCACCGCCGTGACGAGACCCAGGTCGGTGCGGAACCGCGTCGTCAGGTTCCGGACGGAGAGGATCGGCTTCGCGCTGGAGTGGGTTCGCTGAATCATGCGACGGCCTGCAGGTCAATCGACGTGCTTGGGATCGAACGCGTCCTGGAGCGCATCCGTGAAGATGTTGAAAGCCAGAACGAGCACGAACATGAGGAAAGTCGCGGCGCCGATCTGCCAGAAGAAGTAAGAAGCGACTTCATCCTTGGCGTCGCGGATCATGATCCCCCAGCTCGCCTGCCCCTTCACCCCCAGGCCGAGGAAACTGAGAATGACCTCCGACTTGATCGCGCCGATGAACAGCAGCGAGAAGTTGATGAACATGAGGTGCGCGGTGTTGGGGATGATGTGCCTGAGAAGGATGTAAAAGCGGCCGAAGCCGATCGCCGTCGCCGCCTGCACGTACTCAAGTTCCTTGATCTTCATCGTCTCGCCGCGGATGACGCGGCACGGACCGATCCAGAACGTCGAGCAGAAGGCGACGTAGACCGGTACGAGCGAGAGGAACGGCCGCTCGGGATCGTCGAACACCGTGCCGAAAAAGACGACGATGAGCACCGAGAGCAGCACCAGATACGGGATCGACGAGAGCGTCGAAAAGACCCAGGTGATGAGGTGATCGACCCACCCGCCGAAGAACGCCGCCGCCGCGCCGAGCAGGCTCCCGATAAGCACCGAGACGACGCTGGTGATCAGACCGATCTGGAAGGCGACCTTGATCGAGTAGACCGCGCGGACGGAAATGGACTGACCGGCGGCGTCGCTGCCGAGGAAGGTGCGCAGCCAGTAAACGCCTCCCTCCCAGCCCGTCGGCGCCGGAAAGATCGTCTCGGCGATCTCCTCCATCCGCTCGACGCGCGGCTCGAGTTCGGGATGGTCCTGGAGGTTCTCCACGAGATCGAGTTCCTCCTCGAGGATCGTGAACGCCTCGTCGAGGAGCAGGTCGTACTGTTCGATCTCGAGACGGACGGGCCGGCGCTCGGCCAGAGCCTTCTCCTGGAGAATCTCGTGCGGATGCTGCCCGCGGCTTGAAGCGAGGCGCGAGGCGACATCCGCCTCGTTGATGAAGTGCATCGCGAACGCGAGGCGCTCGTCGAGATCGGGCGTCTGGAAAAAGCCGGGCATGTGCTTGGGCGCGACGCGCTCTTTGGTGGCGTCCATGCTGATGCCGCCGAAGAATAGCACGATCGCGGTCACGAAGTAGAGAGCGATGACGCCCAGAGCCGCCATGGCGAGGCGGTTGCGCCGGAATTTCCGCACGCCGCGCGATCGGAGCAGCCGTCCCGTCATGAGAGCCTCACTCTCGGATCGACCAGCGCATAGAGCACGTCCGTTAGGATGATCGAGAGGATGTAGAGAAAGGCGATGACCGCGGTGAAGCCCTGGATCATCGGGTAATCCATGTCCGTGATCGCGGTGATGAGCGTGCGCCCCATGCCCGGGATGCCGAAGAAGATCTCCAGCAGAATCGAGCCGGTGATGAGGAACGGCAGCGTCGTCATGATCCGCGTGATGATGGGGATCATCGCGTTCTTGAGCATGTGGACGAACATGATCTTGCGCTTCGTCGCGCCCTTGGCCCTCGCGGTGACGATGTAGTCGCGGTTGGACTCCTCGACCATCACGGCCCTGTAGAAGCGGGTGTCGTAGCCCATGCTCACGATCACGCTGATGAGCACCGGCAGCATGCAGAAGGAGACCCAGGTCATGGGAGAGAAGCCGGTCGGATAGGGAATGGTCAGCCCCAGCAGGTCGAACGTATCGATCGAGTACCAGGGCTTGTAGCCGCTGATCTCGAAAGGCTGCAGGAACCACCCGGCCTGCTTGGGCAGGAAGGCGCCGACGAACTGCCCGAAAATAATGTAGACAAGGAAACTGATGCTCATGCCCAGCACGGCCGCAATGACGAGCAGCCGATCGATCCACCGGCCCCGGTAGTAGGAGGAGAACAGCCCCACCGTGATCGAGATCAGGCTGGTCAGAATCAGCGCCGGCACGGTGATGGACAGGGAAGGCGGAATGGAGGCCAGGAGTTTTTCCCGCACCGTTGTTCCCTGGTACTTCCAGCTCTCGCCGAAGTCGAGGCGCAGGCCCCGCCAGATGAAACGGCCGTACTGCACGATGAAGGGGTCATTGAGCCCGAAGGACTCTTCGAGTTGCGCGATCTGCTTCTCATCCGCGTTTTTGCCGAGGTAGGCGTACACGGGATTGCGCACGCGCAGCAGCCCCATCACGAGCAGCAGGATGCCGAGGTAGACGGGGATGTTGTAGAGAAGACGGCGAAGGATGAACGACCACATGGCCGGCGATCTCCGGGAGCGTCAGCCGCGTCTCAGCGCGGGCGGGCGCCCGCGCGCTTCGAGTCGTCCACGTCGAGGTACTTCATCCAGGTGAAGAAGGTCTCGGACGGCTTGTAGTTGAGCAGCCAGGGATGGACGAGGTAATGGCGGATGCGCGCCATCGATCCTGCATAGGGGCAGTCCTCCAGCACCATGTCGCGCATCCTCTCATAGATCGCCGTGCGCTCCGGACCCGGCGGCATGGCGCGGATCTTCTCATAGAGCGCATCGAACTCGGCGTTCTTGTAGTTGAAGTGGTTGGGCTTGGGCGCCTCGTTCGGGCCGTAGAAGAGCGCAAGGTTGTTCTCCGCGTCGGGATAGTCGCTGCCCCAGGCGAAGGAGAAGAAGGGTGCCTTCTTGTTATCCACCGCCTCGATGAGCGTCGAGAAATCGACGAGGCGCGGGTTGATCTTGATGTTGACCTTGGCGAGTTGGCGCGCGGTCAGGGCGGCCATGCGCTCGGAGGTGGCGCCGTTGCTTGTGTAGTAGTCGATGGTCGGCAGCCCCTGCCCGTCGGGAAAGCCGGCCTTGGCGAGGTACTCGCGCGCCCGCTCCAGGTCGGGGCCTCGCCAGGCGCTGGGCAGGCGGCCGCCCTCGGGAAAGCCGTCGAGGCCCGGCGGAATCATGCCGTCATAGACGAGCGCCGTTCCGTTGTAGTACGCCTCGTTCATCTCCTCCCAGTCCAGGGCGAGGCAGATGGCCTTGCGCAGCGCCTTCTTCTCTTTGCTGTATCCGCCCAGCAGGGGATCCTCCATGTTGAAGCCGCGGAAGATGAAATCGAGCAGCGGGAGTTTGTGCGCGACAATGCCGCGGTTGACGTACGCCGGCCGCAGATTGCGCGAGCGCCGCGAGAAGGCGCTTTCGTACGCGGTCTCGGGAACCGTGGTGTAGTCGAGTTCGCCGGCCTCAAACTTGAGCCACATCGGCTGGCTCTCGACGTAGAAGGTGATCTCGATGCGATCGACGATGGGCAGGCGCGTGCCCGCCGGCTTGTGGAAGCCGAATTCCTCATCCTCCGGCATCCATTCGTCCGGGTAGTACTCTTCGCGGTAGGTGGGATTGCGGTGCAGCGTCAGGCTCGTGCCGATCTTCCAGTCCTCCTCGTTCTTGAGGATGAACGGCCCGGTGCCGACGGGGTGGCGGTTGAAGCGGTCGCCGTAGGTCTCGATCGCTTCGCGCGGCACGATGGACAACTGGAACTGCGCCAGCCTCCACATGAACTGCTGCACCGGCCGCTTGAACGTCAACTCGAATTCGTGATCGTTGATGACGCGCATGCCTTCGACCGGGGCGCTGTAGTCGAATCTCTCCGCCTCTTCCTGCGCCGCCTTGAATTCGTCGAAACCGACGATCGTGTCCTCGAGGAGCCAGAAGGACTTGAACTGGTACTTCGGGTCGGCGACGCGCTTCCACGAGTAGAACACGTCCGAAGCAACCACTTCGCGGCCCTTGCCGCCCGGGAAGCAGGGATCATCCTGGAAGAACACACCCTTCTTGAGTCTGAAGCGCCAGACGAGACCGTCGGCTGAGATCGTGGGCATCTCCTCAAGCAGCGAAGGTTCGAGTTCGTAGGGACGCTTGAGGTACTTGTATTGGACAAGGGTGTCGTAGATCTGCGAGCAGCAGCGGTTCTCGTAGGTCGTCGAGCCGAGAACCGGGTCGAGGGACTTCGGACCATCCGTCGTCATCGGAAGTCGAAGGACCTTCTCCCCCGCTTGCGAAGTCGTCGCGGCCTCGTTCCCAGCCTCCGGGCGGGCGCTGGCCCTCGCGCCGATCAGCGCAGCCAGGGCGACCAGGGCGAAAGTGCGAAGTCGGGCTGTTCGGGCGGTCATGTCATTCTCCTCGTCAGAATCCTGAACGGTCAGAGCGAAACGCGTCGGCAGCATCGCCGCGGCGGGTGAGGCTCCGTCCCACCCGCATCGCCATCGCGATGCGGCGGCTGGTTCCAGTTCGAACAGCCGAGCCCCATCTCCACGGAGACGGACCTGCGGCGTCGTTCATTCCGAAAGTCATTCTATCGCGCCGCGCCCGGCAGGCCGAGCGCTTCGTGCCGGAAGTTGCTGACGCCGCCCCCTCTCCCCCCGGGGCGCGAAGCGGGTCCGCCTTCAGGGTGGCGGGACGGGATGCCGGCGAACTCGTGCCGCGGTGAGCCGGCTGGGGACTTGACGTATTCCTATGTCGGAATATGATTGGACATGCCCCGAGCCGCCGCCGCCGCCGATGTCTTCAACGCCGTCGCCGAACCGCGGCGCCGCGCGATACTCGATGAACTGGCGAGGCGCGGCCCGCGCGACGTCTCCCGCCTCGTCCGCTCCCTGCATCTCTCCCAGCCCACCGTCTCCAAGCACCTCGGCGTGCTGAGGCGGGTGGGACTCGTCTCAGCGACGGCCGAGGGGCGGCGGCGACTCTACCGTCTCAATGCCGCCGGACTGCGCCCGATGCACGACTGGGTCAGCCGATACGAGCGCTTCTGGACCCACCACCTTGACCGGATCAAACAGCGCGCCGAGGGTCGCGTGAGCCACCCCGACTCGCCGCACGTCCCCTAGCCCGAAACGGAGGTACCGCTGTGGTCAGCCTGAGCACCGAAGAGGACATTCAAACCCTTCACATCCGCAAGGAGATCCTCGTCGCCGCCCCCCTCGAGGTGTGCTTCCAGTCCCTTCTGGATGAACTCGGCCCGGAAGGGCTCTCGCCCGAGGGCAAGTCGCTGAACATGAGGATCGAGCCCTGGCCCGGCGGGCGGTGGTACCGCGATCTCGGCAACAACGCCGGCCACCTCTGGGGGCACGTGCAGGTCATCAAGCCGCCGACGCTCCTTGAGATCAACGGGCCGATGCCGATGTCCTATCCCGCCGTCAACCACATTCAGTATCGCCTCAAGGCCGAAGGCGACGGCACGCGCCTCACGCTCCTCCACCGCGCCATCGGCCTCATCCCCCCCGAGCACCGCGACGGCATGCCCGAGGGATGGGAGCATGAACTCCAGCGCATCCGCGATCGGGCGGAGCGGGCGTCGAGCGCCCGGCGCGCGGATCGCTGACCGCGATCTGAATCGCGGCCGATGACGCAGCCGAGCCGCGCCGCAACAGCCGCCGCCCTCACTCCCCGCCTCACTGACAGTCCCCGATTCAACCACACCCCCAATCACAGGAAGGGAAATCATGACCGCGACAACCGCCACACTTCGAAAGACTGGAGCATCCATCGCACAATCCCTGCTCGACGAGTTCGAGCGAGAACTGCCAACCACGCGCAAGTTCCTCGAGCGCCTGCCGGAGGACCGGCTGACGTGGAAGCCGCATGAGAAGTCAATGACGGCGGGTCAACTGGCGCTGCACATCGCGCAGAGCCTGGAGGGCGTGCTGCGCCTCTCGCTCGAAGACGAGGCCGTCCCGCCTGACTTCAGCGCCGGCCCGCCGCAACCGCGGAGGAAACGCGAGGTGCTCGAAGCGCTCGAAACGGGCGCGGCATTCGTCCGCCGCACGCTGCCGAACCTTGATGACGAGCGGATGCGCGCGACCTTCAAGGTCGTGAAGGAAGGCGAGGTGATGCTCGCCATGCCGCGCGCCGACTTCCTGCGCGCCATTCTGCTCAACCACTGGTACCACCACCGCGGTCAGTTCGGTGTGTACCTGCGCCTCGTCGGCGCGAGGGTTCCATCGAGTTACGGCCCCAGCGGAGATGAGTGGTAGCGTTCGCCTTCATCGGACCTGACCGCAGTATCGGAGCATCTGCATGGCCTATGACGAGCAACTCGCGCAGCGCGTGCGGCAAGTCCTCAACGATCAAGACGTCTCCTTCGAGGAGAAGCGCATGATGGGCGGCCTGTGCTTCATGGTGGACGGCAAGATGTGCGTCGGCGTCGAGAAGGACCGCCTCATGGCGCGCATCGGGCCCGAGGCATACGACGCGGCGCTCAAACGCCGAGGCTGCACACCCATGGACTTCACCGGCCGACCGATGCGCGGCTTCGTCTTCGTCAGCGCCGAAGGGCTGGCTACTCGCAGGGAAATGGACGCGTGGATCGCACTCGCACTCGAGTTCAATCCCAGGGCGACCGCTTCGAGGCGAAAGCCCGCACCGGGCCGCGGCAGGAGGCGCCGATGAAGAGGGTCAGCCCCGCCGGCAGATCGCCCTGCGCCAGGTTGGCGATACCCTTGTGCCGCCCGCCGGCCCTGCTCCCCGCGCCGACGCCCCCAGCGCACCGCAAAGAAAGGAATCGCGCATGACCTACGTGGACGGCTTCCTCATCCCCCTGCCGACAAAGAACCTCGCCGCCTACCGCCGCATGGCCCGCGCCGCATGCAAGGTCTGGATGGAGCACGGCGCCCTCGAATACCGCGAGTGCGTCGGCGATGACCTCAAGATCAAGGGCGTCGTGCCCTTCACGAAACCGGCGGCGTGCAAAAAGGGCGAGACCGTCATCTTCGCCTGGATCGTCTACAAGTCCCGCGCCGACCGCGATCGTGTCAACGCCAAGGTGATGAAAGACCCGCGCATCGTAAGGATGATGCCCGCGGATCCCAAGAAGTTCCCCTTCGACTGCAAACGCATGGCCTACGGCGGATTCAAGGCGATCGTCGAGGCGTAACCGTCGACTCTCAGTGCAATCGGCTCAACGTTACTCCGTGACAAGGGGCCCCGGCCCATGAGGCGATTCAGGTGGATTGAGTGGAACATCCAGAAGATCAGCGCCCATGGACTGTCGGCGGCCGACGTCGAGGCGGCATTTGACCGCGTGGTCCTCCTGGAATGCCGCAACGACGGTTCACATCGGATGTTCGCCCAGACTCCGTCCGGGCGCCGGATCTGGATCATTTGGCGCTATGATCGAGAGAGTGCGGAAGTTCCCGATGTTCTGGAGAATCTGGAGAATCAGACGATTTTCGTGATTAACGCGTACTGAATCGAGTTACACATGATCAATGCCATCCCCGATGACCGCACTCCGGAACGTCGTGCCAGAGACGAAGCGATCGCCGCTGAGCCGCAGATACCGCAGCCGAAGTTGCCGCCCGATGCGCGGCCCGAGCCAATCGAGGCCCATCTGGCAAAGCGCGGACGACATCCCCTGGCTGTCGAGGGGGTCGTCGAAAACGGGCTTGTGCGCCCGTTGGATCCGACGGTCAAACTGCCCGAACGCTCACGCGTCATTATCGTCGCATCCGGCGAGGAGTAAAGCACCGCGCTTCGCCATCGCGTCGATCCCTGACGATCCGATTGCACCTTGAATTCGCCAGTTCCCCCGGCGGTCCGAGAGTTCTTCGCATCGCTTGCAGCGATCCTTGTCATCTGCCATAGAAGGAGTTATTCATGACCGCAGTTCGAGTCCTCGTCGGCACCAAGAAGGGCGCCTTCATCCTCACTTCCGACGCCGCGCGCCGGAAGTGGACCATCTCGCCCCCCCTCTTCGCCGGCTGGGAGATCTACCACCTCAAAGGCTCCAAGGCCGATCCGAACCGCCTCTACGCCTCGCAGTCCAGCGGATGGTTCGGCCAGATCATCCAGCGCTCCGACGATGGCGGCAAGACCTGGTTCATCCCCGGCGGCGAGAAACTCCCCAACCCGACCGACCCGCCCGCCGGCCAGAGCAACAAGTTCGTCTATGACACCTCTCCTGAAACCGGCAAGCCCCTCACCACCCACATGTGGTACGACGGCACGCAGCATCCCTGGGAGTTCAAACGCGTCTGGCACATCGAGCCTTCCCTCACCGATCCAAACCTCGTCTACGCCGGCGTCGAAGATGCCGCGATCTTCCGCTCAACCGACGGCGCCAAGACCTGGCACGAACTCGCGGGGCTGCGCGGCCATCCTTCGGGCAAGACCTGGTCGCCCGGCGCCGGCGGACTCGGCCTGCACACCATCCTCCTCGACCCGACCAACCCCAGGCGCATCTACATCGCCATCTCCGCGGCCGGCGCCTTTCGCACCGATGACGGCGGCGCGACGTGGAAGCCCATCAACCGCGGCCTGCAGTCGCAGTACATTCCCGACCCCGATGCCGAAACCGGCCACTGCATCCACAACATGGCTCTGCACCCTTCGCGCCCCGATACCCTCTTCATGCAGAAGCACTGGGACGTCTGCCGCAGCGATGATGCCGGCGACAACTGGCGCGAAGTCAGCGGCAACCTCCCCACCGACTTCGGCTTCCCCATCGCCGTTCACGCCCACGAGCCGGAGACCATCTACGTCGTCCCCATCAAGAGCGATTCGGAACACTTCCCGCCCGATGGCAAACTCCGCGTCTACCGCAGCCGCACCGGAGGCAACGAGTGGGAGGCCCTGACCAACGGCCTGCCGCAGCAGGATTGCTACGTCAACGTCCTGCGCGACGCCATGTCGATCGACACCCTCAACCCCTGCGGCATCTACTTCGGCACCACCGGCGGACAGGTCTACGCCTCCGCCGACGGCGGCGACACCTGGACCGCCATCGCCCGCGACCTGCCGGCGGTGCTCAGTGTGGAGGCGCAATTAATCAAGTAGAGCCCGCCGCGTGGAGCCCGCCGCGCAAGCAAGGAAAGAGCCCGAAGCGCCAGCAAGGATCGGGGGAGCGCAGCGACAAGAACACCATGCCCATCCTCGCCTACCACATCGTCTGGACCACCTACGGCACCTGGCTACCCGGCGATGATCGAGGATGGATCGAAGAGGGCACTCGCGGCGTTCAACCCCCCGACACCGAAAAGGAGGCCGGAGCAAGAGAACGCCTCGCTCAGCCATCCGTCGAGTTATCGCCGGCCCAGCGAACCATCGTCGAGCAGACGATCAAGGAGCATTGCCGCATCCGAGGCTGGCAACTCCACGCCCTCAACGTCCGCTCGAATCACATCCACGTCGTTCTCGCGGCGGAACGGGACGCCGAGGAAGTCATGAGGCAATTCAAGGCGTGGTGCTCGAGGCGACTCTCAGACGCAGCCGCTCTCGACGAGCCTATCGCGAAGCGCGCCGGCCGCCGGCGCTGGTTCACGGAGGGAGGCAATTGCAGCGCCATTCATGATCCCGGCTACCTGGCGAACGCGATTCGGTATGTCATCGAAGGTCAGTAGCCCGGAGCGCAAGCAAGGAAACACTGTCGCTCACGCTCCCCCTATCCTTGCTCGCGCTGCGGGCTCCGGCGGCGAAATGAACCAATGATCCGCATCACCAT
>JBDIVQ010000035.1:0-30748 GCA_039794345.1 Phycisphaerae bacterium | reverse complement strand
TCGCACTGAACTCTCGTCCAGAGCGACGAGTGTTCAGTGGCACCCGCCCCACTTGAAGCGGAAGTGTTCTAGAATTCACCCCCCGAGGCGACTTCCATGCCCGTCATTCTGCAGACAGCGATCCTGCTCATCATCTCCAACGTCTTCATGACCTTCGCGTGGTACGCGCATCTCAAGGATCTCAACCACAAGCCGTGGTTCATCGCCGCGATCGTCAGTTGGGGCATCGCTTTCTTTGAGTACATGGTCCAGGTGCCGGCGAACCGCATCGGCCACACGCAGATGACCCTGGCGCAACTCAAGATCATGCAGGAGGCGATCACCCTGACGGTCTTCGTCCCCTTCGCGATTCTGTACATGAAGCAGCCGATCAAACTCGATTATCTCTGGGCGGGCCTGTGCATCTGCGGCGCGGTGTACTTCATGTTCCGCGACCACGCGCCGCACATCCCGCCGGTTCCCGCCCTCCCGGGCGGATGAACAACGGCCTCACCACGGAGGATCGACCTGTGCCGACGAGAGCAGCGCCGAAGCCCGAACCGAAATCCGGACGCACGGCGACGACCAGAGCGAAGTCGAAGTCGAGGTCGAAGACCGTTCAGGCTCGCCGGCCCAGGGCATCCTCGAAGCCGACTGCTGCCGCCGCGATCAACCGGGAGATCGGCGACGAGGCGCTGGCGGCGAAGACGGGCCGAACCTGGTCGCAATGGCTCGCGGCTCTCGATGCCGACGGCTGCCGCGCGATGGACCACAAGGCCATCGCCCAGCACGTGCACGAAAAGTACTCCGTCGGCGACTGGTGGTCGCAAATGGTGACGGTCGGCTACGAGCGGCTTGCCGGCCTGCGGGCGCGCCATCAGAAGTCCGACGGCTTCGCCGCCACCGCCAGCCGGACGATCGCCGCCGATCTTGCCGCGCTCTACCGGGCGTGGAGTCATCCGCACACCCGCCGGCGCTGGCTCGGCGACGAGAGGATCACCATCCGCACCGCCGCCCCCGACAAGTCCATGCGCCTCACCTGGTCCGACGGCCGAACGCACGTGGATGTGAACTTCTCCGCGAAAGGTCCGGGCAAGTCGCAGGTCGCCATCCAGCACCGCAAACTCGCCGCCGCCGGAGACGTCGAGAAGATCAAGCGGTTGTGGAACAAGCGCCTCGACGCCCTCAGGACCATGCTTGAGAAGTAGATGAATTGCGGGAGGAAGCATGGTCCGGCTCTTTCGCGTCATTCTCCCCGTCTCCGGAATCGACCGCGCCGCGGCCTTCTACGGCGCGCTGCTGGGAATGTCCGGCACCCGCGTCTCCGGCGGGCGGCACTACTTCGACTGCGGCGGGACGATTCTCGCCTGCTACGACCCGCGCGGCGACGGGGACGACTGGGACGCCACACCCAATCCCGATCACATCTACTTCGCCGTCGATGACCTGCCGGCCGTCCATCGCCGCGCGCGATCGCTCAGTTGCCGCGAACTCGATGACGCCATCCGCGTACAGCCCTGGGGCGAACGCAGTTTCTACGCCACCGATCCGTGGGGAAACCGCCTCTGTTTCGTGCAGGAGGGAACCTGCTTCACGGGTCCGCCCGGGGATTGAACGGCGAAACCGCCATCTTCCGGTAACGCCGGAAAGGGATCGCGCATCCAAGCACGCATGAACACTCCGAGCGGACCACTGCTGATCTTCAGTTGGACGATCCGCATCATCGCCGCTGCGATTCTCGTCCAGACGCTCTTCTTCAAGTTCACGGGCTCCGAGGAGAGCGTGTATATCTTTGAGACACTCGGGGTGGAGCCGTGGGGCCGCTGGGCGGCGGGGCTGGCGGAACTGGCCACGGCCGTTCTCCTCCTCGTCCCGCGGACCGCCTGGCTTGGAGCGGCGCTGGGCGTGGGGGTGATGCTCGGCGCCATCGGCAGCCACCTGACGCGGCTGGGCATCGTTGTGCAGGACGACGGCGGACTGCTCTTCGGGCTTGCCGTTCTCGTCACCCTCTGCTGCGCCCTGGTTCTGTTCGTTCACCGCCGCGAGGTTCCGATCCTCGGCGTCCGTTTCTAGATTGACCGCCTTCCCTCCCTCCGCCGACGCCGGCCGTCCCCCCGACGGTCGGCGTTGCTTTTCGCCCTTTTTGGGTGGCTCGCGGATCGATCGGGCATTCCACCGCGTTGGCGTGCGCGCGGGGCCCGCTTCTACAATCTCTTCGGGTCGGGTCGCGACCGGCGAGCCCGGCCGTGAGTCGCTTGGTCCAACGCAACGGAAAGGAGCGTCATGCTCATCCAGGTGAACGCAGGGGAGTTTCAGAGTACGCCCGCCCTCATTTCGCACGTGGAGACGGAAGTCGAGAAGTCGCTCAAGGTGTTCCGGGACCGGATCACGCGCGTCGAGGTGCACCTGCACGACAACAACGGCCCGAAGGCCGGGGCGGACAAGCGCTGCGTCATGGAGGCCCGCCCGGCTTCGCACAAGCCCATCGCCGTGGAGGACACCTCGACGGACATGTACCAGGCCGTCGCCGGCGCCGCCGGAAAACTCGAACGCGCCATCCGCAAAATGGTTGAGCGCGAGCGGGAATATGATCTGCACTGATAGTCCCTTCCGGCGATGGCGGGGCGCGTGGAATCGCCCGGGCCGGCGCCGGCAACTCAGGAGAAAGCACCATGGCGCTTCGACTTGGCGACATCGCCCCCGACTTCACCGCGACGACGACCCAGGGTCCCATCCAGTTCCACCGCTGGCTCGGCGACTCGTGGGGCATCCTCTTCTCCCATCCTGCCGACTACACCCCCGTCTGCACCACCGAACTCGGCGCCTGCGCCAAACTCATCCACGAGTTCGAGAAGCGCAACGTGAAGGTCGCCGCCCTGAGCGTCGATCCGATTGACTCGCACGTCGGCTGGGTGAAGGACATCAACGAGACACAGAACGCCGACGTCAACTTTCCCATCATCGCCGACGCCGACCGTCACGTCTCCAACCTCTACGACATGATCCATCCGAACGCGTCGGAGACGGCCACGGTGCGCAGCGTCTTCGTCATCGGCCCGGACAAGAAGATCAAACTCACGCTGACCTACCCCGCCTCGACGGGGCGCAATTTCGACGAACTGCTGCGGGTGATCGACTCGCTGCAACTGACGGCGAAGTACCAGGTGGCGACGCCGGCGAACTGGAAACACGGCGAGGACTGCATCGTCGTCCCTGCGGTTCCGACAGCGGAGATCCCCAGGAAGTTCCCCAAGGGATTCACCGAAGTGAAATCCTACCTGAGGTACACGCCGCAGCCGAATCTGTGAGGGGCGGCGGAGTCGAATCGACAGGTGCCGGGGACCAGGGGGAGGCACTGGACGGGACGGAGGCTAGACTCTCGTGATGGTGCCGCTCAATCCGTTTCCGGCTGCAGCATTGCCCTCATTCAAGAAGCCGCCGATCGAGTTGATCGTCGGGCAGGTTCGCGTTCCTTTGATTCCCGCGCTTTTGGAGGCCACGGGGATCGGGCCTTTTCAGGCAAAGGCGGGAGCGGCCTACCCCCACCTTCGCCGTGAAGACCAGTTCGCCTTTCGGCTGAGCCGAAACGAAGAGCCTCGCGGCGACGCGATCCGGTTGTGGCGATTCGAAGACATGAGTCATCAGTGGACTCTTACGGTCGCGCCGGAATTCGTTGCGCTTGAAGCCAAGGAATATCAGAGGTTCTTCGAGTTTCGTGACCGGCTTGTTGAAGCCGCGCAGTGGCTCCGCGAAGGGTACAAATCCAGCATCCGCGTGCGGGTAGGGCTCCGATATGTTGACCGGTTCGCAGCGGACAAGTACCCTGATCTGCCGGACGAATGGCTGACCCAGGCGAATCCAGCTGTACTCGGTCTTTTGCAGCAGGCACCTACGTATGAGCAGAAGTCCTTTCTTGAGCATCGGTTCGCGCTCGGCCAGTCCTTGGGATTGACATTCCGCGCGACGGCGACGAGGGGCACACAGGACGAATTGGTCCTCGACACGGATGCCTATGACACGTCCGAAACCGACCTTTCGAACCTCGCCGAAGTTCTTGATGCGCTCAAGCACATGAACTACTCTGCCTTCGCGTGGGCCGCAGGTGACCTCATCGACCTTCTGGAGCGGGAATGATCGCGCGCGACTTTGACACGGAAACGACCGCCGGCGCCGACGATCTGACGGTCGCGCGTACCGCCGGATTTGCCATTCAGAACGGCGACGCTCTGCAGTCACGACTCCTTGCACGAAGCAGCGACGAGAACGAGACGGTGGGCGTCAGGGCGGCGGGGGCCGCGGAATCAGGGCCGCACTTCCACTTGGTGCTGTCCGTCGCGTCGCCAGTGTGGATGTGTCCGCCGTCGCTCGTGGCGGGAGGCGAGACGACTGGTTCCTGGCTTCGCTCCACACCAGACTTCGAAAAACTCAGTTGGCGGGTTCACAACGCGCGGCGGGGTGAACTGCTGCTCAAGCGTCTGCGTGGGGAACTCTCACCGACAGAGGCTGCTGAACTGAAACGGTTGCAATCTCTGGCTGAACAAAGAGCGGAGACGATTTCGCAGCGTGCGATGTCAGCACTCGCCGATCTGCCCGCACCACCTCCGGGAATGGACCGGATTGTCGAGCCCCCAACCGAGTGATCGCGATACCGTGGCCATTTCGCTTTCCGAAGTACGGCTGCGGGGTACGTCGCCACGGCCCGCGCGGATACTCCGACTACCAACGTTACAAGCCCTGGCTGCGTGATGAGTTTGACTTTCGATGCATTTACTGCCTGACGAGGGAGCGCTGGGAGCGCAATCCGAAGTCTGCTTTCGGCGTCGAGCATCTGAATCCCAAGTCGATCGCCCCGCAGTCGAGCGCGGATTACTCAAACCTCGTCTACGCGTGCAACACCTGCAACTCGCACCGTCAGGCGACACCGTTGCCGCTCGACGTGCGGGAAGAATCCATCGGACGACATCTCTTCCTTGACGGGGACGGCCAGTATGTGGCGAAGACCGCTGTGGGCGAGGTGCTCATCGATCTTCTCACCTTGAATTGCCCAACACTCGTCGCGTATCGCCGACGGACTTTGTTTGCTTGGAGCCGAGCAATGGGCAGGTATCCGGGAGCGAGTGGAACCGACTTCGATTTGTTCCGCTACCCCGACGATCTCCCCGACCTCTCGGAGTGCCTGCCGCCGGAAGGGAACGACCGACCAGAAGGTATGGCGCTGAGCGCGTATGCCAGGCGAAGTCGCGGCGATCTTCCCGACTTCTATTGACAGAGGAACGCGTCCCTCCTTCACGCCGGGCGCAGGCCGCGCTGGAGGCCCTCGAGGCGCTCGACCTGCTGACGCCTCACCTGGTCGAGCACGAGTTTCGGGATTCGCCAGTTCGACTCCTCCTCCGGCGTGTTGGAGCAGTGCTCCTGGATCACCCGGTACATCATCTTGAACGCGTCGCGCGGCTGGCGCATCTGATCGAGGGCGTCGATGACGTCCTGCCGTGTCACCGTCTCGTCGAAGAGCGCCGTCAGGGCGATGGGCTCGGCGCCCTCGTCCATGCAGGCGCGCAGCCGGGCCGTGCACAGGTCGTAGAGCATCGCCCCCGACCACGAGAGGCGGTCGATGAGGTTCTGCTTGTCGAGGCGGGCTTCCTGGAAGAAGTCGCTGCTCTGGCGGTGCAGTTCGTGGCGCAGTTCGATCGGCAGCATCATCTTGAACGCGACACCGCTCTGCTGGAGGAACTTGTTGTTGAACAGCGGCCAGACGACCGCCTTCATGCGCTGCACGTCGCCGCTCACGAGCGTCGGCTCATCGACGCGGTCGATGAGCACGACGAGACGTTCAAACCCGAAGGGCCGCACCGCCCGCCGCAGCCGTTCGAGCATCGCGTAGCGCGGGTCGTCGAGATCGTCGATCGGCCAGGCGCTGCTCTCGCGCAGGTCCGGCGGCAAGGCCTCGAGCGCCTCGCGGAAGGACTCCGCCGGGCGGTCGAGCACCCGCAACTGGTTGGACAGCAGCCGCGCGACGCGTGCGATGCGCATGCGGTCAAAGAGCACCTTGCCGCTCACCAGCAGCGTGCAGGCCGCCAGCGCGCCCAGGCCGAGGTGCGCGATCCAGTCCGTCTGCCCCCGGTAGTGGAACCAGGCATAGGCGCCGGCGGCGACCAGCAGCAGCGCCCAGAGCGCATTGCGCAGCCAGCGCGTCGGCCCGATCCATGACGTCTCACGAAAGCGCAGCGCCCGCCGCAGCAGGCGCCCGCGCGGCACGGCCTGGTCCGGCCGGTCGTAGAGCGTCTGGAGGATGATCCAGTCTTTCTGCGTCTCGCGGTCGAGGCGGCGGGCGATGTGCGCGGCCTCGGGCCCGAGTTCGACGTGCCCCTCTCCCTTGCGTCCCACGAGCGCATCGACCAGGTCCGCCACCGCCACACTCAGCAGGCCGTCGATGTGGTCAACGAGGCGCAACTGCTGGAGCGATTCGAGCGGCGTCTTGCCCCGCACCCGGCGCGCAAAGCGGTCGAGCACGGGGTTCCACTCGTCATAGGCGATGACGAGCGTCCGCCCCGCCTCGCGTCCCGCGTCGCCCTCCCTGAGCCGCTCTTCGAGGAGGAGGCGGATGGCGGTCTTGCCGCTGCCCTTCTCGCCGAAGACGACCGAAGACGCCGGCCGGGCGGGATCGCCGAGCACCTTGAAGAAGTCGGGATGAGGCGACTGGCCGTGCAGGCGCGCCAGCACCTCGTCCTGACGCGCTTCCTCCGCCATGAACGGATTCTCGCGGATCGACCAGTGCTTGAGGAAACTCGAGACGTTCATAGTGGTGATTGTCGGCCGGACGCGTCCGCCGCAAGCAGAATCGCATCGCGGCGAGCCGCACAAGCATACGCCCCTCTACCGGTGCACATCAGCGGGCGCCGTGCGCAGGCGCAGGATCGCCGGCAGCATCGTGTAGCACACGATCAGCGTGATCGTCAGGCCGATGACCATGGTGATGCCCAGGCCGCGGATGCCGCGGTGCTGCGCCAGCGCCATGCTCGCAAAGCCCATCACGGTGGTCAGCGTGGTGAGCAGGATGCCGCGCCCCGTCCCGCCCGAAAGGCCGCGCGGCACACCGGTCGGATCTTCGCGCCAGCGGTGGACGATGTGCACCCCCGCATCGACGCCGATGCCGAAGATGAAAGGCATCACGATGATGTTGGCGAAGTTGAGCGGCAGGCCCGCCAGCCCCATCACCGCGAACAGCCCGACGAACCCCGCCGACACCGGCAGCAGCGCGAGAAGCGAATCCGCCAGCGAGCGGAAGTCCACCAGCAGAATGAGCAGGATCGCCGCCACCGCGAGGCTCGTCGCGATCGTGTAGGCGCGGGCGATGAGCGCCGTTGACTCGTAAATCTGAACCGCCGGACCGAGCACGTTGGCGTCCACGGCGCGCATCGCCGCGACGAAGGCGCGCAGGCGATGCGGATCGAGCACCGAGCCCCCCTCCCCCGCGGGCTGGAGGCGCAGCAGCAGACGCCCGTCGGCGCTGACATTGAGCGTCCGGAGCGGCTCGGGCAGGTCCGCGATCGCCGGCGGCCGCGGATCGGCGAGCGCCCTCCACGCCTCGATGACCGCCGCACGATCGCGCCGCCACGAGGCCGAGACGCTGCTCCACAGCGACGCGCTCTCGGGCGACTCGAGGCGCTGCACAAGATGCTCGCACGCCGAGGCGACCTCCGCCAGCGCTTCGCGCCGCGGCTCGCCGACGCCGCCGGGCGCCGATTTGAGATCACCCCCCGCCGCGGCCAGCCCGGCCTGCAACTGTCGCAGCAGGTCGATCGCATCCGCTGCCCGGCCCTCCTCCGACGCCGGGATCTCGCGCGGCAGTTTCGCCGCCAGCGCCGCGCGCCGCGCCTCGCGCTGCGGATGAAAGAGAGCGCCCGCCCCGCCCACGCCCGCGATCTCCTCGCGCCGCTCGAGGAAGGCGGCCGTGAAGCGCTCGGCCTCGTCGAGCGATTCGACGATGCTCAGCCCGATCCACGCCGATTGCCGGCTGTCGTCCATGAGGCGCTTCTCCCAGACGACGCTCTCGACGCCGGGCGGATGGAGGTTGAGGAGGTTGGGGTCGTAGCGCGTCCGCAGCGCCGCGGGAATGGCGGCCGCGATGAGCAGCGCGCCCAGCGCGATGATCGTTCGCGGCCGGCGATCGACGAAATCGAGCCGGCCGTGGGCGAAGTGGGCATCCTCGCCGCCGCGCCGGTGCCGCACGCTCTTGCGCCAGTCGCCGCGCAGGGAGAGAAGGGCCGGGTAGACGCAGAGCATGGCGACGAGGCACAGGAGGATGCCGCCCGCGGCGATCAGTCCCATCTCCGCCACCCCGCGAAAATCGGTGAGCGTCATGACGGCAAAGGAGGCCGCCGTCGTCACCGCGCCGGTGATCAGCCCCGGCCCGATGGCGCGGTAGACGCGGCGCAGGACGTCCCCAAGCCCCTCGTGCTCCTCGCGCGCCAGTTCGAGTCGGGCCGTGACGTGGATCGCGAAGTCGATCCCCAGGCCGAGGAGAATCACCGTGAACACCACGCTGAGCACCTGGAGATGCCCGACGGCGAGGGTGGCCCAGCCGAAACTCCAGCCGATCGCCACGAGCAGCGTCGCGGCGGCGCACAGCGGCACCACCACTCCGCGATACACGATGACCAGCAGCAGCGCGATCAGTCCAAACGCGAGGATCGAGGTGAACGTCGAGTCGGCGATGGATTGCGTCGTCTCATCGTTCTCGATGGCGCCGATGCCCGTGACGCCCGCCTCGATGCCGTGAAAAAGCCGCGTGCCCTGCATCTCGGCGATGAGGCGGCGGACGACCGCCACACCCTCCTCCAGTCCCGAGACCGAACCTACTCCGCGCCGCAGCGCGACGGAGAGCAGCAGGTAGCGGCCCGAGTCGCTTTCGAGCGGCCGCCAGCCGCCCGCCCCGTCGAGAATCCGCCGCGACGGGTCGCTCATCGCGGCATCGATCGCGCGCAGCAGCCGCGCCAGGCCGTCGAGCGAGCCCGTGGCCGACTCCGGCGCCGCGGCCGCCGACGCCAGGCCGCGCAGCGTGCGCCCGAGGAGATCGACGATCGAGGGCGACTCGAGCACGAGGCGCGACGATTCGAACTCCGCCAGGGCGCGCTCGTACGTCCCGTCGGGAAGCGAGAGCATGAGCCGGGCGTGCCGCGGCTGAAACTCGTAGCCGCTCAGCACGCTCTCGATCTCGGGCTCGTGCTCGAGTCGCCGCGCCAGCGACTGCGCGAACATCGCCGCCCGGTCGAATTCGGGCGCCGTGAGCCCGCTGCGCCTCTCGCCCCGGTCGATTGCGACAATGACATCGCCCCAGCGCGGGAATTCGTCCTTGTAGGCGAGGTACGCCGCGTTCCAGTGCAGATCCGGATCGACGAGAAAACTGCGGTCCGTCTGCATCTCCAGCCGCGTCGCCGCCAGCGTCACGCTCAGGGCGAGCAGCGCCGCGGCGGCGAGGAGCACCGCCCACCGCCGGGCGATGACCGCCCGCCCCAGCCACCCCAGAAACTCATCGCGCAGGCGCTCGTGCATGAGACCATCAGGATAACGCCCTCCGGGCGAGGGCGTCAGTCGTGGCGCGCACGGCGTCCGGGAAGCCGTGTCACCTGACCGGCGCCGCTCGTGCCGCGTCTGCGGCGTCTCTTCACTCGGCGCGGCGGGCGAGGAGTTCGCAGGGGGTGAAGCGGAGCAGGCGCAGGGCCGTGGGCAGGGCCGCGATGAGCGAGAAGATCAGGACCAGCGCGTAGCCCCAGAGCGCCGGCCAGGGGATCGCCAGCGCGAACTCGACGCCGACCATGCGCTTCATGAGGAACACGCCGTTGCTCGCGTCCCAGAGCCCGAGTCCGGTGCCCGTGATCCACGAGGCGATGCCGACGAGCAGCGCTTCGCCGAGGATAAGCCGCCCGACGACGCCGCGCGAGCCGCCGATGGCGCGGAGGACGCCGAACTCGAACTTTCGCGCCGCCACGTTCGCCGCCACGACGTTGGCCATTCCCAGCGCGGCGACGATGAGCGAGGCGAAGGCGATGACGTCGATCATCAGCATGACGTTTCCCGTCATCCGCCGCAGAGCCTGCTTGATGAGCCGGCCCGAACCGAAGAAGACCGGCCCGAGCGCCTCCTTGAGCCGCTCGGCGATCTCCTGGTCGCTGAGCGATTCGTCGAGCACCTCGAACTGAAAGAGCCGCACCGCCGTGTGGTCGAAAAGGCGCTTGGCGTCGGCGCGCGTGCCGAAGACGCTCGAGATCGCCTGCTGGTGGAATTGCCCCTCGATGCCGAAGATCTCAGTCGCGATGTCCAGCCCCGGCGAGGCGACGACGCCGACGATCTCGAACTCGTGGCTCGTCGCGCCGGCGCTGAGGCGGAGTGTGTCGCCGACGCCGATGCCCCGGGCGGAAAGGAACTCGCGCGCCACGAGGATCGCGTCTCCCTCCTTGAGGCGGCGCCGCGCCTCCTGCTCGTCGCCCTGCACCCACTCGATGTTGGTCAGCGCGAAGAAGG
Organism: Phycisphaerae bacterium; assembly: GCA_039794345.1. Classification (GTDB taxonomy): domain Bacteria; phylum Planctomycetota; class Phycisphaerae; order Phycisphaerales; family UBA5793; genus UBA5793. The sequence goes on along the minus strand of JBDIVQ010000035.1, from coordinate 20,248 downwards.
GATCGGGTTCAAAGGAAATGAAGTGGACGCGCTGCGGCGCGATCCCCTTGACGCCGAAAAGGTGCCGCTCCTCCACGTCGAGTTTGAAGAGCCCGATGGGCGAGACGTGTCCGACCCACTCCTGCCGCGCAATCCAGTCCTGGTGCTCCTGCGGCACGCCGCCGGTCAGGGTGATGAAGGCGTCGGGGAAGCGGATCGGTTCGATCCAGTTGCTCAGCAGCCCTCCGCCCGAGGCGCGGACGGCGACCATGATCGCCAGGCCGAGCATCAGCGCCCCGGCCGTGAACCCGTTGCGATAAGGGGTCGCGAGGACCGACTCGGCGAGCAGGCGCCGCGGCAGGCCGAGCAGCCGCGACAGCAGGCCCGCGCCCAGGCGCGTCACGACGAGCAGCGACGGAACGCTGAGCAGGAACCAAGCCGCCACCATCAGCGGCGCGCCGAAGAACAGGTGCGACCAGAAGGACACCTGCTCGTTCGCCGGCAGGCGCAGCGAGAGTTGCTGGAGCAGCAGGGCCAGGGCGGCGGCTGCGATCGCGTAGAAGACGCGCCGCAGGTGCGGCGGGCTCGCCCGCACGCGCAGCGCCGCCAGCGGCGCGATGCGCGCGCAGGACCAGGCCGGGAGCAGCGCCCCCGCGACTCCCGCCGCCAGCGCCCCGGCCAGGGCGAGGAGGAGCGGGCCGCTCTCGATCACCAGTCCGGCGCGGAGGTAGCGATGGAAGTAGAGGGAGAACAGCCAGCCCCACAGGAGGCCCAGCGGCAGGCCCGCCACGCCCCCCAGTCCGCCGATCGCCGCCCCGACCAGCAGTTGCGACGCGAAGACGATCGAGCGCGTCGCCCCGATGCAGCGCAGCGTCGCGAGTTCGGCGATGCGCTGCGTCACCGCCGTCGTCAGCCCCGTGAGCACGATGAACGCCGAGGAGATGAAGGCGAAGAGGAAGGCGATGTAGCGCAGGATGCCCATGCCCCGAAGGTTGCGGTCCAGCCCCGACCGCGCCAGGTCGGAGGGAGTGAGTTCGGCGGGCGGGCGGATCGCGCCGGCGCGCAGCCGGATCACATCGCCGATCACCTCGCCTGTCCGCAGCACGACGTCGAGGGAGGTCACCTTGCCGGGATATCCCGACACCTCCTGCATCGCCTTCAGATCGAGCCGCGCCTGCGGATTCTGGAGGACCGCGAGATTGACGCGGTCGTGAATGCCCGCGAGGAGGAGGTCGCGCTCGCGTCCCCAGTCGCCGACGCGGAGCACATCGCCGACCTGGGCGTCGAGCACCTCCGCCACGCGCGGATCGACGACGATCTCGCCAACGTTCTCCGCCATGCGGCCGGCGAAGAAGGTCAGCGGTCGGATGCGCCTCTCCACGTCGAGGCGCACGCCGATGCACTCGAAGAGTCCCGACTGTCCGGTGCGTGAATTCTCGATGCGGATCGTTGAGACGAGTTGGGCCGTGGCGAACTCGACCTCGGGCCAGGCAGAGACCTCGTCGAGGAGGGCCTCATCGAGCCGCCCGCCCGCCTGGTGGCGCACATAGAGATCGGCGCTGCCGAGCATGTCTTCCATCGCGTCGCGGAGCGAAGCGCGCAGCGAATCGAGCGCGCAGGAGACGACGACGACGAGGCTCGTCGAGAGGGCGACGGCGAGCAGGAGCAGCATCGTCCTCCCCGGCCGGGCCCGGAGGCTGTTCATCCCGATCTTGCCCGAGGCCCGGATCATCGCGGCTCCTGGTTCGACTCTCGCGGCCCGCCCGGCGCGCCGCACTTCCTCGAAGCCGGCGCGGCGCTGCGCGAACTCCGCTCCCGCGGCTTCACGCGCCGACGGACTGCTGGTAGCGGCTCGCCAGCCACGCCGAATCATGCCGCCCGACGTCGAGGTCGTCCGTGACCCGACCATCGCCCAGGATGATCACCCGGTCGCAGTGCGCCGCCGCGGCCGGCTCGTGCGTCACCATCAGGATGGTAATCCCGTGCTGTCGCGCCAGGTCCGCGAGCATGGTCCAGATGCGCCGGCTCGTGGTCGAATCGAGATTGCCCGTCGGCTCATCGGCGAAGAGGACTCTCGGCTCAAAGAGCAGTGCGCGGGCGATGGCGACGCGCTGCTGTTCGCCTCCCGAGAGCGCATCGGGCCGATGGTGCATCCTCTCGCGCAGCCCGAGCGTTTCGAGCAGCGCCTCGGCCCGCTGCCGCAGCCACGACTCGGCGCGGCCGTCGAGCACGCCCGGCAGCATGACGTTGTCCAGCGCCGTCATCGTGCCGAGCAGGTTGAACTGCTGAAAGACAATCCCGATCCGCAGCCGCCGGTAGCGCGTCAGTTCGCCTTCGTTCATGGCGTGCACGCCTTCGCCGCCGAGAAAAATCTCGCCTCCTGTCGGTCGATCGAGACCGGCGAGCAGGTGCAGCAGCGTGCTCTTGCCCGAGCCGCTCGGTCCCATGATGCCGATGAAGCCCGGCGTGTCGATGGTGAAACTCACGTCGGCGAGCGCCTCGACGCGCTCCGCCCCGGAGGTGTACACCTTGCGCAGGCCGGCGACGCGCAGCACCGGCCCGCCCGCCGCCCCTTCCTTCGACGCATCGTGGCGATCGGCGCGACTCACGTCGGGTGCTTCTCGTCGTATTCGCTCTGACTCATCAGCGAATCGAGCGCCGAAACGTCCTCGACCCGGATGCGGCAGAGCCACCCCGCCTCGTAAGGATCCCGATTCAGAATCGCCGGATCATCCGCCAGCGCCCGGTTCACTTCGACGATCTCCCCTCCGACGGCCGAGTAGATTTCGCTCGTCGCCTTGACCGATTCGACCTCTCCGACCGCGTCCCCGGCCTTGATCTTCGTTCCGGCCGGCTTGATCTCGACGTAGGTCACGTCCGTCAGTTCATCGACGGCAAACCGGGAAATGCCGAGGGTGACCACCTTCCCATCCAGCTTGTGCCATTCGTGGGAGTCAGTGTACCGGCGGTCGGCGGGGCTGGGCATGGGCGTTCCTCTCCTCTGGGAGCGGTAGGGGAATGGCGCGGGCAGACGCCCGCCGGGCCGGTCAGACACCGACCGGCCTGCTCCAACGTTCCGAACCGTGTCCGAAACGGGGGGATGATCGTAGGAGGCCTCCTCTCGACCGGCCTGCGCCATCAAAAAGACAGGTTATCCACAACGCAGAACCGCCGAAAGTGGTGATTTTCCATCGGCTTAGGTGATAAGATGGGAAATTTTGACTAGATCGGTTGCCACTCCGCTTGATTCCCGTATACTAGTGGTGGCGTTCGGATTCTTTCATGCGGACGCCGCCCTGACAAGATCTTTCTCCCCTCCGCGCGTAGCCGGCTCTGTTGGCTACGCGTTTTTTTTGTCGCGCTGCCGGCCTTTCGCCCCTCCCCTCGGGGAGGCCGTTTTTCCGGCATTCCCGTGCAGACGGGGATCCGGTCGCCCCGCTTCCCGGCCCTCGTCGCGAGCGAGGTCCGGAGACGACGCAGGGCGTGGATGGCGGGTTTCCTCCGCTCCTGTGCGCTTGCGAAACCGGCGAGGGGGCGATGACCATCGCGACCGGATGCCCGCTTTCGCCTGCGCCGGAACCACTCTCGGCGCCGTTCTGATGACGAAATCGTGAGCGCCCTGAGTCCGAAGGGTGGCACGAACCTCCCGGGCGCATAGACTGCCTGCCCCTTCAACGTCGCCACGCAGACCATGCTCCTGACGCTCACCGCCCGATCACTGGCCTCACGCCTCAACGCTCGCGGCGCGCGGGCCCTTCCGATCTCAGAACTCCCCGCTTTCGTCTTCCAGCAGACGACGCTTCGCGGTCTGGCGCTGGACACCGACCTTTTCAAGGGCTGGGGCCTGGACGACCTCGAGACTCTCCGCGTCCAGGCTGACCAGGCCGGCTGTCCCTGCCTCCTGCTGCGCGAGTCCACCCCCGTCGCCTCCGGCGCTGCGCCCCATCGCCCCGCTGAAGCAGCGATGCAGCGCATCGACCTCGTCGCGCGGGCGGCGCATCGCCTCGGATGCAACGCCCTCGCTCTCCAGCCGGACTGCACCGCGGCCGAGCCGGACGGCCGCGTCTTCGACTTTCACGTCGCCTTCTTCCGGCGCGTCATCGAGCGCGTCGATCGCCTCGAACTCAACGTGCTCATCGAGCCGGCGCGCGGCTGGCTCGGCCAGCCGGCCTGGCTCGTCGAACTGGTGAAGAAGGTCGGCGGATTCCGCATCGGCACGGTTCCCACCTTTGAAGCCGCCTGCCGCACCGACGATTGTGTGGCCGCGCTGCGCCAGACCGCGCCCTATGCGGGAGCGGTCTTCGCCACCTTCGGCGATCACGACGTCCCCGAAGCCGCGCTCCCAGGGGCCGAAGAACCGCTCAGCGAAGAGCCGCCGCCGAAGAAAACCACCACGAGGAAGAAGAAGACCGCCGCCGCCGCGACGGCCACGCGCCCGAAGAAGTCCCCGCGCCAGCCCAAGGCCGCCCCCGGGCCCCCGCCTCCCTCGCGGCTGCCCGAATGCGTCGCCGCGCTCCAGGCCGTCGGCTACGAACAACTCCTCGTGCTTGACTATCACGGCTCGGGCGATTCAGTTGCCGCGATCAACGCCGCGCGGGCGCGGATCACCGCCATCTGGGAGGCGGCCTGACGTGCGCCCCGCCGCGCTTGAAAGGCCCGCTCATTCCGCGCGCCGCCGCGGACCGCTCACCCCCGTGAAACAGCGACTGACCATCACGATTGACGGACCCGCCGGCACGGGCAAATCGACGACGGCGCGCCTGCTCGCGGGCCGCCTCGGCCTCGAATTCCTTGACACCGGCGCGATGTACCGCGCCGCGGCGCTCATCGCCCTCGAAGAGCGCCTCGATCTCTCCGACGGTGCGGCGGTGGCGCGCGCCGCCGAGCGGGCCGCGATGCGCTTCGACTGGGCCGCCGATCCCCCGCGCCTTCTCCTCACGCGCCCCTGCTCCCGCGACGTGACCGACCGCCTGCGCGACGCCGACGTGACTCTCGCCTCGTCGAGCATCGCGCGCCTGCCCGAGGTCCGCGCCATTCTCGTTGCGGCGCAGCGCCGCCTGCGCGATGAGCATCCGCGGCTGGTGAGCGAGGGGCGCGACCAGGGCTCGGTCGTCTTCCCCGACGCGGACGTCAAGTTTTTCCTCGATGCCAGTCCGCAGGCCCGGGCCCGCCGCCGCGCCGACCAGTTGCGCGCCGCCGGCCAGAGCGTCGATGAAGCCCGCCTCCTGCGCGAGATCATCGAGCGCGACGCCGCCGACCGCAACCGCGCCACCGGCCCGCTGGTCGTCCCCGACGACGCCGTCGTCATCGACACCACCACCCTCTCCCACGACCAGGTTCTCGCGGCGCTGGAGCGCGAGGTCGATGCCCGGCTCGGGCCGCGGAGTTGAGAGGACGCGCGCCGATGCTGCTGCTCGAAGCCCTCCGATCGCGCAATCCCGGCATCCCTCTGCCGCGCATCCTCGCGTACGAATCCTGCTGGTACCCCATCCGCACCTTCTTCACCCTCCTCTACCACATGCAGGTCGAGGGGCGCGAGAACGTCCCGCGCACCGGCGGCGTGCTCATCGTCGCCAACCACCAGACAAACTTCGACCCGCCTCTCATGGCCGTCGGCTGCCGGCGGCACTTCCACTTCGTCGCCAAACTCCCCCTCTTCCGCCACCCGCTCGCCGGGGCGGTCATCCGTTATTACAACGCGATCCCCATTGAGCAGGGCAAGCCCGACACCGCCGCGATCAAGGCCTCGATCGAACACCTCCGCGCCGGCCGCGTCGTGCTCATCTACGCCGAGGGCAACCGTACGCACGACGGCGCGATGAACCGCTTCAAGCCGGGCATGGCCCTGCTCATCCGCCGCGCGCACGTCCCGGTGGTTCCTCTGGCGATCGAAGGCGCCTTCGACGCCTGGCCCCGCAGGCGCTCGCGGCCGAAGATGACCGGCCACATCCGCATCCGCTTCGGCCCCGCGCTCGCCCCGGCCGATCTCATCGCCGCCGGATCGCAGGGGATGCTCGAAATGCTCGAGCGGCGCATCGACGAGATGCGCCTGGATCTGCGGCGCAAGATCCGTGCCGCCACCCGCAGCCGCCTCCCCCGCCCCGGCCCGGGTGACTACCGCTTCGACGACCCCGCCCTCCCGTCCCTGCGCACCCCCGACCCCGACCCCTGACCACCGCCCATCACCGCCGGCGAGCGGAACGCGCCGGAAAGACAGCGGTCAATTCCCACGGCCCAAAGACCACGCACTCTCTGGCGGGCGGGGTCAGATCGGTCAGCCGCCAGCACGCGAACCGCTCTCGCGCATCGCCGCTCCCAGCGTGCAGGATCGCACAATCCTTCTGGAACTCCGGAACTCCCCCGCGCGCCGGGCGTGCATCGACCTCAGAGCAGGCCGATGCACGGCACTGTCCTTCGGGCGCCCACCCTGCACGTCATTGACCTTCCGGACGCTCTGCGCGGCGGCATGGGGGTTTGTCTCTCCCCCCACGTTCTTGGCGCTCTCTGCGGTGAGCCATCCGGTGAGAAACGACAGCGCCCGACCCTTTCGAGCCGGGCGCCGGGAGGCCTCGTTGAGCAGGTTGATTGGCCGGGATCACGACCCGCCGTACTGGATGATATCGTCGAAGCGCTTGAGGTCGCTGTCGCTCCAGACACTGCCCTGCTGGGGCTTGGTGACCTGTTCGCGGTCGAAGTAGATCAAGTCCTTCCCGGCGGAGAGGAGGATGTAGCCGCCGCGAGGCGTGGAGTCGAGGGTGGGGTGGGAAGCGATGGCCTGGGCCAGGTCGCGGGCGCCGCTGCCGCCGGAGGCGAAGCCCGTCTCCGCGAGCAGGCTGCGCGTGCGCTGATTGACGACCGACCCTCCCGACGGGCCGACGCGCAGCCCCGAAGCATTCGTGTAACTCTGGAAGGAGGAGTAGTAGTACGGAGCGGCCTCGCTGATGTTGCCCGACTGCGACTTGAAGGTGACGACCGCAGGCCGGCCGTTGATGTCGCGCAGTCCCTTGGGCTTGGAGCCGCTGTTGGGCCAGAAGATGATCGGCGTGCCGAAGGCGTCCACGAGGTCGGGCAGGGCGCGGGCGCCGTCCTGCGGCCGGTTGTTCTCCACGTTCTGCTGCCCGCCGGAGCCGCCGTCCTGACCGTTGACGTAGTAGAGATCACGCGGGCTGGGCTTGAAATAGGCGTCGTACTTGACGCCGTTGATCGTTGGCCCGAGGCCGATGTCATCGCGGTAGATGCGCAGCCCCGCGAGGTCGAAGACGTCCGTGCCGTGCTGCGTGAGTCCGCCCATGAGTTCGAGCAGGGCGTTCTCGGTGCCGCTGATGAAGGAGTAGTAGTTGGAGTCGCTGGCGTGCTGGCGCTCGCTCAGCGGGCCGGGACGGCGGTTGTGGGTGAGGACGAAACTGTCCACCGCGTCGCCGAGGTTTTTCATGAGCGAGCGCGTCTGCGTGATCTTGCCCTGCTCGCGTACGGCGGCGAGGGCGGGCAGGAGCAGCCCGATGAGCAGCGCGATGATGCCGATGACCACGAGGAGTTCGACGAGCGTGAAGCCCCGGCCGCGCCGCCGCGCGGAGGCGGTTCCGACTCCCGGCCGTGTCAGTGATGGGGTGTGCATCTTGGGTCCTTTCCACAGGAGCATCGCAGCCTCGATCAACGCCCGGCGGAACACGTTCCGCCGAGTCAGCCGCAGCCCGGACCCGTTGGTGCCCGGAGAGCGGCCCGCTCAGCGCGCACGCCGCCCGCTCATCCGTATCCAAAATGTACCCGAGAAATCGCGCCGAGGCGCGAAAAAAATCAAAAATCGGCGCAAATCCCCCTCGCCGCGCCCGGGGCCGCCCCGCCCGTTCGCCGGTCCGGGCCGCTCCAGCCGGTCCGCCGGCGTGCCCCTGCCCACTGCCCGCCCCCGCCCCTTCACCGCCGCATCGCGCCTATCCCGGCCGGCGCCATCCCGTCTCCGGATCGCTTTCCAGCGCCTCCGCCGCCATCTCGATGCATCGCCGGCAGATTCGCGCCTCCTCATCCATCGGGCTCGCCCACGCCGGCTCATCCCGCTCTTCGAGGCACATGCGGCACTTGATGGGTCCGGCCCCCGCCTCCGCCGACTCGCCGACCTCGACGCAGGCCACCGACACGCATCGCCCGCAGATCACGCTGCCCTGGTGGCCCTCGACGAGCGGCAACTCGGCCGTCCACGCCGCGCCGCAGAAATCGCAGAGCACGTCGGACATCTGCACGTTGTCAGGATCGGCGCCGGGTCGAAGCATGGTCAGAGGTCCGCGATCGATTCCACCGCCGACTTTCTGGCCGGCCTGGCCGCGACGCTCGCCGGCGGCGCTTGCGGCGGAGTGTAGGGCGCGTGCCGGCGGCGCTTGCCCGGCTTCGGCTCGGGCACTGCCGCGAGCAGGCACTTCGTGTACGCGTGCTGCGGCTGCTCGTAGACCTGCTCCACCTCGCCCGTCTCGACGATCCGCCCTTCGAGCATGACGGCGACGCGCCGGCACAGGTGCCGCACCACCGCCATGTCGTGGCTGATGAACAGATACGACAACCCCAGGTCGCGCTGCAGGTCCATCAGCAGGTTGAGAATCTGGCTCTGGATCGAAACGTCCAGCGCCGACGTCGGCTCATCGCAGATGATCAGCCGCGGACTCAGCGCCAGCGCCCGCGCGATGCCGATGCGCTGCCGCTGACCGCCGGAGAACTCGTGCGGAAAGCGCTCGGCGCTGCGTCGCGGCAGGCCGACGCGGTCGAGCAGTTCATCAACGCGCTTGTTCAGCGCTTCGCCCGACGCCAGGCCGTGCACCTCGAGCGGCTCGCCGATGATCCGTCCGATGCGCCGCCGGGGGTTGAGCGAGCCGGCCGGGTCCTGGAAGATGATCTGCATCTCGCGCCGCAGCGCCTTCAACTCGGCCCGTCCCATCTTCAGAACGTCGCGCCCCTGGTAGCGCACCTCGCCGCTCGTCGCCTCGATCAGCCGCAGAATCGTCCGGCCGACGGTCGTCTTGCCGCACCCCGACTCGCCGACCAGGCCGAGGGTCTCGCCGGCCGCAATGGTGAAGGAGACGCCGTCCACGGCGCGAAGAACGCCGACCTGCCGCCCGAGGATTCCCGCCCGGATCGGAAAGTGGGTGCGCAGGTCGCGCACGTCCAGCAGCGCTGGGTTCTTTTCGCCATTCATCCCGCTGGAGGGTAGGCGTGAAAGGCATCAGGGCAGAGCCGAATCGCCTCGGGTCCCGGGCGCGGGGCACTGGGCACCGGGTACCCGGCACAGGGACGGGGCAATGGGCATAGGAGGAAGGCATCCAGCCATCAACGAGACGCGGCGGTAGGGAAGCGGTCTCCTCGCCTGACCGTACCGCACGGCGGCCGAGGTATACTCGCGTCCGTATGGCTCCACTCAACCCGGACGAGGCGAGGATTTTCCGCATCACCCATCGGGACAACGTTCCATGGATCCTCGCCCACGGTCTTCACTGTCGCAATAGCGACACCTGCGACCCCTGTTTCGTCCCCATCGGACATCCCGATCTCATCGAACGGCGTCGGCATCGTGTTGTACCCATTCCGCCGGGCGGCACGCTCGGCGACTACGTTCCATTCTACTTCACGCCGTGGTCCATCATGCTCTACAACATCAAGACCGGCTACGGCGGCGTCATCAAGCGAACCAACCGTGAGATCGTGATTCTCGTCTCCTCGCTTCCGCGACTCGTCGAACTTCGACTTCCCTTTGTCTTCACGAACAGCCACGCCTACATGAGCGAATCAGATTTCTTCTCGCGGCTGGATGACCTCCGACGACACATCGACTGGCCGCTCCTGCAAAGCAGAGACTTCAAGCGCGATCCCGACGATCCGGGGAAACTCGGCCGCTACCACGCCGAGGCGCTCGTGCATCAGCACCTGCCCATCCAGGCACTGATCGGCATCGCGTGCTACGATTCCGCAACGGTCGGAGCGGTGAGCGAGGCCGTGGCGGCGAGGGGGCTGACTCTTCCGGTCAAGGCGTTGCCGAGCTGGTACTTCTAGATCATGATCTTCACCCGGGGCAACCTGCTCGAAGCCGAAGTCGAAGCGCTCGTCAACACCGTCAACACCGTCGGCGTCATGGGCAAGGGCATTGCGCTCATGTTCAAGGAGCGCTATCCCGCCAACTTCAAGGCCTACACCGCCGCATGCAGGCGAGGCGACGTGCAGGTCGGCCGAATGTTCGTCACCGAGTCCCTCGAAATCTCCGGCCCGCGCTGGATCATCAATTTCCCGACCAAGCAGCACTGGCGCGGCAAGGCGCGATTCGAGTGGGTTCAGTCCGGTCTCGCCGACCTCCGAGCCGTCATCATCGACCGCGGTATCCGCTCAATCGCCATTCCGCCGCTGGGCTGCGGCAACGGCGGACTCGACTGGGCTCACGTGAGACCCGCCATCGAACACGCGCTCGGCGATCTCGAAGGGGTCAGCATCATCGTCTTCGAGCCGACACGAGCCTTCCAGAATGTGGCCAAGAACGTTGGAGTTGAGAAACTCACTCCCGCTCGCGCCCTTATCACCGAGATGATCCGGCGCTACGGCCTCCTCGGCCTCGACTGCTCGATTCTCGAGATTCAGAAACTCGCCTGGTTCCTTGAGCGCGTCATCAACCGACAGAGGCTTGCCAACCCTCTCGATCTGCAGTTCGTGGCAGACCGATACGGCCCATACGCCCATCGGTTGACTCACCTGCTCGATGCGCTCGATGGAAGTTACCTCCATTGCGACAAGCGACTCGCTGATGCGTCGCCCCTGGGCTCCATCCATTTCAACCATGAGATGGAGCCGCGACTTCGGGCCTATCTGAAGTCGCCGCCCGCCGCCCCCTTCGCCGATTCCATTGAGGCGACCGATCAACTCATCGACGGTTTCCAGTCGCCGCTGGGCATGGAGGTGCTCGCCACGACCGACTGGCTTATCGCCCGGGAGAGCGCCGAGCCCTCCGTCGAGGGCATCAGGCAGGGCTTAGCGCACTGGCCCGCTGGGGAATCCGCCGCGCAGCGCAAACTGTCGCTCTTCAGCGACAAACTCATCGCCGCCGCGATCGAACGGCTCACTGCCTGATCCCTCCTGCTTTCGAGTTCACTTCTCTCCTCTTTCCTTTCCCGGCGCAGCCGCAGTCTTCTCCACAATCGCACTCTCCTCCGTTGACTTGTCGAGATCCCAGACAAGCCGGTCGATTCGGCAGTCCGGTGTGCCCGGAGCATGGGCGTCTCGCCTGTGCGAAACGGCGATCACGATCCACTCACCACAGAGCCACAGAGAACACGGAGAGATGCGCGCCCCGGAAGCCCCCCGGAGCATGGGCGTCCCGCCCGTACGAAACCGGAGCATGGGCGTCTCGCCTGTGCGAAACGGCGATCACGATCCACTCACCACAGAGCCACAGAGAACACGGAGAGATGCGCGCCCCTGAAGCCCCCCCGGGAGCATGGGCGTCTCGCCCGTGCGAATGGCCGATCACGATCCCTCGCTTGCGAGGCCTGCGACGCGGGTGCGATGGCGCTTCCGCCCGTCGGCGGCGTCAGGTTCTGTGCCGTCGGAATCTGTCCGTTGGGCTTGCAGCCGGCTCCCACGTTCGGCGGATACCCGCGCTGCTCCATCCGTCCCGGCTGATACCCCTCCTGAATGGGGATCGGTCGATTGATTCGCTCATTGGCCATAGGTTAACTCCGGCCCGTCGGCCCCATGATTGCACGGCTCACCGCGTCGGCGACGGACTCAACCGTATAACTCGCACGCGCCGGCATGTGCAGGATGGGCAGACCCGCCGCGGCCAGCGCCCGATCGACGAAGGCATCGCGGTGCCGCCGATCCTCGCGCTCGTGGCTGCGGTCGTCGAGTTCGATGACCACGAGCGGCCGCAGCACGTCCGCGGAGCACACGACGAAATCGACGTGCTTGGACTGGACGCGGTTGCGGTGCGACTGCGCGTTCTCCGTGCCCTTTGGAATCGACAACAGGTCTTCGAGGCGCACCTTGCAGAAGACGCGATGCCGGCCCGCATCGACCGCTCGGCACAACACATCATAAAACGCTCGCTCCCCCTGCGAAAGCAGATAGTCCTTGCGGCGATACGGCAGAGGTTCATCGCCGGCCGACGCCCCGGCCGGCTCCGCGGCGCCGGCCTTGAGCAGCCGCGCCAGAAATCCCAGGCAGCCGGCATTGCGCGACAGGTCGTCGCCCGCTTCGCTCGTCCCGCTTTCATCGCTCACTTCAATGCTCCCTCCACAATCGCAACCTCCTCCTCCGTCAGGCCGTAGAGATCGTAGACGAGCCGGTCGATTCGGCAGTCCGGTGTGCCCGGAGCATGGGCGTCTCGCCCGTGCGAAACGGCGAACGAACGATCAGCGCGATTCGAGCAACCGCCGCTCTGGGCGCGGACCGGCGCCTGCGCGCGGCAGACCGATGAGTCGTCGAACCAATCGCGACGATGCCTGCCCCCAGTTGCCGGCTGGTGCAAAGCCCTGTCCCGACTTGCAGGACGCTCATCGCGTCTGCGAAGCGTCCGCCCCGCCGAACACAATCGAAGTCGATCCGCCCCGGCGCAGACTCTTGCTTACAGTCCGATCGACGGCGCTGCGGCGGCGATCGCGTTGATGCAGCGCTGGATGTGCTCGTCGCGGTCCACGCCCAGTTCGGCGATGCCCTGTTCGATGTCGCTGCGGCTCACCGCGGCTGCGAAGGCCTTGTCCTTCAACTTCTTCTTGACGCTCTTCGCCTCGAGGTCCGCAAATCCATTGGGCCTGACCTTCGCGCACGCGACGATGAAGCCCGCGAGTTCATCGACGGCGAAGAGCACTTTCGCCATGGCGGTTTCCCGCGGCGTTCCGCTGTACTCCGCGTGTCCGAGAATGGCCGTGCGGATCTCCTCGTCGATCCCGAGCGATTCGAGATGGCGGACGCCCACAAAGGGGTGCTCCTCGCGGCTGGGATGCTTCTCGTAGTCGAAGTCGTGGAGCAGGCCGCAGACGATCCACCGCTGGACATCGTGCGGCGCGAGGTCGCGGGCGTAGGCGGCCATGCACGCGGCCACGCATTCCATGTGGTTGCGCAGGGCCGGATTGGCCACCCATTCGTGCATCAGGGATCGGGCCTGGTCGGGCAGGAGCGGCGAAGACATGGGCATCTCCCTGATCGTGGGGACGGGGTGGGTGATGGTCATTTTAGGAAAGCAGGATTCGTCCCGGAAGTGGCGGTTTGCGGCAAAACCGGACGCGTATTCGGCCGATTCGTCTACAAGAGGGTCCGCTTCGCGCTGCTGCTTTGCTGGAGGGGAGTGGAGTAGATGGCTTCGTCCGAAAGCCGAAAACCCGGTGGAAGCGCCCCGAGTCCGCCCGAGGCGACGTCCGTCGCGGCCGGAAAGCGCCGATTCTCCCGCTATCCCTGGAAGACCACGGTCCAGGTGCTCTGGCTCGAGGACCACGTGTACGGTTCCTCGATGCCGATGAGGACGATGGACCTGAGCGCAGGGGGAATCGCCCTTTTGTCCGCGTCCTGGGTTCATCTGCACCGGTTCGGCGCCATTCTGCTCACAAACGGTCCGGGGCAGTACTCGATCCGCTGGGTCGAGGTGATGCACGGCCGCTATGTCTCTGAAAAGAAGGCACATGTCATCGGTTGCCGGTGGGTTCCTGCGCCGGAGAGCGCACCGACGGTTCGCGTCGTCGAGACGACTTCCGGCCCGAGGCTGGAGTTTGAAACCGAGCCGCTCTCCCGGCCATGAAGCGGGAAGCGGGGCGGATGGGGTGATTCGGGCCCGGTTTCCCGTGTTTCGGGCGAATTCTGACCCGGACGTGTCGAGAGCGAAAGCGGGTTGCCTGTGCGGACTATCGCGGGGCCAGAACGCGATGGGTTGGCCGCCGCGAGGGGGCTTTCAAGTGTCCGCCGCATCCGTGCGACATGAGAGACGCAGCGCGGCCGCGAAGCCGCAGAGGGGGGGTCCGAGAATGACAAAGAGCGTGTTCAATGCGTCGCGATCAGACTCAGAACCGTCGGGTTCACCCCGGTGGCTGGGGTGTGATCGAGTTCATGACCGGTACGAGTGGCGTCATTGGGTGCAGGTCTGCTGGTTCCGCCAGGCGAGCATCTGCGCCCCGATCGTCGTGAGCACGACGGACCTGAGCGCGGGCGGAATCGGTCTTCTCTGCCCGAACATGGTTCATCCGGGGACGGTGGGCGCGGTCCTGCTCGTCGATGCCCGGCACCGGGCTCACCTTCGTTACATTGAGGTGATGCACTGCCGATACCTGCTCGGAAGCATGTCGCACCTCGTCGGGGCGCGGTGGATTCCCGAGCCGCTGGGAATGCCCAACATGGAGATCGAGATGACGGCCGAGGGCCCGCGGCTGTCGATTGGCCAACCGCTTACCCGCCGCGACCTCGGCCGTCAGCGCCGGGCGGCATCGGGGAAGAAGAACTGACCACAGACTCCGCGGGAAAGGCGGGACGGATCGCATGCAGTCCTACAACGAGTCGAACAACGATCCGGCGGCGGGTCCGGCGGCAGAAAAGGTCTCGGGCCGGGGACTTCGCGCGCACGACCGCTACGCCTGGCCGGTGAAGGTGCAGGTGTGCTGGCTCGCGACGGACGGCTCGACGGACGGCTCGGCGGGCGACGCGGGAGGCGTTCGGACCCTTGAGTGCATCGACCTCGGGCTGGGGGGGATCGGGATCATCAGCGCCGAGGCGGTCGCGCCGGGGGCGAAGGGGGCCGTGCTCCTGCTCGGAGGAAACGAGTGCGGGCGGATCCGCGGCCTGGAAGTGGTCCACGCCCGGTATGATCCGTCGCTCGGGGCGCATGTGCTCGGGGCGAAGTGGCTGGCGAGCCTGCCCGGCGCAGAGCGGTTCGTCGTCGAGCGCTCGAAGGGGGGCCCGCGCCTCACGCGGCGCTTCGAAGAGGGCCCTGCGCCGAGGGACCGCGAAGCGGCGTAGTACCGCGACAAGACTCGATATTCGGCCGGGGTGGAAAGAGGTAGCGCGATCGCGTTTTCGTCGTCATGCCCGCGATGAGTCTGTTCCGCGCGTTCCCAAGGGGGCCCGAGGGCGTGGCGTCGCGCTCGGACCGGCTCGATCGCTTTGTGAGCAGACGTATCGCTGCGGCTGGCGTCGAAGGTCGCTGCTTCCGGCCCGGTTCAAAGGCGAGCGTCCCTGCCCGGTCGCACTGAACTCTCGTCCAGAGCGACGAGCGTTCAGTGCCACCCCCTCCGCCTGAAGTGGAAGCGATCTAGGCCGATTCCTTCTTGCGCCTGGTGGCGAGCTGGTTGAGGTGGCGGCGGCTCTCGACGGCCTGGCGGTCGATGATGTACGTTACCCCTTCGGAGTTGGCGTCGGGCAGTTCGTACATGATGTCGAGCATGACCTCTTCGAGGACAGCGCGCAGGGCGCGGGCGCCGGTCTGACGAGCCATCGCCCGCTCCGCGAAGCAGCGCAGGGCATCATCCGTGAACTCGAGTTGCGCGCCTTCAAGCGAGAAGAGGTGCTGGTACTGCTTGATGAGGGCGTTCTTCGGCTCGGTCATGATCTGGATGAGCGCGTCGAAGTCCAGGGGCATGAGCGGAGTGATGACGGGCAGGCGGCCGACGAGTTCGGGGATCAGGCCGAACTCGAGCACGTCGTCCGCGGTGACCTGGCGCATGAGCGCGGCCTTCTCATCGATGAGGTGCTGCTCGTCGGGGGGCGGCTCGGTCGTGAAGCCGATGCGCTTGCGGCCGAGGCGCTTCTTGACGATTTCTTCGATGCCGACGAAGGTTCCGCCGACGATGAAGAGGACGTTCGTCGTGTCCATCTGGATGTACTGCTGCTCGGGATGCTTGCGGCCTCCCTGCGGCGGGACGTTGGCGACGGTGCCCTCGAGCATCTTCAGCAGGCTCTGCTGGACGCCCTCGCCGCTCACGTCGCGGGTGATCGAGACGTTGTGGCTCGTCTTGCCGATCTTGTCGATCTCGTCGATGTAGATGATGCCGCGCTGCGCGGCCTCGACGTCGTAGTCGGCGGCCTGGAGGAGTTTGAGCAGGAGGTTCTCGACGTCTTCGCCGACGTACCCCGCTTCGGTCAGCGTCGTCGCGTCGCCGATGGCGAAGGGGACGTTGAGCATCCGCGCCAGCGTGCGGGCGAGGAGCGTCTTGCCCGAGCCGGTGGGGCCGATGAAGAGGACGTTGCTCTTGTCGATCTCGATGCCGGTGTCCTTCTCCAGTTGAGAGAGGCGCTTGTAGTGGTTGTGGACGGCGACGGCGAGGGCCTTCTTGGCCTCGATCTGGCCGATCACGTACTGGTCGCAGAACTCCTTGATCTGCCGCGGGCTGGGGATCGTCGAAAACGTCTGGCGGCCGGCGGACATGCGCCGGCGCTCCTGCCGGAAGATGTTCTGGCAGAGGTCAACGCAGTTGGAGCAGACGTAGACGTCGTTGGGCCCTTCGACCATGGGCCCGACCTCTCGCGAGGTCTTGCCGCAGAAGGAGCAGGTGGTGACGCGCCGGCCGCGGAACCCCCCCTTGCCCTCCGCGCCGTCACCGATCGATCCCCTTGCGTCGGGCCCGCCGGAGTCACCGTCCCGATTCTTGGCCATGAACCACTCGCCCCTTCTCTAAGTAATCGTGATTGCTGCGCTTGTCGGCTCGCGGCGCAGAGCCCGTGACATTATCGTCGCGCCGCCCGCCGCTCTTCAACGTACGCGGCGGGGCGGCCTCAAGTTTCCCGCGGCGGCGGGCGCCTGTCCGATAGCCCGGCGCCGGCCTGTCCGAGTGCGGCGGTCCGGGCCGCCTGGTATTCCACCTCCGTGAGGTCGCCGCGGTCGCGCATCTCGCGCAGGTCCTGGAGCGTGAAGGCGGGCTCACGAATCGATCCGGCGTTCCGCACGGCGCGCCGGATGAGCGCGACCGCCACGCCCGCGATTGCGATGAGGATCGCCAACACTCCCAACCAGAGCGCGACCTCCGGCCAATCGATCTGCCGAGTCGCCTGCGCCAGCAGTCGCATCAGACAAGTCTAAACTCCAGACGCCGCCAAACAAGCGCCGCGACGGTGCGAGATCGCGCTTTTCTCGCGCGGCGCCTCGCCGGGCGGAGCCTGGCAGGACGAATAGGATTGAGGATGCCGGTTTGCGTGCAGGCCCCACGGGAAGGACGCTCGAGATGAAACGCTTCATGGATGCGAGAAATTGCGGGGCGCTGCCGGCGGCGGCATGCGGAGTGCTGATCTTCGTCGGCGCGGCGGCGGCGCAGGACAAGCCCGCGGCACCGCCCTCCCCGACTCCGGCGAAGGAGCAGCCCGCGAATCCGCAGCAGCAGCCGGCGCGCGACACGCGCAGCATCGAGGAGATCCGACGCGACCTCGAGCGCGATGATCCGACCTCCTCGACGACGCGCGTCGAACCGTCGGCCGAGGCGGCGCCGTCGGAAGCCGAGTTCGATCCGCTCCTGCCGCCGCGCGGCCGCCTGCTGCCCGAGGGATCGTACCTCATGGCGCGCACGGGGATTCTCACGCGCGCCCAGTCGCTCGGCGTGGTTCACTTCCTGCCCGATCCCGATCCGACGCGGCCGCGCATCACCCCTCAACCCATGATGCTCCTGCCTTCGCGCGTGACCGAGCGCATCGAGGCCAATCTCACGGAGGTGCAGACGAGCGGGCCGGTGGAGATCAGCGGTCGCGTCTACGTCTTCGAAGGGCGCAACTTCCTCATGCCCACGACCAGCCCCTTCCGCACGAGCGCGACTGCGGCGCCGGTGAAGCAGGGACTCGTGCGTGAAGGGGCCTTCATCGTCTCGCGCCTGGCACGCATCACCCGCTCGGACACGGGCGGCGAGTGGATGGTCACGTTCGATTCCGACCGCACCGGTCAGATGGACCCGCCGATGGTGCTCGTCCCCTGCCGCCTGCTCGAACGACTGATCCGAACCGCGCAGGCGGAGGGCGACGCGGCCCGCATCATCATCTCCGGCCAGGTCTACGTCTACCACGACGTGAACTACCTCCTGCCGACGGTGATGCTCCGGCCGCTGCCGAGCGAAAACCTCTCTCCCTGATCGTCGAAGCGCGCCGCTCTACCGCTCGACCGTCCACGTGGCGTGATCGATGCGGACGCCCCAGGGGGTGGTCGCGCCGGGATCGAACCAGTCGAGACGCATCTTGAGTTGACCCGTGCCGGGGGCGATGAAGCGCGTCGGGTCGTCTTCGATGATGACCTCGACAACCGTGTCCACTGGCGGGGCGGCGCGCTCGTCGATTGTGATCCACCGTTCCGCGATGTAATCGAAGAGGGCGAGGCGCTGGAGGGGTTGGTTGGGCAGATTGCTCGCGGCGGTCTCGACGGTCACTGTGATGCGCGAGGCGGTTTCGACGGCGGTGGTTCCCTGCACTTCCATGCGGATCATCGGCAGCGTCATCGCCATCAGCGCCCGGTTGCGGATCGTAATGTAACGATCATCACTCTCATGCAGGTCGGCAACCTCGCCGCCAAGAAGACGGCCGAGAGGAACGGTGAAGGACTCCGCTTCGACCTCATCACGCACGACATGGCCGAAGACGGTGCAGGCGATGTCGAAGGCGGTTCCGAAGATATTCTCGATCGGCGTCCAATCGAGGTATCCGAAGAACGACGAGCGGAAGTAAGTTGCCGTCACGCCGCGAATCGTTCGATTGAGAAGCGTGGTCGCCTGGTGCTCGCCCTCGCCCACAGGACGCCCGGCAATGTAGTAGCGACCCGGGGGTAAGCGCACATCCAGATCGGCAATCTCCATACGAAACGCAGGATGTCCGCCAACATCTCGAATGAACTCCCGTCCAAATGGCAGGTCGCGCAATTCGACAATCTTCTCGAACGTGTCGTCGAGTACGATGAAGTCCACCGCCACGGGTTCAAGTCCATTGACCAGAATGGAAAACCAGTGGTACCCCGTGATCGTAACATCTGAGGCGAAGATCGCATCATCGATCGCCCAGGACTCCGTAACGACGGTATTGCGTTCGGAGGAGATGTTGCTCCCGCTGCCCTCCCAGTCGCCATTGTGCCAGAGAATTGACTGTGCCCCAGCGATGGGCGAGGAGCTGAGCATGCAGCATGCGATCCACTTGCAGAGTCGCGTGGGCGAGGTCATGACAACTCCAACGAAAAGGCGTCCTCGACAGCGGGGGCCTTCGCGCAAACCTGCACGGCCGGGAAACAGGCAAGGTGAAAGTACTGCCCCCGCAGGAACTGCTTTCGGTTCGAGTATCGGGCAAGATCGGGGGGTGCTGTGAAATCGTCCGAGCGACCCGCTCCGGACACCGGGTACATTGTGCTCAGCATCACCCCTGAAGGGCCAAGCCAGACGCCTTCCGTTGGCGCCGTTATGACCAGGTACTTGCGGTCTGCGAGAGGTGAGCCTCCCCCAAATGGCACGCAGGACTCGGTAGCCGAGATGTCCCCAACTCGCGATCGCGCTCCGTCAACTCGCCCCGCTGCGAAGTTGACCAAGATTTCACCGGTCTCATTAATGCGCGGCGCCTTTGTCAGGAGTCTTCGCCCCATGTCAACCAACCTCCATGATCTGCACAAGACTCGACTGCCCGCTGGACGTTATCGCCTTAACGATGGCATCGTTCGTGACGTCGATCTCAATTTCGTCCAGCTGGAATAGCGGGAAGCCGGCAGCCGCTGTCACGTCCGCATCCCCGATGTACACAACGGTGGACATCATGTTTCGAACAAGGAGTTTGCGCCGCGTGAGTCCGCTGGTACTGGTAGTAAGCACGACGCCCTCATCGTCAACCTGCACGCTCGCGGTGGCGACCTGGTCGTCAGCTGCTTCGGTGATCCACACGCGACCAGTCGGATCGATCGGCCATGCCTTGGATGGCTTGCCCATGACTTACCCCTCTCCTATCTCAAGGATTCGAACATCCACAGGGTCGCTCTCGTCGTCGCCCTTGAGCGCATACACCTCGTCCTCCGGACTCACGCTCAGGATCAACTCGAACTCCTCCCAGACGGGCGTGCCGTCGGCCGCGTCGAAGCCGTTCTCGCCGACACGGATCCAGCGGCGGGAGCGATCCGGGTCCGTGCCGCTGCGCACGGGCTTGATGAGAAGTATCCGTCGATTGGCCAAGCCTGCATCCAGTTTCACCTGCGTATCGCCGACGGAGAATTGCGCGTGCTTGACGGCCGGGCAGGCGCGATTGATGCGGACGCGGCCGTCTTCATCGAGTGAAACTGAGGTGCTGTGCAATGTCATACTCCCGCCTCCAGTACGCGCACGTTGGTGCT
>JBDIVQ010000034.1:0-31337 GCA_039794345.1 Phycisphaerae bacterium | reverse complement strand
GCACTGCACTCTCGCTCAGAGCCGCGAGCGTGCAGTGGCACCCGTGTGATTCATAACCGCACGCGGGTGGCATCGATCGCCGCCGCTCGGGGCGGAGATCGATGGCGAACGTGCAAGCACGAGCGAGAGCCCTTGCCCTTCGCACTGCACTCTCGCTCAGAGCAGCGAGCGTGCAGTGGCACCCTGCGCAGATGCGGGTGGCATCGATCGCCGCCGCCCTGGGCGGAGATCGATGGCGAGCGTGCAGGAGCGTCCGTTGTCGCGGGTGATCACCCGTCGTTGCCGGCCGGCGCTCCGAACCGGAGTCGGACGAAAAGAACGGAAGCCCGCAGCGGACTGCGGACTTCCGGAGTCGAACCGAGTGGATGGGCTGGCCGCCTGCTCAGTCGAGGTACTCGGGGAAGATGAAGAAGTACTTGCCGGTGTTGTACTTCGGCCGGGTGCTCTGGCCGTCGTTCTCGTACTCGGTCTTGACCTGCTCGGCGTGGGCGTCGAGGAACGAGATGGAGTTGACATCCGGCTTGCCGTGATGCGTCATCGGCGGCGTGCGGTTCTGCCAGACTTCGTTGGTCAGGGATCGCACGCTCCGTGAATTCCGGCCCATGCCGCGCTGTTCCATCGAGTATTTCAGTGCGCCCTCCACCGGTACTCCACAGGTACTCCACACGTTCTGCACCAAATGTCTCAACCACCAGGTACGCTCTGTGCAGATCGCGCAATCCTGCCCAACAGGCTGTCCCAACGCCGTTTGCGCCTTGTCGGACTTCCGATTACTCTAGGAAGCCACCACGATATCAGAAAAGTCCCAGTTCATGCCTCACGCAGTTGGCCATCTTCCACTATGATACTGCCACAACGCGCAGGGGGGATCGCCGCACCCGATCAACCACCGGACGGCGCATTGCGAATGTGTGGATTCGTCGGGCACAGACACGGTCACGTTGATCGTGCCTGGCTCGGGTTCTCATTGCCTCTCGAGGCACGGAGGTTCACCATGATCACTACGCACGTCACACACATCGTTCGCATCCTCGGCGCCCTCGGCGTGATTTTGCTCGCGATCCTGGGGCATCCTGCGGCATTCGCGCAGGGCGACGCGCCGTTCGACGATCACCTGGAAATCCGCCGCACCAGCGACGGTGCCTTCACGCTCGCTGCGGGAATTGTCGTCGTTCGCATTGGCAACTACCCGGTGTCTTCAGATTGCCATGCCGATCTTGCCATTGCTGATCCCCAATTCGATCGAGGCAACGATCGACGTGGCCGAGTCTACTACTACCGTGGGGACACGGGCGCTCCGATCCTTACATTCGTCCCGCCGGTCGACTCGCTTGTCTTTGGCCGTGACATCACTGGACTCGGTGATGTGAATGCCGACGGATATCCTGACATCGCCATTTCGGCCACACTCGCGTCATCCGGCGAAGGCGTCGTCTTCATCATGTCCGGGCAGAATGCAGGGCATTTCGCAACGATCAATGCCGTGGAGTCGTCTTCATCGACGTTTGGCGAGTCGGTTGCCGGTTTGGGCGACATGGATGGTCGTTCCGGTGGACTCGGATTCGGCCTCGTGATTGGATCGAGTGGAGATCAGAATGGCGACGGTGCTGCATACGTCTACGAGGCGTCCAACAATGGATCGACATGGACGCTCCGATCCACACTGAGCAACAGCTCTGAAGGGATAACAGGGCTTGGAACGCGCGTGGCGAGTGCGGGGCACATCAACTCGGATGGTGCTGTTGACATCATCGTCTCCGGCGCGATTGAGACCAAGGGGACAGTCGTTGCCGGCTGGCAAGTCTACTTGAACCCTGTGATCTCACTCAGCGCGAATCCATCTCCGCTCTACGAGCAGGACACGACGACTCACTGCATCGTGGGCGGCGTTGGCGACGTCGATGGTGATGGCATCGACGATTTCGCGGTCGCTCGGTCTAGCAGTGGGCCAATCATGGAGGTTTTCAGCGGCGCAGGGGGGGCGCGGATTGGCGATGTCATCGAGATTGGCGGTCTTCCCCTTTGGGTTCGCGGTGGGGTCAACTACGATGGTGCCACTGCGCGGAGCGTCGTTCTCCTGGTGTGGATGGAGGCGCTGACGGATGAGAACGTTGGTCACGGCGACCTGTACTCGTGGGATCCGGGCTCCAGCACTTGGTTTCTTGACTATGAAGTCGAGTGCAGCACCACGAACGGTCCGGAGCGTCGCGAGTCGCCGATGATCGCGACCCCCACGCTCGGCGGAGATGTACTTGGTGATACGAATTTGGACGGACTCACGGATATCGCTGTTGCGAATAACGACATCACCTACCAGGGTCTCAACTTCGACTCTCAAACCTGTGTCTTCTATGAAGACAACCAGAGCTACACGGGCGGCTGGATGGACATCGCGGTCAGCCGATTGATCAGCGGCCAGACTGGCACCATCCGGATCTCCAATGCGATCCCCAATGCGACGGTGCGCATCTTCTACTCATTCACGACATCGCGCGGCTTCGAACAGGTGTCATTCAGCGGATGCGGCAGCGACACGTATGTGCTCCTCGACGACGCAGCCGAGGCCAGCGGACTTGCGGGCACAGCCGATTCGTGCGGCACGCGAACGATCAACTTCACCGTTCCCAGCGGCTGGGAGGATGCGGGTATCCTCATCCAGGCGGTTCAGTGCGGCAGCACGCCGTGGAGCCGTCTCGTACTGCGAACCGTTGACTGACGAAGCACATTGGCCGCGCAGCGAAAGGGGCCCGCACCTGGGTGCGGGCCCCTCATCGTTGGGATTGCCGAGGAATGGACGCGATCGCCCGCGCTCGACCTCAGTCGATGTACTCGGGGTACACGAGGAAGTACTTGCTCGAGTTGTACATCGGACGAGTGCTCTGGCCATCGTTCTCATACTCCGTCTTCACCTGCTCCGCGTGGGCGTCGAGGAAGGAGACGGAGTTGGTGTCAGGCTTGCCGTGGTGCGTGAACTTCGGCGGCCGGGCCTGCCAGAACGTGGCGTCAAACGGGTCGTCGAAGTAAGCGACAAACTGGCTCGGGTAGACGAGTCGCGCCCGCTTGTACATCCGCGTCCCCTTTGCCCAGTTCCAGGAATTGTTACGCCGCGGATGCTGCGTCAGGCGGAAGTGCCAGTAGATGTTGAACATGTAGGTGGTGCCGATCGCCTGGTAGCAGGAGCGCGGGCCGACGAAGTTGAGGCCGCCGCCCTCCTGATAGTTGGCGCTGAGCGCCTTGTCGGCCGGGCACTCGAAGATCGGGAAGTTGAACCGGTCAACCTTGATGAAGTCGGTGCCGCTGAGCCCCTGATCGAAGCGCCCGCTCGGGCTGCTCCACTCCTGCGGGGTGCGAGGCGGGCGGCCGCCGACCGGCAGGTCGGGATGCGCGTACTTGTTGAGCATGCGGTCGAACGGGTAGACGCAGAAGGGCGCGCCGAGCGTGCCGCCGGTCGGATAGCGCCCGCCGTGATTGAAGTTGGACATGTTGCCGTTGTCTTCGTTGCCGGGCAACTGGCCGTAGGGCTGGCGCACCGGCATGAAGTCTTCGCCGTCGTCCTGGTACATGGACGAGGCGCGCGAGACCTGCCCCATGTTGCTCAGGCACGCGGTCGTCCGCGCCGCCTCGCGGGCGCGGCTCAGCGCCGGCAGGAGCAGGCCGATGAGCAGCGCGATGATCGAGATCACCACGAGCAGTTCGATGAGTGTGAATCCCCGTACCGACTTGCGTGACATGCCGCAACCCCTTTCTTCTCGTCAATCGTTGGAGACGCTTCGAAGCGCCCGCGAAATGCCGTCGTGTCTGCCGGGCGCCCCGGACGTTGAACTGGCCTCTCTGGCCAACCGACCCTTCAATCATTGGCAGGCCGATTGCCCGGTGCAACCGCCTGCTGCTCGGCTGCCCACCCGCGGCGACCGACCTGACCATCTGTAAAGAATAGCACCGAATCGCGTGAATGATCGCGCAATTCGGCGCATTTCCGCAAAATTATCCGCTTCGCGGCGGGATGATCCCTGATATTTCCCGAACACCACGCCCTCGCCCAGGTCAGCCGCGCTTCTCCAGATCGTTGAGGCGCCGGAGCAGACGGTCGAGTTCTCCGCGGAGTTCCTCGATGTCGCCGCCGCGATCGGCCGCATCCGCATCAGGCGCCGCGGCGGGTCCGCCTCCGAGCCACGCCGGCCACGACCCCAGGGCGCCTGAGCCGGGCCAGGCGGACCCGAGCGCGGGCCAGGGGAGATTCGGATTGGCCGCACCGGCCGCCTGCCACAGCGAGCCGAGCCAGCCGCCCAGCGCCTGCTCGTGCAGACGGATCATCTGGTGGAGGAGCCACGTCGGCACGAGGCGCAGTTTGGCCGGGTCGTGCTCGATGAGGGCCAGCGCCAGCGTCTGGTTGGTGATGTCCTCGCCCGTGGAGGCGTCGAGGATCCGCACCACCGCGCCGCGGCCGACCATGCGGTAGAGATCCTCCTGCGTGATGTGGGCGCTCGCGGCGGAGTCGTAGAGGCGTCGGTTGGCGTACTTGCGGATCGTGATGACGCCGGGGTGGGCGGGATGGGTGGAGGGCGATGCAGCGCGGGGGGGGTTGCCCGCCGGCCGGCTTGTCCCGCCGGTGCGCGAGCGCGGCGTCGTCCTTCCCGCCCGTGCGGTGTTTTTCCTGCGCTTTGCGGCCATGGGTGCTCCTGTCTCGGCGGCTGGTTCGGTCTTGCGGTTGGTTGCCCCTCGAAGCGCTCCGCTGCGCAACGCCTCCGCGTCGCGGCTCACCAGGACCCTTGATGCCTCGGGCATTCACCCGACTTCGCTCCCGGATTCCGCATCTGCACAACGATTTTGTGCAATTGCACAATTTTCGGCTGGGCCGCGGGCCGATGGGATGTATCATAGACAGGACGGATTCACCGCACTTCGAGAGACCGCAGTGGCCGGAGCGCCGGCCGGGAGCACCACGATGAACGCAAACGCACAAAACCTCAACGAGACCTTCCGCGCCTGGAGCGCCCAGTGGAGCGAGGCCGCCCTCAAGGCCGTCGGCGCCCACGAGCAGTTCGTCGGCCACCTCGCCGGGACGCTCAACCGGCCGATGGGGCTGGAGGCCTGGCCGGCGCCGGCCCGCAGCGCCGTCGAGCAGACCAGCCAGTTCGTCGCGCGGCAGGCGCTGGAAGGCGAGAAGTTCGTCGCCGGCCTGATGCGCGAGGGCATCGAGGCCGTCCGCGAGCAGGCGAGCGGCCCGGCGGAAATGAAGTGGCCCCTCGACGCCGACAAGGTCCGCGCCGACGCCGACCGCTTCATGAAGCAGGCCGGCGACGTGATGAAGCGCCAGGTCGCCTTCGTGAGCGAGCGCGCCGGCGAGATGGCGGAGTTCGGCCGGTCGATGATGGAGTGCGGCTTCGAGGCCGCCAAGGCCTGCGCCGCGCCGGGCCCTTCCGACGCGGAGTCGCGCAAGGTCAAGGTCGCCCCCAAGGGCTGAACCGTGCCGCGGCGCGCCGGGGAGCCGCCGCGGCCCCGACTCACGCCGTCGCAGCCGCACGGGGGCGCCGGGCGAGGCTCCCTCGCGGCCGGCGCCGCACGCGATTGATCCGGCGGCGGGGGCGGGGATGATCGAAGCGCGCTGTGCGCCGCGGGCGGCAGCGCGTCAGGAGCCGCCGATGAGCCAGACTTCCGGAACCCAGCCCCCCTTCAACGCGCCTCCCTTCGACCCGGCGTCAATGCAGGCGCTGTGGCAGCAGATGATGGGGCAGTTCGCGCGCGCGACCTCGCCCGAGGGAGCGCCCCCCGCGGGCATCCCGGCCGAGATGTTCAGGCAGATGCAGAAGGCGTACCTCGACGCGATGGGGCGCTGGGCCGACCAGTACATGCGCAGCCCCGAGTTCCTCGCGAACATGAAGCACTCCCTCGAGAACGCCCTCGCCCTGCGCCGGCAGGTCGAGGAGTTTCTCCGCAAGGCGAGCGAGCAGTCCTTCGGCTCGACGCTGGGGGTCTACGACGCGGTGGGGGCCGTCCGCGACGCCGAGGCGTGGATCACCCGGCGCATCGACGAGATCGCCGCGCGCCTCGACGCCATCGAGAGCAAACTCGGCGTGGAGCGCCACGCTCGCCGCGGACGGGGCGCCGGCAAGGACGCCGGCGTGAAGCGGGCGTCGAAGAAGTCTCGCACGAAGAAGCAGGCGGTGAAGAAGAAGGCGGCGCGCCGGCGCCGATGAGATCGAGGAGCCGGACGCCGCGCACGCTCAACTCGAATTGCACGGAGCGCCATGAGCCAGTCAACCGCCACCACCGGATCGCCTGCGGGCCTCAACTGGATGATGTTCCCCTTCACCGGCGCCGAGGTGCAGGGCTGGTTTGAGCGCACCGGCATGATGCCCAAAGTGATGGAGTACGCCCGCCGCGCCCGCAAGGGGGCGACGGAGTTCGACGTCGTCTTCGAGACGGGCTCGGTCAAGTTGCGGCGCTACCGTGGCGAAGGGCCGCAGCGCTTCGCCACGCCGCTGCTGTGCGTCTTTGCGCTCGTCAATCGGCCGTACGTCCTCGACCTGCTGCCGCACAAGAGCGTGATCCGGCGGTTCCTCGAGCGGGGCTTTGACGTCTACCTCGTGGACTGGGGCGAGCCGACCCCCGCCGACCACGACCGCACGCTGCACGACTACATCGAAGGGCACCTGCACTGCATCGTCGAGCACCTGCTCGACTCGTGCGGCGTCGAGCAGGTCTCGCTGCTGGGCTACTGCATGGGCGGGACGATGAGCGCGATGTACACCTCGCTGCACCAGGATCTCGTGCGCAGTTTCATCCTCATGGCCGCCCCGATCGACTGGTCCGACCGCAGCGCCCTGCTCGCGGTCTGGACGGACTCGAAGTACTTCGACGTGGACAACCTCGTCGATTCGCTGGGCAACATCCCGCCCGAGTTCCTCGGCTCTTCCTTCAAACTGCTCCGCCCGGTGGACAACTTCATCAACAAGTGGCTCGGCTTCTACGACCGCATGGTCGATGAGAAGTTCCTCGAGGAGTTCTTCGCGATGGAGACGTGGAGCAACGACGACATTCCCATCGCCGGCGAGGTGTACCGCGACTTCGTGAAGTACGGCCTGCAGCAGAACCTGCTCATTCAGGGACGCTTCCCCCTCGGGCCCGAGCGCATCGACCTGCGGAACATCACCTGCCCGGTGCTCAATCTCGTGGCGGACGCGGACCATCTCGTGCCCTGCGGCCAGAGCCTGCCGGTCAACCAGTACATTTCGTCAAAGGACTATGAAGTGATGCGCGTCACGGCGGGGCACATCGGCCTGGCGGTGGGGAGCAAGGCCCACAAGGAACTCTGGCCCCGGGCGTGCGACTGGCTCGCCGCCCGATCGGAGGCGATTGATCCGCAGGGTTAGCCGCGACGCGCAGGCTCTGCGGAGCGGAGCGTGCCCGATGCGGCGGGAGGCAAAGGACTTCGAAGCAAGGAGGCGGGAGAACCCATGCAACTCCACGATCGAGTCGCGGTCATCACCGGAGGCGCCAGCGGCATCGCCCGGGCCACGTGCCTGAACCTGGCGAGCGAAGGGCTGAAGGCCATCGGCGTCGTCGACCGTTCCGATGAGGTGTTCGAGGCCTGCGCCCGGGGCAATCGCGAATTCGAGCGAGAAGTGCTCGTGCCTTTCAAGGGCGACGTGACGAGCACGGATTTTCGCCGGAGCGTCTACGCGGAGATGGTGAAGCGTTTCGGCCCGGTGCACATCTGCGTGCCGGCGGCGGGGATCGTGCGCGACGCCCTGGCCGTCAAGGTCGATGAGGCCGGCCGGCCCGTGCTCTACGACGAGCATCTTTTCCGCACGGTGATTGAGGTGAATCTCCTCGCGCCGATCTACTGGGCGCTCGAAGCGATCGCCACGGTCGCCGCCGACCGCGCGCGGCGCGGCTTGGGCCGCTGGGAGCCGGCCGAGCGCGTCCAGGGCACCATCATCTTCATCGGCTCCATCTCCTCCTCGGGCAACCGCGGGCAGATTTCCTACGCGAGCACGAAGGCGGGCCTCGAAGGCGCGCAATCCACGCTGGCCAAAGAGGCGATCTATCACGGCGTGCGCTGCGCCATCATCCACCCCGGCTTCACCGACACGCCGATGGTCCAGGCGATGGATCAGCGGTACATCCGCGAGAAGATCCTGCCGCAGACGCAGTTGCGCCGGCTGCTCCGCCCGGAGGAGATCGCCGAGGCGATCATCTTCATGATCCGCAACTCGGCGACGAGCGGCGCCCTGTGGGTGGACGCCGGCTGGCACCCGCCGGCGTGAGCGATGGCGGTTCCACGCAGCGTATCATTGCGGGCGCGAATCGAGTGCCGAGGTCGTCCGAGTGACAATCGGATGAGGTGGCTGCGTCGGAACTCGAGCGATGGAGACGTGGAATGAAGCCTGGGGAATCGGAGCCGCCGGTGGTCAACTCACTCCTGCTTGCCGACCGCGTGTACCGAGATCGTGACACCGGCAAGTGGGTTATCGCCGGCGTTTTCAGCGGATTGAAGACGCGAGCGCTTCCGGGGCGGCTGGATCAGTTGAACATCTTCTTTCAGCTGACTAACGCCGGCCGCTCGTTCAATTTGCGGCTCCGAATCGAGCATGCGGAATCCGGTGACGTAATGTTCGAGATGGGGGGACCGATGCACACCAGCCCGGCCGACCCCCTTCGCGTGATCGAGCATCTGGTCCGCCTCCAGGATGTGCTCTTCCGTCGCGAAGGCAAGTACTGGATTCAACTCCTCAGCGGCGAAGAGATTCTGACCCAGGCTCCGCTTCACGTCGAGGTGGTTCCAGTCGAGACTGACAGACCGGAGGATCAATAAGATGGTGTATCCGCTCCTTCCGCAACTGGTCAGCAACTCCTCATCCCGATGGGATTCGCGCATCACCGTCAAATCCCCCGATGTCGGAAGCGTGGACTCGGGAGACGGCGCCATGCTGCCCCAGGCTCCGTCGCTTGAATCACTTCAGAGGCGACACGAGAGCGCCGACCCCGGTTGGATGCGGAAGTGGATCGAGGATGACGTCGATCCATGCCGGCCGGCCTGACGCCTTCGCATGTGCTGATGAAGCCCGGCGACATCTACTATCTTGAACGAGTCCCGTCGCTCCACCCCAGCGGCCCCCTCAAGGGAAGATACGTCATCATCGTCACGCGGGAGGAGGACATCGGACTCGATCGGCCAATCTACGCGGTGGCCTGCTCTGCGACCCTCACGGACAGCCAACAGCAGAACGCGGTGGCGCTCCCGTGGAGTCGGCACCAGTCCTGTTCGACGGGATTCAAGCGCGCGTGCTGGGCTGTCCCGGAGTGGCTCCTGCGAGTCCTTCCCTCCGATCTTGGGCGTCAGGTCGGCCATGTTCCAAGCACCAGGCTGGCTGAGATCATCCGTCGGCTCCCCCCTGATCCCGCCGCCGCGATGGACGCTCCCGCTGATTCCGTGTAGGTGGATTCATGCATGCGATGCTCGCTTTCAGGGCGTCTGCCCCGTGGTATTCGCCTTTGTGGGCCGGTAGACTGATGAAGAACCGGCGCGGCGTTCCCGTCTGCGCCGGTCGCCCATCCAGGAGAGAGGTGAACCATGACCTTGCCGCTTGAAGGAAAGAACTGTCTGGTGACCGGGGCCGCGCGCGGCATCGGGCGCGCCATCGCCATCGCCATGGCCGACGCCGGGTGCGACGTCGCCATCAATTTCTCGACCTCCGAAGAGGCGGCCCGGGAAGTCTGCGACACCATCGTCGCCAAGGGACGCAAGGCGAAGATCTACCGCGCCAACGTCGCCGTCGATGAAGAGAACCGCGAGATGCTCAGCCAGATCAACGAGGACTTCGGCGTCGTCCAGATCCTCGTCAACAACGCCGGCATCACCCGCGACCGCACCTTCGCTAAGATGACGCGCGACCAGTGGGAAGAGGTCATGAGCGTCAACCTCACCGGACCGGCCCTCATCACCCACGCGATGATCAACAAGATGGTCGAGTCCGGCTGGGGGCGCATCATCAACATCACCTCCATCATCGGGCAGACGGGCAACTTCGGCCAGGCGAACTACGCCGCCGCCAAGGCCGGACTCATCGCCCTGACCAAGTCCCTCGCCCGCGAACTGGCGCGCAAGAACATCACCGTCAACTGCGTCGCGCCCGGCTTCGTGACGACCGACATGACCGCCAAGGTCCCTGTCAACATCCGCGAACAGATCACCGCCGGCATTCCCATCGGCCGCTTCGGCGAGCCGGAGGAAGTGGCGCACGCGGTGGCGTTCCTCGCCTCGCCGATGGCGTCGTACATCACGGGGCAGGAGATCAACGTCAACGGCGGGCTGTACATGTAGCGGAGAGCGCGAGCCCCGCCGAATCACTCGCTGTTCTGAGCGCCTTCGGCGGCGTCGGCGATCCCCCGGCCGATCGCGGAGAGATCCTCGCCGATCCCCTCGATCGTGTTGCACGCGCCGAGCAGCAGCACGGTGCAGGCCGCCAGCCATCCCATGATCGTGCGTGAACGTCGCAGCATGTTGAAGACTCCCTGCGAAGACTCCGGATTCACTCCCTGATGATACGGGACCCCGTCGCCGACCGGCGTACGGGCGGTGTTCACAGTCGAACTCCGCGCACGCCGGCGGCGCCTCTGCTGTGCTTGCGAAGCGCCCGGCGCGCGGAACGCCGTGGACGACCGAAGGCCGCTTCCGGAACAGGCAGGCGTCGCAGCCCTTGAGCCGCGACGCCTCCTGCTCCGGAGGCGCGATTTCCGCTCCATGACGCCGCACCGGCGGCGAAGGAGCCGCGCGGAGCGGCGCGTCTTGCGGGTGCGCTGTTACTTCACCCGCTCGAAGACGCCGTAGAAGTGCTCGTAGGGCGTGCCGTCGGGTCCGGGAATGGTGCTGCGCATCACGTGCCGGTCGGGATTGGAGAGATCAAGTACGGACGAGGTGAGCACCATGTGTCCCGTCACGGGATCTCGATGCTTGCCGCTGAAGCGGAAGGTCTTTGTCCTGGCTTCATAGGATCCCTGCTCGGTGAAGATGCCGGTGGACATGTTGTCGATCCAGCCGACTTCGTAGAGCCCGTCGAGGTTGTTGTAGCCCATGACGCCCATGCCTTCGAAGGGGCCCATGTCCGTCTCGCTCTTCACCGATTCGGTGACGTAGCGGCCGCCAAGCACCCACTCGCGCGAGATCGTCGTGGGCATCTCCATCGGCTCGGCGCCCGGCTCCATGCGGATGCGCACGAACCCCTGCCACTCGCCGATGAGGGTGTCGAGGACGCGGTGGTGTTCTCCGGGTGCTCCAGCCGCCATCATCTTGAGCATCCCCTCATCCATCGCCATCTCCTCAGGCGGCTGGACGAGCAAGGCGGAGAGGACCGTCGCCGCGCTCGCGCCGGGTGTGAGGGGGGAGGCAGGAGAAGTGAGCGTGAGCCGACCGGCGGCAAAGCCGATGCCGCACAGCGCCAGAGCCGAGAGGCACTTCACAGACTTGCGCATGAGATTGCTCCTTCGAACCAGGTGTGGGAAAGTGGGAACTACCCCGCCCCCGCCGTCCGCGGCGAAGGAGAGGTGACGCTCATGCTATCTCCCGGGCTCCTGCGGGGAAAGCACGATGATAGGGAAATGTTTGGTAGACAATCCCGACCCGACGGCACGCATGGCAGGACGCGGATCGATGTGTGGCGGCCGTCAGCCTGCATCCGCTAAATTCACAACCGCGCGGGTGGCATCGATCGCCGCCGCTCGGGGCGGGTGGCATCGATCGCCGCCGCCCTGGGCGGAGATCGATGGCGAACGTGCAAGCGCGAGCGAGAGCCCTTGCCCTTCGCACTGCACTCTCGCTCAGAGCGGCGAGCGTGCAGTGCCACCCTTTTGATTCACAACCGCGCGGGTGGCATCGATCGCCGCCGCCCTGGGCGGAGATCGATGGCGAGCGTGCAGGAGCGCCCGCCTGATTTACAACCGCAGACCCTTGCCCCCCGCACTGCACTCTCGCTCAAAGCAGCGAGCGTGCAGTGGCACCCTCTTGATTCACAACCGCGCGGGTGGCATCGATCGCCGCCGCTCGGGGCGGAGATCGATGGCGAACGTGCAAGCGCGTGCGACGACCCCTGCCCTTCGCACTGCACTCTCGCTCAGAGCAGCGAGCGTGCAGTGGCACCCTCTTGATTCACAACCGCGCGGGTGGCATCGATCGCCGCCGCTCGGGGCGGAGATCGATGGCGAACGTGCAGCAGCGCCCGCCTGATTTACAACCGCAGACCCTTGCCCTTCGCACTGCACTCTCGCTCAGAGCAGCGAGCGTGCAGTGCCACCCTCTTGATTCACAACCGCGCGGGTGGCATCGATCGCCGCCGCTCTGGGCGGAGATCGATGGCGAACGTGCAGCAGCGCCCGCCTGATTTACAACCGCAGACCCTTGCCCTTCGCACTGCACTCTCGCTCAGAGCAGCGAGCGTGCAGTGGCACCCTGCGCAGATGCGGGTGGCATCGATCGCCGCCGCTCGGGGCGGAGATCGATGGCGAGCGTGCAGGAGCGCCCGCCTGATTTACAACCGCAGACCCTTGCCCCTCGCACTGCACTCTCGCTCAGAGCAGCGAGCGTGCAGTGGCACCCTGCGCAGATGCGGGTGGCATCGATCGCCGCCGCCCTGGGCGGAGATCGATGGCGAGCGTGCAGGAGCGCCCGCCTGATTTACAACCGCAGACCCTTGCCCCTCGCACTGCACTCTCGCTCAGAGCAGCGAGCGTGCCGTGGCACCCTCCTGATTCACAACCGCACACCCTTGCCGTCTGCACTGCACTCTCGCTCAAAGCAGCGAGCGTGCAGTGGCACCCATTTGATTCACAACTGCACACCCTCGCCCTCTGCACTGCACTCTCGCTCAGAGCAGCGAGCGTGCAGTGGCACCCGTTTGATTCACACCCGCGCGTCGCGCAACTTGGCGCCGCACAGCATCGCACCAGCGTGCCGTTGACAAACGTGAACTGACGGGCCGCGATCTTACCGACCGGGCTCCGCCGATGCCTGCTTCTCCGGGGCCTGTCGCAGATAGACCCAGACCCAGCCGTGGGTGAAACTCGGCCGCTGGTACCGGGCGAGTTTCTCCCAGATCTCCTGGATCTCCTTCTGCAGCTCCTCAAAGCCCTCGACTTCCCTGGAGACTTCGGCGTACAACTCGCCCCAGCGGCGCTGCTGCTCTTCGTTCATCTGGTCGTCGGGGCCGAGACCGAGCCGCTCGCGCAGGAGTTGGTCAAGTTTCTCCCAGCACTCGCTGTAGCGCGGCATGAGGTCCTGCTGACGCTTCTTCAGAAGGTCGCGCTCGGCGATCATCTCGGCCGTCATCTCCGGCTGGGGGCCGTGCGTGTTCTGGAAGTCGCCGACGATCAGGTCGAGCAGACCATCGGCGTTCCAGTCGGCGGCGTCGATCTTGGTGCGGAAACCGGGTCGCTTCACCTTAAGGCCGTCCGGATCGGTCTCTTGCCCGGAGTACATCGCCATCTGCTCCTCCTGCGTGAAGCCGGGGAGGATCTCAACACCCCTGGCGAGGATGGGCAGACCCGCGTCCTCGCGACCCGTGGCTCGGAAGAACCAGACCGCTCCCTTGCCATCGCCGCTGAGCAGGTCGGCCTTGCCGTCGTTGTCCCAATCGACCACGAGCGGTCCCGCGTCGCCGCCGACGCGGACGTCGGCCCCGGCCGCCCGGACCGCCTGTCCTTCGCCGAAGCGAGGCACGCCCGCGCCGCCGAGGTTAGGCAGAAAGGTGATGTCACCCTCGATGTCGCCGACGAGCAGATCGAGGTCGCCGTCGTTGTCCCAGTCCGCCACGGCCGCAGCGGACGCCTGGCCGACGTTGATCGCCTTGCCGCTGGAATCCGCGAGTTTCACCGCCTCCTCGAAGACGCCCTCCCCGGCGCCCGCAAAGAAGTAGATCTCGCCGGGCCAGGAGCCGGAAAGGACATCGCGATGACCATCGCCGTTGAGGTCCGCAACCTGCGGACCGAAGCCGACGCATCAGCCCGAGGGAATCGAGCCGAGTCCCTTGCGCGTCTGGAACAGGGCGAAGTCCTCGTTGAACTTCGGCTGACCCGCCGAGCCGGCGTTGCGGTAGATGCGGAGTTTGCCCTCGCCGAACTGTCCGACGAGCAGGTCGCGCAGACCGTCGCCGTCCCAGTCGATGAAGAGAGGAGCCGAGTGACCGATGTCCACGTCGATCCACTTCTCCCCCGCGCTGACGCGGAAGGGCGGCTGGAAGTTGTCCGCCGCATCGCCGGCCGCAACGAACGTTGAACACGCCGCCGCACAAAGTACTGCGCTGAACACCATGGCCGAACCTCCTTGTCATCGCCCTCGGGGATTGACCTGAGGACAGGGGATGGTAACCCCAGGCGGTCCGGCGGGCCAGTCGCCGCCTCGCCCGAAGCGGGTCGATGTGTGGCACGCGCGCGTCGCCTTGGTTGATCCTCCTCCTGCCCCTCTGTGCTCTCGGCGGCGAGTGCCTTTCCCCGGTGCCCGGTACTGCGTGCCTCTGTGCGCCTTGCGCCTTCATCCCTCGATGCGGCCGAGCGGGCGCCGCTCTAGAATCGCGTGGCGGCGCGGGTGGCGCCGCGGACGGCGCCGCGCGGGACACTCCTTCCCGCCCGGCGCCCAGCAGAGCCGCGCCTCGCGATGCCCAACGATCGAATCATCGCCTTCATCGACCTCGGCACGAACTCGGCGCGCCTCCTGCTCGTCGCCGTCGCGGCCGGCGGCGCCACTGCGGCCATCACTCAACAGAAGGAAGTCGTGCGTCTCGGCGAAGGCGGTCTTGCGGGCAGCCTCCTGCGCGAGGACGCGATGAACCGGGCCGTCGCCGCCTGCGCGCGCTTCGCCGAGACGGCCCGCGCCTGCGGCGCGTCAGAGATCGTCGCCGTCGCCACCTCCGCCACCCGCGAAGCGCGCAACCGCGCCGACTTCATCGAGCGGGTGCGCCGCGAGACCGGGATCAACCTGCGCGTCATCTCCGGCGAGGAGGAAGCGAGGCTCATCTACCTCGGCGTCTCCTCCGGCACGCGCCTTGGCGATCACCTGACCCTGTTCATTGACGTCGGAGGCGGCAGCACCGAGATCATTCTCGGCACGCAGGACCGGCACCTCTTTCTTGATTCGCTCAAACTCGGCGCCATTCGCCTGACGTCGATGTTCTTCGACGCCGGTTTTGACGGTCCGGTTTCCCCCGCCGCCTACCGGCGTCTCACCGCCCACGTGCGCGGCGCCGCGGGGCCGGCCGTCGAAGCGCTTCAGGGCCAGCGCATCGACCTCGCGATCGGCAGCAGCGGCACGGCGCAGAACCTGCTCGACATCACGGCGCGCCGGGTGCTCGGCCGTCCCGCCCGGCACGATGAGGCCGTCGCCCGGCGCGACCTGCGCGAGACGGTGCGGCAGTTGTGCGCCATGCCGCTCGCGGAGCGCAAGGGTGTGCCGGGCCTCCACCCGGACCGCGCTGACATCATCATCGCCGGCGCCGCCATTCTCGAGACCCTCCTCCGCCGACTCGGCATCGAGCAACTGCGCAGCAGCGAGCGAGGTCTGCGCGAAGGGCTGCTCATTGACTCCCTCGCCCGCGTTCGGCCCGCCGCCCCTCCACACGGGGCAGAATGAACGCGTCCTGACGCCGGCGGCGAAGGGGGCAGCGCCGCGCCCGACCGCCCCGGCAGCGCCCGGCTACACTCACGGCGCATGGCCGGCGATCTCACCATCCGCGCCTTTCAGGGCATTATCCGCGAGCGCTATCTCGCAACCGACGCCGCGCGCGGCAGCGCGGCGACATTTCTGTGGTTCGCGGAGGAAGTCGGCGAACTGGCCAGCGCGCTGGGCGAGAAGCACCGCGGCCGGGAGGACCGCCCCAATCTCGAAGAGGAGTTCGCCGACGTCCTCGCCTGGCTCTGCACCCTCGCCAACATCAACGACGTGGACCTCGAAACGGCGCTGCGGAAGTACACGCTCGGCGGCGGGCCGGCGGGAACGAAGTCGTGAGGAAGAATCGGATCGAATCGCTCTTCGCGCAGCATCGCGCCGCGGGACGTACGGCGCTCTTGCCCTTCATCACCGCGGGATACCCCGATCTTGAAACCACCGCCGCACTCCTGCCGGCGCTGGAGCGGGCCGGCGCGAGCGTCTGCGAGATCGGCCTGCCCTTCTCCGACCCCATCGCCGACGGCCCGGTCATCGCTTCGAGCATGCACGAGGCGCTCCAGCGGGGCGTGCGCCTCGCCGAGGTCTTCGCGATGGTGCAGGCCGCGCGGAAGCAGACTGCGATGGGACTCGCGGCGATGGTCAGTTGGTCGATCGTTCACCGGCGCGGTGCGCGGGGCTTCATCGAGCAGTGCGCGGCGTGCGGCTTTGACGGGTTGATCTTCCCCGACCTGCCGCTCGAGGAGTCGGACGAGGCGAGGTCGCTGGCGCGCGACGCGGGTCTGACCTGCGCGCTGCTCGTGGCGCCGACGACTCCACCGCCGCGAGCCGCCGCCATCGCCCGCGCCTGCACCGGATTCGTCTACCTCCTCGCCCGCACCGGCATCACCGGCGTGCGCGACGACGCGCCCGAGATCGAACCGCGCGTCCAGGCGCTGCGGGCGGCGACGGACCTGCCCATCGCGTGCGGCTTCGGCATCGGCTCGGCCGAGGCGGTGCGGGCCGTCACGCGCCACGCCGACGCCGCGATCGTCGGCAGCGCCATCGTGAAGCGCCTGGGCGAGGTCCGTGATCGTCCGACGGCGCAGCGCGTGGAGGCAGTCGAGTCCTTCGTGCGGGAACTGGCGGGTGGCCTGGCGCCGCGACCCGTTCCCGCGTAGCGCCCGATGCGCACCCCCCGCCGCTCGCCCGTCAAGCCAGCGCGCTGCCGAGTCGGGCGGCCGGGGCGCCCCGCCGGAGCCTATCATGTTCCTCGGAGGTCGCTGGATGCCGGCGGCACCGTCGGAACGGCGCGCGGCCGGTGGAGCCGAGCGCACGCCAGCGAATATTCACGGAAAGTGAGCCGCTCATGAAGCAGCCCGCCATCGCACTGATCCTCACCGGCGTGTTGAGCGCCCTCCCGACCGTCCTCGTCAGTTGCGGCAACTCGGGCGGGTCGAGCGCGGACGTCGAAGAGGCCCGCTACGTCGTCCCCACCGATCAGCCGGGAACTCCTATCGCCGACACCAGTTTCATCGCGCTTGACGACCGCTTCCCCGGCCGCCTTGTGAGCACGATGGCGAGCAAACTGACGCTCACCGACGAGAGCCCGCGACGGATCATCAGCGGCCGGCAGGTCTTCACGAAGGAGCAGTACAACTCCTTCATCGCCTCGCCCGTGCTTCGGCTGGAGAAGGTTGCGGCGCAGGGGGATGCGGTCGTCGTCAAGGTGGACGTGGGATCGGAGTCGGCGTTTCCGCTCAAGCCGGTCTCGAGCGCTGACCGCGACAAGTTCGTGCCGGCCCCGCTGCTCCACGACAACATCGGCAAGACCTACTGGCCGGTCGGTTACTACTACAAGGATCTCGACAACGAGACCCTCGAGATCAACATCGACCTCTCGCGCCAGTTCAAGAACCTCAACAACATTCCCCCGCTGAGCCGCTCGAAGAGGCAGGAACTCTACCTCGTCTACCAGGTGAACCGCGGCGTCACGCTGACGGGAATCAGTTACGGGGGCTACGAGAAGCGCACCTTCAGCATTCTCGCCGAGCCGAACTGGTGATGCGCCCGGGACCGGTCAGGCGAGGCGCCGGAGCGTCTCTTCGAGCACATCCAGCGTCGCCTTGAGAACGATGGGGTTGCCCTCGGTGCGCAGAAAGGCCGGCGCCGATCCCGCCAGGAGCAGCCGCCGGATGTCGGCGAGGCGCGGGATGTTCTCTTCATTCTTCAGGCCGCGCTCGATGCGCTTGCGGGCGATGAGTTTCACCGGCGCTGTGGCGGCCAGGCGCTCGGGCTTCGTCCAGTAGAGGCGCTCGAGATAAACCGCATCTTCGAGCCAGTGCCCCGGCCGCACCTCGGCCAGGTCAATGAGCATCGCCGGGTCTTCGGGCCGATTCGAGCGCGACATCGCGTTGGCGGGATGCAGGTCGCCGTGGCACCACTCCCCGGTCGAGCGGCTGCGCCACTCCGTCACCCAGCCTTCGAGCGACTTCTGCGCCGTTCGCAGGAGGGTGTTCCAGCGCTGCTTCTCCGGCAGGTTGTTCGTCTGGCACTGCTGCCGGGCGCGCTCGAAGTGCTGGTCCCACGGCTCGCGGCGCTGCGGCTCGGTGGCGGGGAACTTCGCCGCCCGCCAGTAGAAGCGCGCCGCCGCGTCCGCCATCAGGTCGATCGCATCGGTGCGCTTGAGGCCGAAGAGCGGCCCTTCCGGAAACCGCTCCATCACCATCCACGCCAGGTCATAATCGCCCAGCGCTTCGCCGCTCGCATAGAGGCGGGCCGTGATCCCGTAGGGATCACGCTCATCGGGCTGGAGGCGCTTGTTCCACAGCAACTCGGTCGGGCCCACCGGGACCTTCACCACCACGGGCGCTTCCGTTCCATCATCGCTGCGGAACGTGCTGCGGCCGGTGCGGGCGCCGCCGCGCTGCCAGTCGGTTCGGAACCACGCGATGGGGCCGAGACGCCCGCCGCACGCCTCGCGGAGCAGCAACGCGAAGCGGTCGCCGAGGGTGTCGTCGGCGGCGAGTTCCGGAGGAAGGTGGTCAGGCCACATGCCGGGCTTCATCCTCCATGAAGGTCGCCTCCTTGCATCGGGGTATCCTATCGCGCCGTTCCACCCGCCGCCCGCGGCCGCCGGCGCGAGTATGGTTCGAGGCTCAACGCCCGATCGCCCGGAGATTCCCCTTGCCGACATGCTCGACTTTCATCCGACCTGCGTGCGCCGCCGCCGCACTCGGCGCGCTGCTCGCCGCCGGCCTGATCGGCGACCCTCCCCGCGAACCCGCGGAAGGCGACCGCACCATCGCGTGCTACGGCTATGACGACCGCTCCGTCCAACTCGAGTACGAAGCCGCCCTGCGCGACGCCGTCTCCCCCGAGCAACTCCGCCGCTGGCACGACCTCACCTCCTCCCGGCCACACGTCGCCGGCACGCCGGGCGACCGCGAGGTCTGCGACCACCTCGAAGCCGCCTTCCGCGAAATGGGCCTCAACGTCGAGCGCCACGAAATCGAAGTCTACCTGGCCGCCCCCGTAAGCGCGGCGGTCTCCATCGTCGCCCCCGCGCCGCTCGACCTTCCGATCATCGAGAAGCCGCTTGATGAGGATCCCTACACCTCCCACCCCGATCTGACCTTCGGCTGGAACGCGTACAGCGCCAGCGGCGAAGCGATCGGCGAAGTCGTCTACGCCAACTACGGCACAAAGGAGGACTTCGCCGTCCTGCGCGACCTCGGCGTCGATTGCACCGGCAAGATCGTCCTTGCGCGCTACGGCGGCAACTACCGCGGCTTCAAGGCGAAATACGCCCAGCAGGCAGGCGCCGCCGCCCTGCTCCTCTTCACCGATCCCCAGGACGGCGGATTCGCACGCGGACCCGTCTACCCAGCGGGCGGCTGGGCAAACGAGACCTACATCCAGCGCGGTTCGATCCTCACCCTCGACTACCCCGGCGATCCGCTCACCCCCTTCGAGCCGGCCGAAGAGGGCGCCGAGCGCCTCGATCCGCGCGATGTCGCCCTGCCGGAAATCCCCGTCC
Organism: Phycisphaerae bacterium; assembly: GCA_039794345.1. GTDB lineage: Bacteria > Planctomycetota > Phycisphaerae > Phycisphaerales > UBA5793 > UBA5793. The sequence goes on along the minus strand of JBDIVQ010000034.1, from coordinate 11,667 downwards.
AGCCGATCGGCTACGGCGCGGCGGAGGAGATTCTGGCGCGCATGACGGGCGACGCCGCTCCGCCGCCCTGGGTCGGCGCTCTGCCCTGCGACTATCGACTCACCGGCGGCGCCGCCCTGCGCGTCCGCGTGCAGGTGCACCAGGAGCGCCGGCTGATGAAGACGTGGAACATCATCGCCACCCTCCCCGGTTCGCACTGGCCCACCGACCGCGTCATCATCGGCGCCCACCACGACGCGTGGGGTTTCGGCGCCGGCGATCCGAACTGCGGCACCATCGCCGTGCTCGAAGCGGCCCGCTGCTTTGCCCGACTCGCACAGGCGGGACGCCGACCGCGGCGCTCCATCCTCTTCGCCTGCTGGGGCGCGGAGGAGTTCGGCATCATCGGCTCGACGGAATGGGCCGAAGCCCGCGCTCTCATGCTCAACACCAGCGCCCTGGCCTACTTCAACCTCGACATGGCCTCGATGGGCCTCGACTTCTCCGCCGCCGCCGCGCCCACGCTCAAGACCCTCCTCATCGACGCGGCCCGCTACGTCCGCCAGCCGACGCGCGACGGCGAAACCGCGGAGACCGTCTACGACGCCTGGCTGCGCCGCTCGCAGGCCGCGACGACCACCGACGAGCCTCGGCTGGGCGATCTCGGCGGCGGGTCGGACCACGTCGCCTTCTACTGCCTGCTCGGGATTCCCTCCGCCTCGCTCGGCGCCGGGGGCGCGGCCGGCCACTCCTACCATTCCAACTACGAAAGCCTCACCTGGTACCGCCGCTGCGTCGGCGACGACTACGCCAGCGCGCGACTCATCACCCAGATGACCGCGCTTGCCGCCGCCCGACTCGCCAACGCCCCCATCCAGGCGCTGGACATCAGCCGCTACGCCGTCGATCTCCCCGCGCACCTCGCGGCCCTGAGCGGACGCGCCCGCTCGCTCGGCTTCCCGAGCAACGAGACCGACAACGCCGACGCCGACGCGCCGACGCTGCCGCAGTTCGCACCGATCCTCGACGCGGCCCGGGCCTACCAGCACGAGGCGGACCTCCTCATGCGCCTGCTCCACTCGCCCGCGATCGTCGCACGTCAGGAGGCGCCGACCATCGACCGCATCAACCGCGCGCTGCTCATGCTCGAGCGCTTCTGGCTGGATCGCGAAGGACTGCCCGACCGCCCGTGGTACCGCAACGCCTGGGCGGCGACGGATGCTGACTCGGGCTACGGCGCCTGGATGCTCCCGCGCCTCCGCGCGGCCATTGAGCAGCGCGACCCTGCCGCCTTCGACGCCGCCGTCCAGTGGTACCACCAGGCCTTCCTCGCCCAGCGCGATCGCATCCGCACCCTCCGCGAAACGCTGGCGCTGTAGCAGTTCTTCGATTCACGCGCAGCGGGCGCCACTGCACGCTCGCTGCTCTGAGCGAGAGTGCAGTGCGAGGGCAAGGGCTCTCGCTCGCGCTGGCACGTTCGCCATCGATCTCCGCCCAGAGCGGCGGCGATCAATGCCACCCGCCTCCGCGCAGGGTGCCACTGCACGCTCGCCGCTCCGGGCGAGAGTGCAGTGCGGAGGGCAATGGCGCACAACCCGTCGGGCCGCACCTGCACGCCGTCATCGATCTCCGCCCAGAGCGGCGGCGATCGATGCCACCCGCGCGGTTGTGAATCGAGAGGGTGCCACTGCACGCTCGCGGCTCTGAGCGAGAGTGCAGTGCGAGGGGCAGGGGTGTGCGGTTGTGAATCAAGAGGGTGCCACTGCACGCTCGCTGCTCTGAGCGAGAGTGCAGTGCGGACGGCAAGGGCTCTCGCTCGCGCTTGCACGTTCGCCATCGATCTCCGCCCCGAGCGGCGGCGATCGATGCCACCCGCGCAGTTGTGAATCGAGAGAGTGCCACTGCACGCTCGCGGCTCTGAGCGAGAGTGCAGTGCGAGGGGCAGGGGTGTGCAGTTGTGAATCAAACGGGTGCCACTGCACGCTCGCGGCTCTGAGCGAGAGTGCAGTGCGAGGGGCAAGGGCACTCGCTCGCGCTTGCACGTTCGCCATCGATCTCCGCCCGGAGCGGCGGCGATCGATGGCACCCGCGCGGTCGTGAATCAAGAGGGTGCCACTGCACGCTCGCGGCTCTGAGCGAGAGTGCAGTGCGAGGGGCAAGGGCCGTCGCTCGCGCCTGCACGTTCGCCATCGATCTCCGCCCGGAGCGGCGGCGATCGATGGCACCCGCGCGGTCGTGAATCAAGAGGGTGCCACTGCACGCTCGCGGCTCTGAGCGAGAGTGCAGTGCGAGGGGCAAGGGCCGTCGCTCGCGCCTGCACGTTCGCCATCGATCTCCGCCCGGAGCGGCGGCGATCGATGCCACCCGCATCTGCGCAGGGTGCCACTGCACGCTCGCTGCTCTGGGCGAGAGTGCAGTGCGGCGGGGGCAGGGGTGTGCAGTTGTGAATCAAACGGGTGCCACTGCACGCTCGCTGCTCTGAGCGAGAGTGCAGTGCAGAAGGCTAGGAGCGTCGCTTGCGCTTGCACCCTCGCCATCGATCTCCGCCCGGAGCGGCGGCGATCGATGCCACCCGCGCGGTTGTGAATCGAGAGGGTGCCACTGCACGCTCGCTGCTCTGAGCGAGAGTGCAGTGCGGAGGGCAAGGGCTCTCGCTCGCGCTTGCACGTTCGCCATCGATCTCCGCCCCGAGCGGCGGCGATCGATGGCACCCGCGCGGTCGTGAATCAAGAGGGTGCCACTGCACGCTCGCGGCTCTGAGCGAGAGTGCAGTGCGGTGGGCAAGGGCCGTCGCTCGCGCCTGCACGTTCGCCATCGATCTCCGCCCGGAGCGGCGGCGATCGATGCCACCCGCACACACAGAGTGCGAGCGCCGGATCGCTCTGCGACAATCCCGAGTCCTCTGCGCTCTCCGCGGTGAATGACTTCACTTGCCCGCGCCGAAGAAGGTCTTGAGGGAGTCGTAGATGCCGTCCTTGTCGTTGACCTTGCTCGTCACGAGTTTCTCGTCGCGGTGGACATCGCCGCGGCGCGGGAAGGCTTCGTGGAGGATGTTGATGAAGTTCCCCGAGCCGTAGGCGCTGGCGACCTGGCAGTAGCCGAACATGTTGCAGCGCGGCAGGAGTTTCTCGTTGAGCACTTCGACGCACAGGCGGTTGTCCACTTCCGAGGAGTTGTCGCCGTCGGAGAAGTGGAAGAGGTAGATGTTCCAGTCGGCCGGGTTGTACTTGGCGGCGAGAAGTTCATCGGCGAGTCTGTAGGCGCTGCTGATGCGCGTCCCGCCGTCCTCGCGGACCCGGTAAAACGTGTCTCGATCGACCTCGCGCGCGGTGACGTCGTGGATGATGTAGCGGCTGTCGATGCCCTCGTAGTTGCGCCGCAGCCAGGTGTCGATCCAGAAGGATTCGAGGCGGACGAGTTCTTTCTGTTCATCGCCCATCGAGCCGGAGACGTCCATCATGTAGAGGATGAGGGCGTTGCTCTGCGGGCTCTTGACTTCGCGCCACGAGCGGTAGCGGACATCCTTGCGGATGGGGACGATGACGGGGTTTTCCGGGTCATAGAGGCCGAGCATGAGTTGCCGCTTGAGCGCTTCGCGGTAGGTGCGCTTGAAGTGGCGGAGGGACTCGGGTCCGGTGGAGCGGATGCCGGAGTACTTGTCCTTGACGGCGGTGATGTTGTGCTTTCCGCGCGGCTCGATGCGTGGGAGTTTGAGTTCCTCGCCGAGGATGTCGGCGAGTTCGTCGAGGCCGACTTCGACTTCGAGGATGTGTTTCCCTTCCTGCTCGCCGCCGGCGGTCTGACCGGTGCCGGGCTGGCCGGCCGCGTCGCCCTCACCGCCCGGACCGGCGCCGACGCCTTCGGAGTTGTCGCCGTAGCGGAAGGTGGGGATGTCGATGTCGTAGACGGGGATGGAGACGTAGCGGCGGCCCTCTTTGCCGATGAGTTCGCCGCGCTGGAGGAACTTGCGCAGGTCCTTGCGGATGCGGCCCTTGACGATGCCGCGGAAGCGTTGGTGATCCTGTTCGATCTTGAGAACCATGGGGCTGCCTTCGTCGGCGGCACGAGCCGTCAAATCGACCCCCGTCGGTCGGTCGGACTGGTCAGGGCGGGACCGTCGGCGCGGGTGCGGCGGGGCGGTGTGCGGGCCGCCCCTTGTGGAGGATAGAGGCCCACGGTAATGATCGGGCGGTCGGTCGGGGCGGTTCCGTAAAATCGCGTCTGAAGGGGGAAAGGGCAGGCAAATGGCAGTGGCGGATGGCACGGGGGTCGGCTATTGTTCCCGCCACTCCGGTGGGATCGTGAAAAAAGGCACGCAGCGAGGGCCGGGATGATGGACGAGTCCGGCCCGAAAGATCAGGCTCGCCGACCTCGGAGCGGCTCGTCGGTGAGTCTCTGGGCGTTGTCGGGCCTGTGGCTGGAGATGCTGGCCTCGATACTGGGGCTGGGGCTGCTCGGGTACGGATTTGATCGCTGGCTGGGCTGGTTTCCGGTGTTGACGATAACCGGCACGATTCTCGGGGTCGTGGGCGGACTCTACAACGCAATCAAGAAGGCGATGGGCTTTCAGGACCCGCCTCGCAGGCAGAAGAATGGTTCGAGTGACACACGAGGGCGCTGAACATCAAGGGAGACGAACGCTGGGGCTGATGGCCGGGCTGGTCGTCCTGGCCGCCGCGCTGAGCACGGCGGCGACCATGCTCCTCGCCGGCGCGGCATGGTACGAAGCGGCGGGTCCGGGGCTGATCGCCGGCCTGATCTTCATCCTTCAGGCGCACTGGTCGCTTCAGAAGGTCTCGCTCGACCCCCTCCAGGCGCTGCGCGTGATGATGACGAACATCGCCATTCACTTCACGGTGATGGTGGGAGGCGGACTGGCGCTGGTGCTGGTCGCGGGTTTTGATCCGATTGCGGTTTTCGTGGCGCTGCTCGCGGCCTTCGCCGTGTGCCAGCCGATGAGCGCGGTGGCGATTCGCCGCCGCATCCTTGCAGCGCCTGATTCAAGCGGCCGGGGCGGTGCGTCCTCCGGCAACTCAACTCGAACGCCCTTCGCGGAGGCCTCGGCGTGATTCCCGAGTGGTTGACGGCGGGTCCGATGATGGTGCTCGCGGGCAATGATCCGCTGCACCACAACTACGACTATCCCATTCTCAGTCTGCCCAATGGGTATGCGATTCTGACCAATCACATTCTCATGATGCTTGTCGTGTCGGGGCTGATGCTGTGGCTGCTCCCCCGCGCCGCTCGGGCCATCGAGACGGGCAAGACGGGCACGAGCCATGACTACGTGACCAAGGGCACACTCCCCCACCTGATCGAAGTGCTGTGCGTCTTCTTCCGCCAGGACGTGGCCCGTCCGGCGCTGGGGAAGAACACGGACAAGTTCATGCCCTTCCTCTGGACGGTCTTCTTCTTCATCCTCTTCAACAACCTGCTGGGGATGGTGCCCCTGCTCGACGCGACCGCGCTGCTCTTTGACGGCGTGATCAACCGGTCGCACGAGGCGGCGGCCCACGTCGAGATCGATGAGCATGCGGTGAACGGCGACGCTTCGAATCACGCCTCCCCGACGCGCGAGGCGGCGAGCCATGAAGAAGCCGGCGACGAGGGGCACGCGATGCGTCTCGGTCCGCTGGTGCTCTTCCAGGATCTGACGAAGGAAGGCACGGCTTCGCACTTTCACGGCATCGGTGGCACGGCGACGGGCAACATCGCCGTCACCTTCTCCCTGGCGCTCATCGCCATCATCATCATCATCGGCTCGGGGATTTCCTCGCTGGGAGTGATGGGGTTCATCGAGCACCTCACGCTGGGAACGAAGTTCCCGCTGGCGCTGCTCATGGCGTTGCTCGAGATCATCGGCCTGATCGCCAAGCCCTTTGCGCTGATGGTTCGTCTCTTTGCGAACATGACAGCGGGTCACGTGATGCTCTCGGCGCTGCTGGGCTTCTGCTCGATGGCGTGGAACGGAGTGGGGCCCGTCGGCGGGGTGCTGATCTCGGTTCCTTCGATCATCTTTGCGACGCTCATCGGCGTGCTCGAATTGCTCGTGGCGTTCATTCAGGCGTTCGTGTTCACGTTTCTGACGACGATGTTCATCAGCATGTTCCAGCACCATGAACACGAGCACGAGCATGGCCACGATCACAAGAACATCCCCGACTATTCGGAGTTGAGCATCACGCCGGAACTGGCGCTCGAGACGTGAGCCGTCTCGCTGAAGCGGAATAATGGGTCGAGGCTGGTCGAGCAAGGAGTCCGGTCCGTGCCCGCGAGGGTAGACCCGAATGCGACACGATCTTGCCGTGTCAACAGCGTATGGAGTGCTTCACATGACAGTCAGCAAGTTGATGATGATCGTCGGAACGGCGATCATCGCCGTCTGCGCTCTCGCGGGGACGGCGGCGTTCGGCGCGCCGGGGGCGACCATGTTCCCCGACGGCGGGCTCAAGTTCGTCGGTCTGGGCCTGGGCCTGGGCCTGGTCGTGATCGGCGGCGGCAAGGGAATCGGCAACATCGGCTCTTCGGCGGTCGAGTCGATCGCCCGGCAGCCGGAAGCGGCCAAGGACATCAACGGCGCGATGGTTCTTTCCGCCGCCTTCGTTGAAGGCGCCACGCTCTTCGGCGTGGTCGTCCTTCTGCTCGGCGTGTTCGTGCTCTGAAGCGGCGGAGTTGGATGGTCCATTCCGACCCTGGCCGCTGGCCGGGGTCGGGGATGAGGACCGGCCGCGCCGATCTTCATCCCCCGCCCCGTCGGTGACAAGTCCGGACCCGTTCTGATTCACAGTTCAGCCAACCTGGGAAAACGTCCATGACGAAACTGCTCAACAGCCTGCTCGCCACACTGCCGCTCACCCTGGCGTCGGTGGCGCTGGCCGCGCCGGCGGAGGAAGGCGGAAGCGGGGCGAACGCCGAACTGCTCGCACGCCCCGAGACGGCCGTACCGGCGATGGTCGCCGCGATCCTCATGTTCTTTCTCCTCTTCTTCCTCCTCAAGAAGATGGCGTGGGGCGCGATCCTCAAGGGCCTCAACGATCGCGAGACGAAGATCCGCACCGAAATCGAGTCGGCGGAGAACGCCCGCGCCCAGGCCACCCGCGCCCTCGAGGAATACCAGCGCGAACTCGCCAAGGCCCGCGCTGAGTCGAGCGCCATGATTCAGCAGGCGCGGGCGGACGCGCAACGCGTGGCCGATGAACTCCGCGCGAAGAACGAGACCGAACTCACCGCGATGAAGAACAAAGCCAAGGAGGAGATCGAAGCCGCCAAGCGAGCCGCCCTCACCGAGTTGTACAACGAGACGGCGATGCTCTCGACGCAGATCGCCGGACGAATCCTCCACCGCGAGATCCGGCCGGCGGACCACGCACGCCTCGTGGAGGAGTCGCTGGCGCAGATCGGCTCGCTGGGCCGCAACAGAGACTGAACGGGCCGGCGTGTGATCGAGGCGGGCGAAGATGAGGACACGGCATTCATGAGCACGGCGAGCAAATCGAACATCAACTCCCTGACGCGCACCTACGCCGCAAGCCTTTTTGAACTGGCGGAGGCGGATGGCGGGCTGCCCCACTGCGAAACCATCGGACTGGAACTCGCCGAGGTCGCCGCCGCGGCGCGCGCCGACCGGCTCTTTCGCGAGTTCCTTCGCACGCCCATCGTCGGCGCCGCCGACAAGGACCAGGCCCTGCGGCGGATCTTCGGCGACGGGCTGGTCTCTGACCTTGTGCTCCGCTTCCTGCTCGTCCTCAACAGAAAGGGGCGGCTGGATCAGATCGAGGGCATCAGCCAGGCCTACACGCAACTCCTCTGGGAGCGCACCGGCCGCGTCGAGGTCGAGGTCTACAGCGCCCGCCCGCTCGATGCCGATCTCGCCGAAGTCGTCAAGCGCCGGGTGAGCGAGGCGCTGGGCAAGGAGGCGGTGCTGCGCAACCGCGTGGACGACCACCTGATCGGCGGGCTGAAACTCCGCGTGGGCGACCGCATGATCGACGCGTCGGTGGCGACCCGGCTGGGGCGCATCCGCGAATCTTTGAACACCAGCGGGGCCGAGGCGGTGCGCGGGCGCGCCGACGCCCTCATCCAGGATTGAACGGGCTCCCCGGCGCGCCAGGCGCCGCGCCCGACATTGGACTCTCAACACGCGGCCGATGACAGGCCGCCGGCCCAGGGCCGACAGCCAAGCGAGGACCAGACGTGAAGATCAGAACCGACGAAATCACCAGCGTCATCAAGCGCGAGATCGAGCAATTCACCGACCGGCTCGAAGTCAGCGATGTCGGGCAGGTCATGGAAGTCGGCGACGGCATCGCGCGGATCTACGGCCTGAGCAGCGCCATGGCGGCGGAACTGCTCGAGATCGAGACGGGCGAGGGCCCGGTCATGGCCCAGGCGATGAACCTCGAGGTGGACACCGTCGGAGCCGTGATCTTCGGCGACTACCTCAAAGTCCGCGAAGGCGACACCGTGCGCTCGACCGGGCGACTGCTGGAAGTGCCCGCGGGCGAAGAACTGCTCGGCCGCGTCGTCAACCCCCTCGGCCAGCCGGTTGACGGAGGTCCGGCGATCAACGCCCGCGCCACGCGCAAACTCGACATCGTCGCCCCCGGCATCGCCGAGCGACAGCCCGTCCACCAGCCCCTCCAGACCGGCATCAAGGCCATCGACTCGATGATCCCCATCGGACGCGGGCAGCGCGAACTGATCATCGGCGACCGCAAGACGGGCAAGACGGCCGTCGCCATCGACACGATCATCAACCAGAAGAGGTTCTGGGGCACGAAGGACGCGGTCATCTGCATCTACGTCGCCATCGGCCAGAAGGAATCGACGGTGGCGGGCGTGGTGGAGACGCTCAAGAAGCACGGCGCGATGGACTACACAATCGTCGTCAACGCCTCGGCCTCCGATCCGGCGCCGCTCCAGTACATCGCCCCGTACGCCGGCTGCGCCATGGGTGAGTACTTCATGTGGCAGGGCAAGCACGTCCTGTGCATCTACGACGACTTGAGCAAGCAGGCCACGGCGTACCGCCAGTTGTCGCTCCTCCTGCGCCGCCCGCCGGGCCGCGAGGCCTATCCCGGTGACGTCTTCTACCTCCACAGCCGACTCCTCGAACGCGCCACCAAACTCTCCGATGAGAACGGCGGCGGTTCGCTCACCGCGCTCCCCGTCATCGAGACGCAGGAAGGCGACGTGTCGGCCTACATCCCCACCAACGTCATCTCCATCACCGACGGGCAGATCTACCTCGAGCCTGACCTCTTCTTCGCCGGCGTGCGCCCCGCCATCAACGTCGGCATCTCAGTCAGCCGCGTGGGCGGCAACGCGCAGATCAAGGCGATGAAGCAGATCGCCGGCTCGCTGCGGCTCGACCTCGCCGCCTACCGCGAACTCGAAGCCTTCGCCCAACTGGGCACGGAACTGGACAAGGCGACGCAGCGCCAACTCGACCGAGGGGCGGCGATGGTGGAACTGCTCAAGCAGCCGCAGTTCGTGCCGATGGACGTCATCGACCAGATCATCTCCATCTTCGCGGGCACGAAGGGCTACCTCGACGACGTGAAGAAGTCCGACGTGCCTCGCTTCGAACGCGACCTCATCGAGTACATGCACGCCGGCGGCAAGGCGGTCCGCGATGAACTCGCCGCGAAGAAGGCGTTCAATGATGAACTGACGGAGAAGCTGAACGCGGCGATCCGCGATTTCAAGGCGAACTGGCAGTAGAGGCGCGTCGCGCCGCTGAGCGCTGAGTGCTGCGCGATGAGCGATCGACGCGATTCAAAGCCCCGGCAGTCCTCTGCCGGGGCTTTGTGTTGCGCGGCGCATCCTCTCCGGCACGGAAGTGCCGGGGCTTTGTGTTGCACAGCACGCGAATGTGAGTTGAATCACGGCTCGCCGCGCGGGCCGTGGATGGCGTGAAGGTCGAAGATGAACAGGGCGGGATCGCGCGTCGGCTCGGGATGCCTGGTGATCGCCCAGTGCTCGTCCGGGGAGACGGACAGGATCATGTCGGCGTTCATCGGAGTCTGAAGCGGAGGCAGGTATTCGCCGGCGGACGCGTCGAACACCGCGACAATCGGAAATGCCCGTCCGGCTGCGATGGGGTAGCCACTCAGGTACACGCGGCCGGAGGCGCCGGACTCGATTCTCCCGATGCGCCGCAGCGGGATTGTCATCAGAGGCGCGGGATCAGTCTGGCCCGGCGACCAGCGCAGGATCGTCTGTTCGTCGACCAGGCGCGACTTCACGCCCATGAACTCGCTGAATGTCAGCAGCAGCGCATCGTCAGCCACGCCAATCGTCTGGTTCAGGTCCTGCTTCGCTTCGCGGTGCGCCAGCAGTATCTTTAGCGTGTTGAGGTCAATCAGGTCGAAGCCCGAATCAGCGGCCCGGCGGTCAAGAGCGCGTCGCAGAATCACCGTATCGGCGGCGGCAAGCGGGAAGAGCGAGTACATCAGATACTCGCTGCGAGCAGGGAATGCCGCCAACTCCGACCACTCGCCAGTGTCGAGATCCCATGCGCCGACGATCTGGTAGTCCACATACGCATAGAGCAACGGGCGCGAGGGATGCAATGCAATGTCGCACAGGCGGGTTTTCGGATCGGCATAGTCGGGCGGCAGTCGGTACTCGCGAATGATCCTGCCGGTCGGGATTTCAATCTCCGCCGCGATTGTCGAAGCGGTCAGGAAGAATCGGTCGGGAGCAGTTCCCGGATGGGCCCGGGCGCTCCACTTCAGTCCGTCGCGCCTGCGTGAGGGCGAATTGAAGATGGTGCGCAGCACGCTTCCCGTCGCCGGATCGATTTCGACGATGCGCACGAACGTGGCGCGCGGCGAGGTGAGGCTCCAGTGCTGGTGCTTCGTGGCCCAGTTGCACAGGTGTGTCGAAGGCCAGTGCAGCCAGCGCGACGCCGCGCCGTCGCGCGGCACGCGGTTTCGGCCGACGTAGTACGCGCCGGCGATAAGCACGAGCATCGTCATGGCCAGCGCGACGGGCCAGCGCCGCAGCGGACGGCCGATGATGATGCGGCCGGGCTCAAGCGGCTGTCCGCACTCGGGACACACTTTCGCCTCGGTGCGCCCCGTCAACTGGTAGGAGCATCGGGCGCAGTGCGGCTCGCCGATGGCCACGATGCGCCGCCGCCGCCAGCGCTTCCAGAGCATCCGCGCAAGAACAATCGCGAGAAAAAGTCCGGTCGAGCCGACAATGATCTCCGGCCAGGCTCGCACGAGCAGGGGCCAGACGTCCACGGCCGTGACCTCCATTGACGCATACGCCCGCGAAGAGTCCGCACTCCACAGGACATCGACGACGTTGCACTCATCGCGCAGCGTGATCGTCCGCGTCGGCGGCGCTGGCGCGCCCATGACCTGCTCCGTGGTAGGGGGCGCCACCTGAGCGCTCATGACGATCGGGCCGCAGAGAAGCAGCATCGCGAGTGCAATCAGCAGCCTGTGCATGGGGGATCATACGATGGCCGTCTTCCCCGGCACGGAGTGCCGGGGCTTTGCTTCGTTTGGCACTGCGTCTGGTGGCGCAGCGCGGTGTGCGGCGAGGCGGTGTGCGGCGAGGCAGTGTGCGGCGAGGCAGTGTGCGCCTCACCACTCCTGCCCGAGCCAACTCTCGTATGCCGCCTTCTGCTCATCCGTCGGATTCTTTACCTTGCGCAGTTTCCATGAGCCGTCG
>JBDIVQ010000033.1:0-31600 GCA_039794345.1 Phycisphaerae bacterium | reverse complement strand
TAAACGCGGGATCGCGGCGGCCGATCCGATCGGGCAGGGCTTCGCGTCACTGACCCGACGATTCAGCGCGTTTCTTCGCCTCCTCCGCGCTGATCCAGTTCAGACCCAGAACGTGCTCGGGCAGATCGCCGATCCACCACGGCCTGCGCTCATCACCGGCGGGCGGCGGCTCATTCTCCGCCTCGCCGCCGAAGGGAGCGGGCGCGGCGCCGTTCTCTGCAACCTGCAGCGATCCGGGCTCCGGCGTCCACTCGACGGGCACGAAGAAAATCTTGTCCGGCGCGAACATCTTCGGCGGTCTCGACACGCCGTCCTCGTCCGGCATCACCAGCACGCCGCCGAGGAAGCCGCAGCGGATCGCGATCACCTTTCCATCCGGCCGCCAGGCGATGTCATGCGCTGTGTGATTGCCCAGTTGCGGGTGAACGGCGTGCAGCGGAATCTCGCGCGACTCGCCGGTTGCGAGCGTCACGAGAAAGAGCGAACCCAGCCCGCTCCACGCCAGCGTCGTGCCGTCGGGGCTGATGGCGTAGCCGGAGATGTGTTCATCGCGCAGCGGCACGCGCTTGCGCAGGCCGGCGGCGCTTCGAGCCGCCAGTTCCGACGGCGACTGAATCACGAGGTCGATGAACTGCTGCTTGTGCTTGCTGCCCTTGTGCAGGAGATAGGCCGCATCGCCATTCGCGGCGACGGAGAGGTCGCAGGCGCGATAGCGAGGATCGCTGAGCGGGTGCGGCTTGGTCTCGGGGGTGAGCGAAACGAACCACGCCCGCGTCTGCGACCCCTCGCCGGCGAGAAAGACAAGGCCGCGATCCTCCGGCAGCCAGCGCGGATTCGTCGGCCGGTCCTGGTTCGTCGTCAGGCGGCGGATGTTCGCTTTGCCCGAAGGCTGCGTGAGATCGACATCGGCGACGAAGAGATCAGTGTGCCGGTCGGAACCCGGCTCGGTCGCGATGAACGCCACGCGCTTGCCGTCGGGCGAGAGAATCCCCATCGGATGCGGCAGCGGATCGAGAACGAGGGTCTTCTCGCCGGTGGCGGGATTGACCAGCGTCGAACTCGCCTTGTGACTCACCTCAAGCCAGGCATCATCCGCAGTTGCGCCGGCAGGAGGAAAGAGCGCAAGGCACAGGGCGGCGGGAATGGTGCGGCAGTGCATGGACGCCTCCAGGAAGAACGGGAATGGGGGAGCCTATCGGCCACTCCTCGCGCCGCGCGCAACAACGGCGCAACGAGTTGCGGTTCAGCCCCGCTCTCGGCGCTCGAGGCGCTTCCCGTCGGCGCTTTCGATGAGCACCACGTCCGCCTGAGTGACGAACAGGCCGTGGCCGACGACGCCGGAAACCGCGTCGATGGCCCGCGTCAGTTCAAGCAGGTCGCCGCGCGCCGTCTCCCCATAGGCGCAGTCGAGAACGAGATTCCCTTCGTCAGTGAGATACGGCTCGCCCGAAGCGCCGGCGAGGCGCGTCTTGGGCGTCAGGCCGAGGCCCCGCAGCGCCGCACTCGTCGAAGCCAGGCCGAACTCGAGCACCTCGACGGGCAGCGGAAACCGCTCGCCGAGGCGCCGGACGAGTTTGCTCTCGTCCACGAGGTAGAGGCGCAGGTCGGCGGCGTCGGCGACAATCTTCTCGCGCGTCATCGCGCCCCCGGCGCCCTTGGTCATGGCGAGACCCGGCTCGACTTCGTCGGCTCCGTCGAAGAGCACATTGACGCGCTCCACGTCGCGCATCGGAACGACATCGAGTCCCAGCGACAGCGCCAGTTCCGCACTGCGCCGGCTCGTGGCGACGCAGGTGATCTTCAACCGCCCGTCGCACACGCGCTGCGCGAGCGAGCGAATGCCGCGGCTCGCGGCGCGGCCCGTGCCCAGGCCGACGACCATCCCGCTTCGCACCATCTCGACGGCCGCAGCGCCCAGAGGATCGACTTGCCCCGGCGATTCGCTCATCGCGGCATGACCCGCGGCGCCAGGGCGCCCAATGCAAAAGCGTGTGCGCCATCGACGATGACGCACACGCCTGGTGTTTCAGGCACGGCCGGGACGAGTGTGCGGAGCAGAAGACCACTCGCTGAACCGGGCCGCGCCCTGATGCTCGTTCTCTCCCGATCGGCGTCCGTGGCGACATGGCCGACCGCTGGGTTCATGCCATGACGATAAGCGCGATCCATCGCCCGCGTCAACTCAACCGCCGCTTCCCCCCGCCCCGAACCCTGCGCCTTCATGCCCGCAGATTCGCCAAACTTGAGCCGGCAACCGGCCGATAGAGATCGATGAAGCGCGCTGCGCCGCGTCGGAGGCATCGTCATGCGCATCACCAGCATCTGCTCCGTGCGGATCATCGCCGCAGCGATGGTCCTCGCCTTGCTCGGACCCGGCCTCGCCGGCTGCGAACGCGGCGAGACGCGCTCCGCAGCGGAAATCAAGGCCGACGTCGTCGCCTCCCTCCTCAAGGGCATGAAGCGGCGAGGCTCGGAACTGAGCGCGGAGCGCTACGACTCGCAGGCGCAGGAACTCCTGGCCGTCCGCGTGATCGGCGATGACGGTCTGCTCTATGCCGAGCGCGCCACCATTTCCGTGGATGAGTCCACCAAGGTCGTGCGCATCCGGCTCTTCGACGTCGTGGTGACGCAACCGATGAGCGAAGATGGAAGTCCACCGGAGGGCATGCAGGGGTCGATCGTCCGCTACCGCGAAATGGTGCTCGACGACATCACGGCGCCGTAAGAACCCCTCGCCGGACACTCGCAGCGGGTCGGTGATACGGGCGGTCGAGCCTGTGCGCTCGTGCCGGCGAACGTCCGCACCACCACCTGCCGGGCGCCTCGAACGCCGCCGCCTTGCGGCTACCCCCCGGACCGAGATGCGGATGACCGCTCATCCTCGAACTCGATCTCCTCGTGCGACGGCGGCTCCGGATTCACGCGATCGCGATTCTCGAGCAGGCGGCGGCGCTCTTCGCGCAGGCGGCGAAGGCGCTCTCGCATCGGCGGAGTGAGTTGCGACTCGTCGATTTCGATGCGCCCCTCTTCGGCGCGGACCATGCCCTGCATCATCTCGCCCGCCTCTCCCTGCGGGGGCGCGTCGCGGCCGGCGGCGGCAAGGCGCTGCTGCAGCCGCATCTCCGCCTGCTCGCGCAGGTGCGCGGTAAGGCGCTGCTCGAACTCCGCCTTCTGCTCCTCGGTGAGGAGGTCGTGGAGGCGCATCATGTACGGCTCCTGGGGCGGGACGGCCCTGCGGATCTCGGCGAGGCGGGCCATGATCGCCTCGGCGCTTCCCATCGCCGCCTCGCTCTCGGGCGGCAACGGCGCTTCCGGCGCGGGCGAAGCCTCTGCCCGGACGCGGCGCGGCGGCGGGCCGGCGTCCCGCGCGCCGGGCCGAGGCTCTTCATTGGAGCGCACCTCCGCGTCGCGCCGGTTCGACTCGCCGTTCTGGACGGCATCGCGCCGCGGGAGATCGGTCGGCGCGGAATCCGTCGGCGCCGGCCGGACGGCTCCCTGCAGCCTCGCCAGGCGCTGCTGAAGGCGGCGCTGCTCCACGCCGCGCGTCTGCTGAAACTCGCGCAGCGCCTGCGCGTAGTCCGCCCCGATGAGGTCCGCCTCCCGGCGCTGCTCCGGCGTCAGGTCCATCTGCCGCAGAATCCCGGCGTAGAGGCGGAGATTGGCGCGGACCATGCGCGGCTCACCGCCGCCGCCGAACGACATGTACACGCCGGGCGCGTCGGTCAGGCGCACCCGCGGCCCCCGCAGCGGGGCGCCTTGCGCCTGAGAGGACACGGAGCCATCCTCCGCGTTCGGCGGCGGACTCGATGCGGCCGGCAGCGCCAAAGCGGCAAGGGCGAGCAGCGCGAACGTCAACTGAATTCGGCGCATGTTGGTGCCTCCACATCGAGGGGCGCAATTCGTGAGCCGCGCGGCTGCGCGAAGCGCACCAGTTCAACGCCCTCCGTCGGAGTGTATTGCGGCTTCTCCCGTGCGGCCCGGCGAGCCTGACTCAGCCGGTGAACCGCTTGAAGATGTTCGAGCCGTTCGCGCCGCCGAAGCCGAAGGCGTTGTTCATCACATAGTCGAGGCGACGCTGCTCCGCCCGGCCCCGGACATAGTGCAACCCGGCGCACGCCTCATCAATGACATCGAGGTTCTTGATCGGCGGGATCACGCCGTCGCGGATCGCCTGTACGCACTGGATGGCGCTGAGAGCGCCGGCGGCGGCGATGGCGTGCCCGATCATCGACTTCGTCGCGGTCACCGCCACGTTGGGTGCATGGTCGCCGAGCGTAATGCGAATGCCGTCCGCCTCGGCGGGGTCGCCGATACCCGTCGCGGTGGCATGGGCAAAAACGGCGTCGATCTTCTCTGGCTCCAGATGCGCATCGCGCAGAGCCGCCTTCATGGCGCCGGCCACGCCGTCGCCGACCGGCTCGGGGGCGTAAAGGCTGTTGGCGTTGGCGGACCCGCCCACTCCGACCACCTCCGCGAGGATTGGCGCATCGCGCCGCCGCGCGTGTTCGAGCGTTTCGAGCACGAGCACTCCTGCGCCTTCGGAAAGGACGAAGCCCGTGCGATCGCGGTCGAAGGGGCGACTGGCGTGTTCGGGGTCCTGGCTGAAGTTCGTCAGCGCTTTCATCGCGTTGAGGAACCAGATCCCCCAGGGATCGACGACGGACTCCGCCCCGCCCGCGAGCGCGACTTCGCACTGTCCCCGCCGCAGCCAGCGCACGGCGCGCTCGACGGTCTTGGCGCCGCTGACGCAGGCGCTGCTGACGGTGAAGAGCGGCCCGCTCGTCTGAAGATAGCGGGCCACGAGGTGGGTCGGGAAGTCGCTGCTCTGGCGATAGCAGATATCCTGCTCGACGGGATAGGGCGCGTAGCGCGTGTTGTAGCCGTCGAGCACCGTGTGGAAGAGATCGAGAAAGCGGTCGGGGTCCCACTCCCCCATCTCGTAGGTGAACAGCGCGTGGCCCGACCAGGCGTCCCGCCCGCCGTTGTTGTGCGCGTTGGCGAGCACGACCCCCGCCTCGCTCAGGTCGCCGCGCGCCGCGTCCAGCCCCGCGCTTTCGATCGCGTCCAGAGCGGCGGCCAGGCCCAACTGCGCGAAGCGGTCACCGATGTACGCCCATTGCGGCCCGAGGCGGGCCAGCGGGTCGAAGTCGGGAATCTCCCCGGCGATGGTGATCTCGAACCCCTGACAGTCCGGCGCGGCGATCTTGCGGATGCCGGACCGCCCCTCCAGGAGCCCCTGCCACATCTCCTCGGCGCTCGGACCGAGGCAGCACACAGCCCCCAGGCCCGTCACGACGACGCGGTTGCGATGAGTGTTGCCGCCCGTCACCTGCGCACTCTCCAGTCAGACTCGGCAAACCAGTCGCAGGAATCCCCAAGCCGAGCGCCTGCAATCGTCATTATCGGCCAGACTGGTCGGTGGATTGACGCCCCGTGCGCGCTCTCCAGCCCGAATCACGCCGGAGCACTCAACTATATGCAGTACTCCCCGCGCGGTTGGTGACGCCTCAATTCCCTGAGATCATCCCTTCCGGCCGGATCGACGTGGCCGATATGATCCGGGGCGGGATTCGGGGCGGCCACAGGATCAGGCGCCGTCGAGCCCGCCCAGTGCACGGGAGATTCAGCGTGTCAAGCGATTCGAGCGAGAGCAGCACCGTCGCGCGGCTCGGAGTGAAGGACCTCGAGATCCGGCCCTTCACGCGCCAGGACGTGGCCCAGTTGCCGCGCCTGCTCAAGGAGTGCCTCGGCCGAAACGTCGAGGCGTCCTATCTCGATTGGAAGTTCTTCGGCGGGCCGTACGGCACGGCGCTGGGATTCATGGTCGCCCTTCACGAGGGCCAGCTCGTCGCCTTCATCGGCGCCAATCCCGTCCCCTTCGCCATCGACGGCGAACTCTCCCTCATCTACCAGCACCAGGACACCGCCATCCGCGAAGACTGCCGCAGCCTCTCCCTTCTCCGCGCCATGACCGATGAGGTGGAGAAGGCCTTCGGCCGGCCCCCGATGAAGCTCACCTACAGCATCACCACCCCGCACCTCCGCGCGCTCGTCACCAAGCGCATGAAGTACACCGTCATTTGGGAGGACCTCAAACTCGTCAAGATGGTCTCGCTGCGCGGCATGGTGAGCAAGGCGACGAAGTCCGCCGCACTCGCTTCGATCCTCCCGGGTCCGCTCACGCGATCATGGAAGGTGCCCGGCTCGATGAGCGGCGAGGTCTCGCCCATCACCGAATTCGGCCCCGAGTTCACGCGCTTCTGGTCGCACGCGAAAGCGCCTGGGGAGAACGGGCGCATCTTCGGCTGGGGCGAGCCGGACTGGCTCAACTACAAGTTCCTCACGGACAAGGCCGTGCCCTTCCGGTGCTTCGCCTACCGAGAGGCCGGCCAGGTGATCGGCTACGCCGTGCTCAACGTCACGCAACTCGACGTGCGCGTCTGCTACGTCGATGTGCTCTGGGCCGTTCCGGGCCGGCAGGACGTGGTGGACCTGCTGCTGGACTTCGCCCTGCACGAGGCGACGCGGCTCAAGTGCGATCAGGTGGCGGCGTGGTCGCAACTGGAGACGCCGCTGGGCCGGGCGATGAGCCGGCACGGCTTCGTCCGCCGGCCGACCTCCCAGTGCATCTCCGTCAAGCAGGTAGCGCCGGACATGGGCGACCTCGGTCTCAAAGCCGAACATTGGAACATGCAGCGCGGGCACACGTACTACACCTCCGTGGGACACCTCGAAATGGAGGAAGGCGCCCAGCGCCTGTACCAGGCCAAGGAAACGCGCGACGCCGAACGCTCCGAACGGCTTCGGACGAAGAAGTGATCCGCTGCAGGCCCGAAGCAACGTTGACGCGATGATGAGAAAACGACAACCGCCCGAACCCCGAGGCTCGGGCGGCTGGTGTTGTCGTGCACGAAAGCTCGCAGCCTCAGGCTGCGTTCGGCGTGTGAGTCCTTCTCACGCCTGGCGACGGCGACGACCCGCGAGGGTCAGGCCGCCAAGGCCCAGCAGGGCCAGAGCGCCGGGAGCGGGGACTTCGCAGAAGCCCGCGCCTTCGAGGAAGATGGTGTACGCGCCGCCCGCGGTGTTGCTGTTCACCCAGCCGGCGAGGGGGTTGGCGGCGCCGGGGCCGTCCGGAGCGCGCTCGACGTTGAAGGGGCTGTTCGCCCAGATCAGCGCGCCGGCTCCATCGACCGGGTCGCGGTTGTAGCGAGAGATGGCGAGGTAGTAGATGCCCGGCGCCGTGACGAACTGGCCCGTAATGCGCGACTGAAGGCCGCCGTTCGGGTTGTCGTCGTTGTGCGACACGCCGCGGCCGTCCGCACCGAAAAGGAACAACTGCGTGTCGAACGAGGTCCCGCCCGTGGTCGTCGCAATGAACCGACCCGGATCGAGGATGCGGATGCAGTAGAGATCCACGTCGCTCGAGCCGTGATCGCCGTTGATGGCGTCGAGGCTGCCGGTGCCGATGGTGATCTGCGCCGTGTTGAGCAGATCGCCGGCGTCGCCGACTTCGTTCCAGACATCGCCCAGGGCCGCGCCGCTCATCGCGAGCACGGCCGCTCCTGCAAGGAAGGCCTTTTTCATCACTTCTTCTCCTCCGAAAGATTTCCCGTCGACTGGAAACTCAAGAAACCACTTCTTGAATGGGACAGCCTGCCACGATGGCCACGCTGCGCTCGGGAGCATCACCGGCAGGAAGTCAATCGCCGAGAAACTGCCCCCGAATCGGCGCACAATGGCGGCTCAGATGAACCGTCACTGATGGCTAACACTGTACCACGGAATTGACGGAAGCACAAGCGGAATTCTCAAAATACCGCGAATTCCGTGAATCAGGGCATGCAGGTCAGTGCTGGCGCTGCATTATTGGACGCCCGCGATCGGAGAATACTCATCCCGTACTTCCCATCCTACCCAGATTCACCCACGCGCTTCTTCTTTCCCGCCCCCACTTCGCCGAGCACCAGGCGCATCGTTGACAGATCCCGATCGAGGATGTGGCGGATGTACGCCCCAAGCAGTCGATTGGCCCGGCCCAGAACTTCATCGCGCGGCTCGAGGGCCTTCCCTTCGGCAGCGCCGAGGGCCGGCCTCGCCTCCGAACCCGCGCCCTCGAGGCGGCGCAGCAGCGCAATGGTCTCCGCACGCACCCGCCAGGCGTCCGCGGTGTTCGGGGCGTTCACCATCCCTCCATCTGCGGCGCTGAACGCCGCGGCCCCCTCCGACAAGTCCAGCGCTTCGCCCGTCCGTGCATCGCGATCGAGAATGGGCCGGTAGCCCGCCTCAACGAGTGCCGTCCACTGGAATGCGAGCACCGTCCGCGCCGCCGCGCCTTCCTCGCGCAGAGCACGCAGGGACTCGACGAGCGCTTCGAAGAGGCGTTCGTGCGGATCCTCCTCGTGCGCGAGATGGGCGACGAGGTCGGCGAAATAGAGGCCGGCCCGATGCGCCGTGAGCGAGCGCGACAGGTGCGGGAAGATCTCGAGCAGGCTCCAGTCCGTGATCGTCGCGAGATCACGCCCCTTGCGGAGCATGAAGAGCGCCTCGCCGCGCGTGAGGAGTTCGATCCCCCCGCCGAACTGTCCCCGTTCGCGCTTGGCGCCTTTGGCCAGGCCGCGCAGCAGCCCGTGGCTTCGCGAGAAGATCGCCACGGTCTGGCTGGTCTCGGAGAAGTCCCAGCGGCGAATGCACACCGCCTCGTCGCGCAGTTTCGGCATCGGCAGACAGTAGGCGGCGGAGGAGCAGGCCGAGGCGAGCCGCCGCCGTCGCCGGCGTCGATCTCAGCGCCCCTCCACGCCTGACGCGCGGAACATGCCGATGGTCGCATCGTGTCCGGCGAGGTAGTCCTGGCGGAACTGCACCTGGCTCGTCGCGCCCAGTGCCCAGTCGAGCCAGTCAAGCGTATCGAAGCGGCGGGCCGGACCGGTGTCGCGCTCCCGCCACGGGGCCGACGCCCGGCTCGAAAGAAAGTTGAAGACGATGCCGCGCCGGGCCGCCTCCCACGCGCGCTGCGCCACGCGCCGGGCCGTCTCCTCGGACAGCGTGTTGAGCGACCCCGAAAAGAAGATGATGTCCGGCTCGCCGAGGCGCAGCGCTTCGTCATCGGCGACGAAGTCGCGGCAGTGGAACTCCGCGCGCGGCAGGCCCCGCTGCTGCGCCGCCGACACGATCTCCGGCACGCCGTCCACCCCCACGTACCTCGCCAGTTGAACGTTGCGCTCGTGCAGGTGTTCGCAGAGGTCGCCCAGCCCGCACCCCGCGTCGAGGAGCGTCAGCCCCTCAAGATCGACCAGGCCGCGCAACACCTCGAACCGGAGGCGCTGGAATTCGCGGCTGTTCCAGAGCGTCGCGTCAAAGGTGGCGCCGAAGCGGTCCACGGCTTCGCGGTAGGGGTCGAGGTAGGCGTCGCTCACGTTCGATCGTAGGTGGCAGGCGCGCCACACGAACACGGGCGCCAAGCAAGACGCCCGCGGGATCGGAGACCCGGGCGCGATCCGGCGGCCGGGCCGGAACTCGGCGAATCAGGTCTCCACGCCGACCATCCGCCACACCGCAAGCGGGAGGAGGATGAGCAGCGGGATGAAAAAGACCGACGCCGCAGGGGTAATGAGCGGAAGACCGATCGTCACCCCCACCGCGCCGCCGATCTGCGCCGTCAGCCCCACCGCCGAGCAGTTCACCGCCTGGACGAGCAGGTTCCTCGGCTCGCGGATGAGGAAGAACGGCAGCGTGATGAGCAGGGAGAGAAGGTTGATGAGCACCTGCGAGAAGCGGCCGAAGCGCATGCGGATGAGGTCCTCGATGCCGCGCGTGTTCTCGCGCTCGATGAGATCGCCGATCTGGCGCAGGCTGAGCATCTGGCGGAATTCGAGGCGGCGGCGCATGAGCAGGCCGTTCGGATCGAGTTGCGAGGGGATGAAGTCGATCGGCTCCGGAGGCGGGGCGGTGGTGAGTTCCTCGCGGCTGAGGCGCGTGGACCGGCCGGCCTCGAGCGCCCAGCCGTCGCCGCGCCACGTCGCGCGCTCGGCGGTGATGATGCGCGCAAGTTCATCGTTCTCGTCGTACTCCCAGATGAAAGGCCGGTCGAGGCGGCCTTCGCCCGGCGAGAACCACTTGGCGAGCAGGACTCGCCGCGGCCCGTCGCCGGCCATGTTCACGCGGAATCCTTCCACGGCGGTGCGCCCGATCTCGCCGTGGTTGCGCAGCAGGAGCGGCGCCAGCCTCGGCAGGACCACCTCGCGGTTGAGCAGTTGGAGGAGGTTGAGGCCGAGAATCGCGATGATGAGCGGCATGGCGACGCGGTGCAGGCTCACCCCCGCCGCCAGCACCGCCGTCATCTCCCGATGCCGGTGCATCTGGACGAGCGTGAAGCCGACCGCTCCGATGCTGATGATCCCGAGGAGGAAGGAGTAGAACTGGAAGAGGCGAGGCCAGTAGAAGTCCAGGATCATCCACGCCGTCGCCCGGGCCCGCGCCAGGCGGCTGAGCCCCTCCGCCGGAATCGTCGCCTCCACCGCCTCGATGAACCGATCGATGTTCAGGAACAGGTCGATCATGCAGGTGAAGATGAACAGGAGCAGGAAGAGCAGAATGAAGTTCAGCAGGAACTGGCGGAGGATGTAGCGGTCGATGATC
The DNA here is from genome assembly GCA_039794345.1 of Phycisphaerae bacterium. Lineage (GTDB taxonomy): Bacteria > Planctomycetota > Phycisphaerae > Phycisphaerales > UBA5793 > UBA5793. The sequence goes on along the minus strand of JBDIVQ010000033.1, from coordinate 20,965 downwards.
GTCATCAGTTGCGCATCACTTTCCGCAGGAATCCGAGAGAGAGCAGGGCCATGGCCAAGTTGCCCGACCACATGACCGCCAGGCCGACGACGTCCGCCCCGCCGAACTGGTCCACGTCCTTCACGAGGTCCGCTCCGCTGCTGATGACGACCAGCCCGAGGATCGCAGGCAGGAAGGACCAGAAGTAGACCGTCAGGGGCAGCGCGCTGCGCATCGCGATCGCCAGGATCGATCCCAGCAGCATCATGACGAGGCAGCTCACGCTCATCGCCGTCCGCTCGTGGATGCGCGCGATGACGTTGCGCTTGAGGCGGACGACCTCCGCCCCGATGGCCTGGTCGAGTTGGCGGAGGGTCGCGTCGTCGCCGTACGCCCGCGCCGTCTGGACGAGTTGCCGCGCGGGCTGGCCCTGCAGGTCGCGAACGATCGGCGCCTCGATGCGCAGGTTGAGCAGCGTCTGGCGGTCGAAGACGCGCGACCGCGCCGGGCTGGCGTCGAGCGTGGTCTGCGTGACGTTGATGAACTCGGCGTCGAGCGTCGGCTCCTCGGGGAGCAGGCGGATGCGCGGGCGCAGGCGGACGTGAGCCGCCTCGAGCGCCAGCGTGGGGGTGAAGCCCTGCGTGATGATGAGCCGCGGGGCCTGGCCCCCCTCCGCGGGGAGCACGCGCCAGGCGCTGCCCTGCTCCGCCTCCAGGCCGCCGGCGCGCAGTTCCGCCTGCGACGAGACGACTTCGTTGCGGCGATCGAGCAGGGCCACGGTGAAGCGCGCCGTCCCGGTGCGGCGCAACTGCCCGTCGATGATGCGGAAGAGTTCGCGCTGGGTCATCCAGCGGCGGAGGTCGTCGATGCGCCGCTGAACGCGCGAGTAGGTCTCCGGAGCCTTGTAGACCTCGTTGAGCCGGTTGACGTCCATGAAGCGCGGCGACTGCTCGATCTCGTCCTCCACGACAAGGTCGGGGAGCATCGCCTCGCCGATGCGCAGGTGCGTCTGCTGGCCGCCGCGCTCGACCTGAATCATCCGCGCGCCGGTCATGACGGGGGTGATGATCGTCATGTTGCCGGCGTGTTTGAGGTAGATGACCGCCTGGCTGCCGGTGTGGGTGGAGACGACCTCGCCGCGCTCGGTGTTCACGGCGAGAACGCGATCGAGGAAGATGGCGGCATCGGCGTCGCGCCCCTCTGGCACTGGGATCAGCCGCGCATCGCGCGCGTAGAGCAGCAGCGTGTCCGTCTGCACCGGCTCGCCGCGCGCGATCCGGCCGACGACGAGGTCGGCGACGCTGCGGCTGCTCGCCCGGGCCATCGCCTCCCAGAAGCGCGGACTCACGTAGTTGCTGATGATCGAAAGAAGGATCGTGAGCACGAGGCCGAGCGTCGCCGGAGGAAGGAGCAGTTGCGGGTAGGAGACGCCTCCGGCCGCGCACGCGGCGATCTCGTTATCGGAGGTCATGCGGTGGTAGACCATTGTGGCGCTGAACGCAGCCGAGAAGGGCAGGGCGAACTGGAGCATCGGTGGCATCGCCAGGACGATGTACTTGAGCAGCGCCAGCGGCCCCAGCGTCCCGTCGCTGAGGGGCTTGATCGCCGCCCCGAAGGAGATGATCGTGACGAGCACCGCCGTGGAGAGGGCCAGCACCTTGAGCAGGTCGCGCAGGATGTACCAGAACAGCAGCAGGGGCATGGTGCAATCTCTCACACGATAGCGAACTTGGGCCGGTAACGCCAAGCGAAGCACGGATCGGCCCCGGCCCCGCGTCCGGCGCGGGTCGTTCCCGGACGCTCCCGCGCCAAGATGCGGGAACCATGCCGCTCGTTCGCTCCCCCTCTCGCCCTTGCGCGGGTTTGCGGCTTTCGCCGGCGCGCCGGATATTCGATACTCCTCCACGGAGTCCCGACCATGTTCCAGATCAAGCCCGACAGAGCGAGCCCCCGTGATCGGACCTACCCGTCCAGGCGGCGCGGCTTCACGCTGCTCGAAGCGCTGATCGCCTCGGTCATCATGGCCCTGACGATCACCTCGGTGGCGATGGCGCTCGGATCCGGGCGACAGTACGCCATGGAAGCGCGCGACCAGTTGCAGGCGGGGCTGGCGGCCGAGGCGCTGATGGCGGAGATCCTCGCCGCCGAGTACGCCGACCTTCCGGCCTACGACGGCCACGACGAAGCCCCGGGCGCCATGGTCACCTTCGACGACCAGCCCTATCCCGAGTCGTTTTACCGGATCGGCCGCCGCGCGGCGGTCGTCGAGCGAACCGTCGAGATTCTCGATCTGGGCGTGAAGATCCGCGGCCAGGACATCGCCGTCGAAGCCTACGACGTGGATGGCCGGGTGATCCTCACGCTCTCCCGATTCGTTCCGGAGCCGGCTCAATGAAGCGCCGCCGCCGCCATCCCGATCGGCTCAGGCCGCGCCGCGGCCTGACGCTCCTGGAGTTCATGCTCTCGATCATGATCACGGCCCTGATCGCCGTCACCATGGGCATGATGATGAGCGCCGTCGTGCGCTCCGTCGAAGCGGACAAGCACGGCCGCGAGACGATCGTTCGCAGCCAGGCCCTCAACGTCCGCCTCGGAAGTTACATCACCCCCAGCCTGTGCGTGCTCGACGCCGCCGCCCGGCCGGAGTCCCTCGTGATCTGGCTCGAAGACTCCCGCGTCAGCGACACGGTCCACCTGACGGAAATCCGCTGGATCGAGCGCGACGCGGCAACTTCCACCGTCCTCGTTCATTACGTGAGATTCCCGGACACGATGACGCAGATCGAGCGCGACACGCTCGACGTCGAAGTTCCGGTCGCGGGCGCGGACTGGTGGGCCTCGCTCGCCGCCATGCAGACGCTCGGGTACACGGCGACGACGCGCCTGTGCGACGGCGTCGCCTCGCTCGACGTGGCGCACTCCACCGCCACGCTCCAGGCGAAGAAAATCGTGACCTGCACGATGACGCTCGAACCGGAGTTCGGCGGGGAAACCGCCATCCTCGTCGCGAGCATCCGCGAATTCAAGGAGCCGACGTCATGACGAATCGCACGAGCCGAACCATCGATCCATCGGGTGGTGGTCTGCGCGCAGCGCCGAGCGCGTACGGGGCGGCCGGCCAGCCGCGACGTCCGCGGTCGGGCATGGCGATTCTGCTCGTGATCGTCGCCGTCGCCGCAGCCGCGGTTATCGGTTCGGCTTATGTCGCCAACCGCCTCAATGCCCCACAGGTCGTCAGGAACGTCAACGGCGGCGCCCAGGCGCGTTACCTCGCCGACTCCGGCGCCGATCTCGCCACCGCCATTATGGAGTGCGAAACCTTCGACTGGCGCCTCGTCCAGACCAACGGCGTCCTCGTGAGCAACCTGCCCCTCGCGGGCGGAACGGTCACGATCCGCGTGAGCGACGTGAGCGGCGCCGTGCCTGACTCGAGTTGCGAGTACCCGGTCGTCACGGCAAGCGGCTCCTCGGGGAGCATGAAGCAGGCGGTCGCCGCCCAGGTCCACGCACCGCTGCCCGAGCGCGTGAAGGAGGAAGTGACGGTTGATCTGAGCGAGTTCGCCGTCTTCGGCGCCGCCTCGATCGAGGTGACCGGCGGATGGATCGCCCGCTGGGAAGCTTCGCCGCGCGGAGCCCTCGGACTTCCGGTCAACCTCGGCACGAACGGCCTGGTTGACGGCGCACTGCGACTGAGGGCCACGGCCAGATGTCCTGACGGCGTGGGCTTCACCATGGCCGCCGCGACGGCCAATGTCCTTGCGGATGACCAGTCCGGCGGGCCCATTCCGCGGGTGAACTTCTCGAACAACGAAGCGGCGCTCCTGCCTGCTCCACCCACTCCGTCGCTCGGGGGTCTGACGTGGGCGGCGGCGCGCAACCCCACGATCACGACGTCCACCAGCATCGTCTCGACCGGCGACAAGCGCTACGGCAGCCTGACGATCGACGGAGGCACGCTGCGCGTCGATCTCGGCGGCGCCCACCGGACCATGGGCATCACCGGCAATCTCGCCCTCAACAACGGCGGCGTCCTGAGCCTGGAGAACGGCCAACTCGACCTCGTCATCCAGGGCGCGCTCAACATGTTCAACGCCAGCACGATCGAGCTGGGCGCGGGCGCGACGCTGCGGATCTTCCTCGGCGGGACCATGTCCATCGACGACTCCGTCGTCGGCCTGCCCGTGAGCGTGACCCAGTCCACCCGCGATGCGCGAAGCGGACTGAGCACCTACTTCGACCCGCAGCGCTGCACCATCTACCGCATCACCTCGATCAACTCCGTTGACCTCAATCTCCTCGACCTCGATGACGCCGCCGCCTGGATCTGGAGCGACGCCACCTCCAAGTCGTGGATGATCAACAACAAGTCCTACATCTGCGCCCGGGTCTACGGCCACTCCAAGGCGGACATCTCGCTCAACAGTCGTGCCGCCGTCTTCGGCAACGTCGTTGGACGCACCATCAGCATGAGCACCGAAGGCGCCGTGTACTACGACCACGTTCTCGACAGGGGCAACGGGTACACCAGCCCGCAGAGCCGCCTCTATGCCGGACCGCTCGACCTGCGCGATGACATTCGCCTCCTGCTCACCGACCTCAACCCCGGCACCATTGCCTCGATTCTCTCGCTGCTCAACGGCGGCGCCGAGCCGATCATCATCGATCCCTTCGGCGTCACCCCGCGCGACAAGACCCGCGTCCGCAGCCGATCGTGGCGGCACTACGGCCTCAAGGTCTGGCGCGAGCGCGAACTCGGCGCCGACGACACCCTCACCGCAGACGTTGATTGACCGCCATGAACACCCGAACCGCGCCCATCCCGGTTGCCGCACCACACGGCTTCACGCTCCTGGAGATGCTCGTGACGGTGATTCTCATGGCCATCGCCGCGGCCATGATGGTCCCCATGCTTGCGTCGAACGACTCGAGTTACGTCTCCGCCGGCGTCGGGCTGATCGTGGCCGACCTCGACTTCGCGCAGACCACCGCCATCAACGACCCGGGCGACAACGCCGTCGTCCACTTCGACCCGGCGGCGTCGCGGTGGTGGATCACGAAGGAGTCCACTCCCGGCACGATCCTGACCATGACCACCGGCGAGCCGTACGACACCACGATGGGCGTCGGGCGCGCCGAAACGGCCATCAACGTCACCTTCAGCCTCGTCTACGCCACCGACAACAAGATCGTTTACGACGCCTTCGGCCGGCTCACCCAGGCCGTCAACCCCGTCATCACCGTCACCAGCGGCAGCGCAAGCAGCCAGATCACCATTGACGCCGAGACGGGATTCCTCACCGCGGAGTAGGTGAGACCGGCGCAAAGCCGCAAGCGGCGACCCGGACCACACGCCCCAAGCCTCTCACCGCAGCCCGTACTCCTTGAGCAGGCGATAGAGCGTGCGCTCGCCGATGCCGAGCATCTTGGCCGCCTGCTCCCGGTTGCCGCCGGTGAGTTTGAGCGTCTCACGGATGGCGCGCTTCTCGATTTCCGCCAGGTCGATTCCGGCGAGGGAAGTCGTCGCGCCGGGCGAAGGGCCCGCGTCGCCGGTGATCTCCGGCGGCAGATGAGCGGACTGCAGTTCCTGCCCGTCCTCGGCGAAAACGCACATCAGTTCGATGACGCGGTGGAGTTGCCGCACGTTGCCCGGCCAGTCGTAGGCCATGAGTTTGCGGCTCGCCTCCTCGCTGACGCCGACCACGTTGCGGCCGTTGCGCCGGTTGAGAAGGTGGATCTGGTGCTGGGCCAGCCGAGGAATGTCCTCGCGCCGCTCGCGCAGGGGCGGCAGGACGATCTCCGCCCCCTTGATGCGGAAGAACAGGTCCTGGCGGAACGTCCCCTCCTTCACCATCGCCCCCAGATCGCGGTGGGTCGCGGAGATGAAGCGCACATCCACGGTCCGCGGCTCGTTCGACCCGACGCGGACGACCTCGCCCGACTCGAGCACGCGCAGCAGTTTGCTCTGCATGCCCAGCGGCATGTCGCCGATCTCATCGAGAAAGAGCGTCCCTCCGTTGGCGTACTCGAAGACCCCCTCGGTGCTCTTCTCCGCCCCGGTGAACGCTCCCTTGACGTGCCCGAAGAGTTCGCTCTCGAGGAGCGACTCGGTGAACGCGGCGCAATTGACGGGCTTGAACCGCTGGCCGGCGCGGCGCGAGTTCTGGTGGATGACGCGCGCCACGAGGTCTTTGCCGGTGCCCGTCTCCCCGACGAGCAGCACCGGGATGTCCGTCGGCGCGATCTGCTGCACCGTGCGCACGACCTGGCGCATCGCCGGGCTGGCGCCGACGATTCCTTCGGAGGAGTATTCCTGTTCCAACTGCTCGCTGAGGACATCGACCTGCGAGCGGAGAACCGCGGCCTCGGCGGCGCGGTTGACGAGATTGCGGAAGACGTCGAGGTCGAGAGGCTTTTCGATGAAGTCGTAGGCCCCCCCGCGAATCGCCTCCTTCGCCGTCGGAATGTCCCCGTGCGCCGTGACCATGATCGTCTTCGCCCAGGGCTGGCGGGTGCGGGCCTCCTCGAGGATCGTCATCCCCGCCGGCTTCTCCTCCATCATGAGGTCGGTGACGATGACGTCGAAGCGCCCCCCCTCGAGTTCGTTCAGGGCGTCAGGGAGGTTGTGGCGGACGGTGCAGATGTGGCCCGGCTTGCGGAGCGCATCGGCCATGACGTCCGCATGATCAACTTCGTCATCGACGATGAGAACCTGAGCGGTCGGAATGGTCGAGGCCCTTGACATGGCGGGGCATTATACGGAGATGCGGCGCGAGGACGGGTCGCCCGACGCCGCAGCCGCGCACTTCTCGCGCGCAAAGCACCACGACCACGCCGGAGGGCGTGGTCGTGGGTGCGATCATTCGATGGCGTTGGGCGATGCGGGGATCAGTAGCCGCGGTTGCCGCCGCGGTTGCCGCCACGGCCGCCGCCGTAGCCGCCGCCGCCACCGCCGCCGCCGGAACGCTGCTCGCGGGGGCGAGCCTCGTTGACGGTGAGGGTGCGCCCGCCGATTTCCTTGCCGTTGAGGGCCGCGATGGCCGCCTTGGCCTCATTCGCGTCCGGCATCTCCACGAAGCCGAAGCCACGCGAGCGGCCGGTCTCCCGGTCCATCACCGCGTTGGCGCGATCCACCTTTCCATGCTCGCTGAAGAGCGCTTCGAGTTCCGCGTCGGTGGTCTGAAAGGAGATGTTGCCTACATAGATGTTCGTCACGATACAGATTTCCAGCCCGAGAAGATTGTCATACTGTTACCGCTGCGGATACCCGGGCTCTCACCTGCTTCGGCGTCCAACCCGTGGGGAAGTCCCCCAGCCCGGCTGGACTGACGCAGGCAGAGTATAGCACCCCCAAGCCCCTCGGCCACAGGGGGCACCAAGATGATTGCCGGGCTCCAGTCCCCCCGGTCGGCAGGCCGCGCCCGGATTCCGACGACTCAGGACGCCGCCCGGGAGCCAGGCCCCACGCCTCGCAAGCCCCACGATCCGCCGGCCACCATCCCGGCACTCCGGCGGGCTCCGAAGCAAGCCATACTGGCGCCATCGGCCCTCAACAAGGCTCTTTTCGGCCTCGGCCGGGCACAATCGGCGCGGCAGCCGCCCTCCCCGGGGGCCTCCCGGCGGCTCCGCCCGAACTCAGACGTTGAAGTACTTCGCCCCCGGGTGGTGCACCACGATCGCGCTCACCGACTGCTCCGGGTCGATCTGGAAGTTCTCCGTCAGGGCGCAGCCGATCCGCTCGGGCTGGAGGAGGCGAAACAGAATCGCCTGGTCCTCCATGTTCGGGCACGCCGGATAGCCGAAGGAATACCGGCTGCCGCGGTAGTGCTGGCTGAAGAGGCGGCGGATCTGCGGGTCATCCTCCCCGCCGATGACCAGTTCCTGGCGCATCCGCTTGTGCCACAACTCCGCCAGCGCCTCGGCCGTCTCCACGCCGATGCCGTGGACGTAGAGATACTCCGTGTATTCATTGCTCTCGAAGAGACGTCGCGCCCGCGCGCTCACCTCCGTGCCCATCGTGCACACGAACAGGCCCAGCACATCCTTCACCCCATCGCCGCGGGCGCGGAAGAAGTCGGAGATGCACAGGCGCTTGCGTTCGCTCTGCCGCGGGAAGGCGAAGCGCTCGATCTCGCGCTCGTGATCCGCCGGGTCGAAGATGATGAGGTCATCGCCCTCGGACTGCACGGGGTAGTAGCCGTAGACCACTCGCGGCGTGAGGATGCCCTCGTCGCGCATCTGCTGTTTGAGTCGGGCGAAGAGGGGTTCGACGGTCTCATGCAGCGTCTGCTGATACTCCTCGGCCGAGAGCGAGCCGCGCTTGAAGCCCCACTGTCCGCGGAAGAGGGCGGTGGTGTTGATGTAGGGGTAGATGTCATCAAGGTCGATGGATTCAACGACGCGCGTGCCGAAGAAGGGAGCCGGCGGAACCTCGACTCTCTCGACCGACTCCGTGCGCACCGCCATCGCCACCGCGCCCGCCGTGCCCGCCGCGCCCGCCGTGCTTTCGCTGCCGCACGCCGCTTGCGGTTTCGCGCCGCTCTCAAAACGCGCGAGGCGCGCTTCGATCTCGCGGTTGATCTCCGCGGATCGCCCGGAGGTGAGCGCATCCATGATGCGCAAGCCCTCGAAGGCGTCCTGCCCGTAGTAGAGCGCTCCGTGGTAGAGTCCGCGCAGTCGTCCCTCGGCATACTTGCGCGTCAGCGCCGCTCCGCCGAGCAGGACCGGCGCGTCGATCCCCATCTCGTTCAACTCGGCGAGATTCTGCTCCATCACGCCGACCGACTTGACAAGCAGGCCGCTCATGCCGATCGCCAGCGCCCCGGTCTCCCTGAACGACTCGACGATCGAGGCGATGGGCTGCTTGATGCCGAGGTTGTGGACCGTGTAGCCATTGTTGGTGAGGATGATGTCCACGAGGTTCTTGCCGATGTCGTGAACGTCGCCCTTGACGGTGGCGAGGACGATCGAGCCGCGGCCGCCGCCCGCGACCTTGTCCATGTGCGGCTCAAGATAGGCCACGGCCATCTTCATCACCTCGGCGCTCTGAAGCACGAAGGGCAACTGCATCTGCCCGCTGCCGAAGAGTTCGCCGACCGTCTTCATCCCGCCGAGGAGGTGATCGTTGATGATCTCAAGTGGCGAGTACTTTTCGAGCGCCTCGTCGAGGCGATCGGTCAGGCCCTGCTTCTCGCCGTCCACGATATGCGCGGCGAGGGACTCTTCGAGCGTGAGCGTCCGCTCGTCAACGGGGTGGGCGGCGGCGTCTTCGTCCTTGAAGAGCTCGATGAATCGCTGAAGCGGATCAAAGGACTCGTCGCTCACCCCCTGCGGAAGCCCCGTGCCGCCGCGCGACTCGTGCCTGCGGTCGTAGATGAGATCGAGCGCTGCGCTCCACTGCTCATCGCTGATGCGGTTGCGCGGCAGGATCTTGGAGGCGTGGACGATGGCGCTGGTCATGCCCGCTTCGAGCAGTTCGTGCAGCAGACAGGAGTTGAGCACCACGCGCGCGGCCGGCCGCAGGCCGAAACTCGCATTGGAAAGCCCGCAGGTGATCTGGCACTCGGGAAAGGCCCCGCTGATGCGACGCGTGCCTTCGATGAGTTCGAGGCTGGAGCGCCGGTCGCTGTCCATGCCCGTCGAGATCGGCAGCACGAGCGGATCAAAGAAGATGTCGCCCGGCGACAGGCCGTGCACCTGTGTCGCTCGCTCCAAAGCGCGCTCGGCGATGGCGTACTTGCGATCGGCCGTGCGCGCCATCGCCGCCTCTTTGTCTTCATCAATCGTGCCGATGACCAGGGCCGCGCCGTAGCGCTTCGCCAGGGCGCCGATCGCATCAAACTTCTCCTCGCCATCTTCAAAGTTGGCGGAGTTGATGATGCACTTGCCGCCCGCGTGCCGAAGGCCCGCCTCGATCGTTGCAATCTGCGTCGAGTCGATCATCAGCGGGCAATCGACCTGCCGCACGACGCGCGAGACGACTTCAGCCATGTCGCGCGCGTTGTCGCGGCCGGCGTAATCCACGTTCACGTCGAGGACGTTCGCCCCCTCGCGCTTCTGCTCGCGCGCCAGCGAGACGATCTCATCCCAGTTCTCTTCTTCGAGCAGGCGCTTGAACTTGCGCGAGCCCGAGGCGTTCATCCGCTCGCCGATGATGAGAAACGAGTTCTCCTGCCGGCACTCGACGGGGCAATAGAGCGAGGTGACACACGTCCCGTCGTTTCGAGTGCGCCCCACGCCCACGATGAGGCTCTGCGAATCGTGGGATGCATCTGCGCTCGCTGAACGCCGCCGCGGCGAGCGCCCTCCGATCGCCTCGGCAACCTGACGAATGTGCTCCGGACCCGTGCCGCAGCAGCCGCCGACGATGTTGACGCCGTACTCATCGACGAACTTGACGAGCGACTCGCGCAGCGCCGGCGGCGTCAGCGGAAAGGTCGTCTTGCCCTCGACCATGATCGGCAGACCCGCGTTGGGCATCACCGAGATGAGCCGGTCCCACAGCGTCGCGAGCACCTTGAGGTGCTCAGCCATTTCCACCGGCCCGGTCGCACAATTCAGGCCGAGGCTCGCGATCGGGTAGGGCTTGAGCGCATGAACCGCCGCGGCGATCTCGGTGCCCAGCAGCATCGTCCCCGTCGTCTCGATCGTGACGCTGACCATGATGGGCATGTCGCCCGGTCCCTTGCCGCGCTCATCAAGCGCCTTGAGGCAGGCGTTGATGGCGCACTTGACCTGGAGGAGGTCCTGGCAGGTCTCGATGAGCAGCGCATCCACGCCGCCCTCGAGCAGGCCGCGCGCCTGCTCGGCATAACTCTCGAGCATGCGCAGCCAGGTGATCTGGTTGAGGGAGATGAGTTTGGTGCCCGGCCCGATCGAGCCGATGACGAAGCGCGGCTTGTCTTTCGTTTGGTGCTTGTCACAGGCGGCGCGGGCAATCTCCGCGGCTTCTCTGTTGAGCGCCCGGGTCCAACTCACCAGTTCCTCATCGAACTCGGCGAAGACGTGGCGGCTGGCGCCGAAGGTGTCCGTCTCGACGGCATCCGCGCCGACGGCGAGGAAGGACTCGTGGATGCTCTGCACGATGTCGGGCCGGCTGCGCACGAGGACATCGACGCAGTTCTCGCGGCCGAGGTAGTCCTTCTCGACATCGAGGGCGAGGCTCTGGATGGTGGCGCCCATCGACCCGTCGAAGACGAGGATGCGGCGCTCGGCCTGGGCGAGCAGAAGACTCATGCGCGGGGACTCCGCGGACGACCGGGGGCGGGGCACGCCCCAGCCGACCCGAACCGTCCGTGCGGGAAGGATAGCGCGCGGCGCAACGGATTCAACCGTTCATCCGGATGAAAGGATGGATTGGTGCCGGCCCCGCCGGGCCCGGCGGTTGGGCGGATGTTCGCGCCCTCGGACCCTGCCGTGCCGCCTCCCTACCATCCTCGATTCGTTCTGACTCTCCCACACTGGAAAGGAACTCGTTCATGTTCTCGCTTCGAACTTCCCCGACCTTCAACGCTCGGTGCGGCGCCGCCGCAGCCGGCTTTGCGATTCTGCTCACGTCGTCAACCCTGGCGCTGGCGCAGGGCGGCGGCGAGGCGACGCCTCCCGCGACCGCCGAGCCCGCCTCCCCGTCCGCCGCGGCGCCGGAGGCCAAGGACGTCATCGCCCGCTACGTGAAGGCCATCGGCGGCGAAAGCGCCGTCCGGGCGCAGAAGTCGCGCATGATGAAGGGCGAGATGTCCATGGAAGGCATGGGTTCCGCCCCGCTGATCATCTACTTCGCCGCTCCCAACCGCATGCTTGTCGAGGTCGAAGTCCCGGACATGGGCCAGTTCCGCCAAGGCTTCGACGGCGAAGTCGCCTGGAGCCTCGACCCCTTCAGCGGCCCCTCGCTTCTCGACGACGAACAACTCGCCGCCACGCGCGAACAGGCCGACTTCTACGGCGAGATCCACTTCGACAAGCGCTTCAAGTCGATGGAGACCACCGGCGAGAAGGAGTTCGACGGCGTCAACTGCTACGCCCTCAAAATGCTCAACAACCGCGACGAGGAGTCCACCTACTTCTTCGAGATCGAGTCCGGCCTGCTGCGCGGCACGACGCAGGTCCAGGAGACCGGCATGGGCCCGATGGAAATGAAGAGCATCAACAAGGAGTACAAGGAGTTCGGCGGAGTCAAGTTCCCCGTCCACACCGACATCGAGATGATGGGCATGGTCCGCTCCCTCAAGTTCACAACCATCGAGATCGACACCGTCAAGGACGAGATGTTCGCCCTCCCCGACGAAGTGAAGGCGCTTGTCGAGAAGAAGAAGGCCGGAGCCGAAGAGCCCGCCGACGAGGGCGAGCCGGAGCCGGGACGCGAGAACTGATCCGCTTCGCCGCTCTGATGACGGCACTGAGACTGAGCCCCGACGGCCCGCGCCGCCGGGGTTCTTCATGCGCGGCCTCCGGCCGTTCACCTTCAGTTCGGACTGATGGGAGGCCGCGAGCCGAAGCGGTATCCCGTCGCCGCGCCCATGAAGAGCCAGAAGAGGCTCATGCCCGTGAAGAACTCATGCCGCGAGGTGGCGAGGAGGTCGGTCCACGTCACGTGTTCGCGCGTCGGGTCGTAGCGCTTGTAGTAGGCCCAGCGCGAGTTGGGCACGCTCACGGCCAGGGCGACGAGAATGGTCAGCGTCGCGCACCACCAGCCGAGACGCACGCTGCCCGCGCGGGCCAGGCGCAGCGCGGCGGCGCCGATCAGCACCCCCGCCGGCCAGGCGAGCCAGTCGTGCCGGTTGAGCGTCTGCCGCGCCGCCAGATGCCAGAGCAGGGCGAGTGCGACGGCCGCGACCACGGCGCCGAGCCAGGCGCGGCGGCGCGGGCGCGAGGCTTCGCTCCGCTGGTCCGGCGGGAGGGGACGGGGTTCGACCGCGGGGCGATCGTGCCGGAACGCGCGCGAGATGAAGTCAAGGCGCTCATCGTCAATCGCGGCGCCGCCTCGCCGTCCTTCTGACGCCGGCCGGTAGTCGCGCACGGAGTGCAGGTAGCGCCCGGCGCGCGCCTCGAATTCGCCCGTCCACGCCAGATCGAGCGCGGCACAGGCCCGCCGCAACTCGCCCAGCGGATCGGCCCGGAGGTCCTCGTAGCGCATCTCGTGCAGCTGCCCCGGCCCGATGAGGGCGCGCGACTCGAGATACGCCCGCTCCGTCTGCGCGTACTCCGCGATCACCCGCTCGCGCAGCACGCTCTCGTCGGGCGGGTCTTCGAGGTGGTAGATGTGCAGGCGCCTGAGCATCGCGACGTTCGAGTTCACGACGTCGGCGGGGTCGCGGCTGATGTGAATGAAGCGGACGCGATCGCGGCCGAGGAGGCGCTGAAGTTCCGGCACGCGGGCGGTGTGGCTGGGGCTCTTGAGCAGGAGCATCCGTCCGTTCGCGGCGGTGAGGACTTTGCGCACAAACGCCCACTGCACGCAGCGCCAGCGTTCGATCTCGCGCGCCGTCAGGCCGTCGAGGAAGTGAAAGCGCCGGTCCGAGTCGTAGCGCGACGGCGCGATGAGACGGCCGCGCAGGCTCGATGCGCACGCCCAGTTGTGGCAGGCGAAGTCATCCTCCGCCGGCCAGTCGGGGCCGAAGGCGACATCATCCTGCGGCCTGCGGCTGGCGAGGAAGGGCACGAGAAACAGCCGCAGGAAGAGCCAACTGGCGTGAAAGCCCTGCGGCGCCGTCACCTGCGCCCAGCGCGGCGTGATGAAGCGCGGGTCGCAGTTGAGCAGGTAGTGCAGGTGCGTTGTGCCGGTGCGGAAGTAGCCGAGGATCACCAGCGCGCCGGGCGGATGGTCGATCGCGCCGCCGCTGCTCTGGTATCCCACGTGCAGCCACGGCGCCAGCAGGAGGCGCTCGGGCAGCGTCAGGCCGGTGCCGACGATCGAGCAGCCCAGCCCCGCCGCGAGGCGCAGCCAGTAACGCGGAGATGGAATCAGCAGAGGATGAAGCAGCAGCCGCGCCCAAGCGTCAAGCGGCGCCAGCGCCATGAAGTGCGGGTGGGGAAAGGCGATGAGGGGTTGGCGTTGACGGGGTTCGTTCATGGCGGCAGGTAAATCACGATAGTCATACGCACTGCACATGTTTAGCCGCGACCCGGAGGCTCTGCGCAGGGGAGCGCGGCTCTGATCAGGAATCTTCAATCTGAAATCTCAAATCCGAAGTATCGAATCTGAATCCTCCGATCTCAGATCAGGGATTCCAGATCACAATGCTCGGCACGGGCGAAACCCCGCGAAGCCGCAGACGGCGTAGACTGCGCGAACGCATGAGTGCGCCTTCGACGATCCATCGCCTCGCTCCGTACGCGCTGCTCCTCGCCCTCTGCGCGGCGCTCTATCTCCCCGGACTGGCGTCGCTGCCCGTTACCGACCGCGACGAAGCGCGCTTCGCGCAGGCCACGCGGCAGATGATCGAATCCGGCGATTACATCGCCATCCGCTTCCAGGATGAGCCGAGGCACAAGAAGCCAGTCGGCATCCACTGGGCGCAGGCCGCGTGCGCGCGCCTCGCGGCGCCCTTCGCCGGGGAGGATTCGATCTGGCCCTATCGCGTTCCCTCCGCCTTCGGAGCGACGCTGGCGGTGCTGCTGATGTTCGCGCTGCACCGGCCGCACATCGGCGCCGCGGCTTCGCTGCTCGGGGCAGCGCTGCTCGCATCCTCCCTGCTGCTGATCGTCGAGGCCCACCTCGCGACGACCGATGCGCTCCTGCTCGCGACGATCGTCGCGGCGCAGGGGGCGCTGATGAACCGCCTGCTCCGGCCGTCGCATCGACCCATGGCCTGGTCGATGCTCTTCTGGGTCGCGCAAGGACTGGCGATCCTCATCAAGGGGCCGGTCGCACCGCTCGTCGCGATCCTGACGCTTCTCGGCTGGCGCGTCGGCGGCAACCGGCTGCGGCCGCTGAGCGTGCTGCACTGGCACATCGGGCTGCCGGCCGCGGCGCTGATCATCGCGCCGTGGCTCGTCGCCATCTCATTGACCTCCGATGAATCGTTCCTGCGCGACGCGTGGCTCGGCGATCTGCTGCCCAAACTCATCAGCGGTCATGAGTCGCACGGCTTCCCCCCCGGCTTCTATCTGCTTCTCGTCACGCTCACGTTCTGGCCCGGGTCTCTGCTGGCGGGATTCGCAGTCGTGGACGCGTGGCGGCGCCGCGCCGATCCTGCGGTGCGGTTCCTCCTCGCCTGGCTCGGACCGACGTGGCTCGCGTTCGAAGTGGTGCCGACGAAACTGCCGCACTACGTTCTGCCCCTGTACCCGGCGCTGGCGGCGCTGACCGCCGCTTTCGCCGTGCGCCTGGCGCAGCAAGGGGCGCTCATGCCGCAGCCGCGGCGCCGGGCGATCGCGATGGGCTGGGGCGTGTGGGCGCTGGTCACGCTCGGGCTCGGCGCGGCGGCGTCGGCGCTGCCGCCCATGATCGACGCCCGCCTGGACGCCTGGCTCATTCTTCCCGCCGCGGCCGCGCTGCTCGCCGCGGCGCTGGGGCTGCTCATCGTGCGCCGGCGCGATGCGGCGCCGCTGACGCTCGTGCTGCTGGTGGCCTGCAGCGGCCTGTTCAGCGCGCCGATCCTGGCGCGACTGCTGCCGCGCAGCGAAGCGCTCTGGCCTTCGCGCAGCGCCGCACGGCTGGCGCGGGCCGCGGACCCCCCTGCCTCGACCGCGCTGCCCTGGGCGGCCGTCGGCTACCACGAACCAAGCCTCGTCTTCTACCTCGGGACGCGAACGCGACTGACCGGCCCGGTGCGTGCCGCCGAGGCGCTGGCGCGCGGCGAAGTGACGGGTGTCATCGTCGAGGCGCGGCAGCGAGAGGCGTTTGAAGCGCACGCCGCCGCGCTCGGCCTTGCAATCCGGCAGAGAGGCGCCGTTCACGGACTGAACGCCTCGAAAGGCGAGTACGTCACGCTGCTTTTCTACGCCGCCGCTCCCGCCGAAGCGGGGGAACGATGAGTGCTGATGCGGGGACGCGAGGCGGCGGGCCAGAGCATCAAGGCGATCCACGACAGAGCCGCTGCGCCCGCCACGACGCCGATGCGCCACCACGCCGCGGTCTCAACGGAGAATGAATGGCGGCCGATGTGGACCCACAGGCTCGTCACCGGCGACCAGTGCAGCCAGAGGCTTTCGCCCGTCGTGCCGATGGAGCCCAGGAGCAGCGCGACCGCCGGTCCCGCGACGGCGAGGAGGACGCACAGGAGCATGACCGTCGCGCGGCGCCGGCGGCCTGCTCCCATCGTCCCGAAACCGATGAGCGCCGCGTACAGCAGCCCCCATGCGAAGATCGTCAGGTCGATGAGCAGCACTTCCACCGCCGACCACTGCGTCGGCACCCGCATCGGCCAGAGGAGCACCTGCAGCGTGGCGAAGATCGCCACCCAGTCCACAAGCGGAAGGAGGCGCGGTGTGTGCGACGGCCGCAGCACGAGTCGGTAGAGCGGCCAGACGATCGTCACCCCGAGCATGACGCTGAGCATCATGCGCTGCGACGCGGTGATGTAGGTGGCGATCGAAGGCTGAATCCACCACCGCCACCCGAAGGCCATGAACCACGACGCCAGCAGCCACAGCGACCACCAGAGCAGCAGAAACCGGGGCAGGCGAACTTGGCGGGGCCGGATCACGCGCAAGTGTAGTCGCGGCGCCGGCGGCGGCTTCGCGAACACAGCGCTCCGTGCGTGCGGCCCGCTTGCGCCTTGGCTCTCATCCCTCAACTCCCCGGCACCGCTTCCTCGTCCGGGCTCGGGTTCGCCAGGCGCACCTGCCGGTCCTGCGTGAGCAGGGGCTGGTTGATGTAGAGCGTGCCCTGCGGGCTGCCGATCACCTTGCCGCGCGTCAGGTAGTAGGCGTCCAGCGCCTGAACCTTGGCGATCGCGGGATGTTCGATCCCCGCCTCTTCGCCGACCGCCCGTCCCCACGCGACGCGATAGCCGCGGTCGGTGATGAGTTCGAGGTGCGGCCGCTTGCGGTCGCTGCCGTCCCAGTTGCGCACGTCGATGCCGCGCACCTGGGGCCACCATTCGCGATTCTGCGCCCTCAGGTAGCGGATAAGGAGCAGTCCGGCCGTCATGTCGCCGCCGCGCCACATCTCGCCGACCTTGGGCAGCGGACCCGCCGCGTTGACGATCGCAGGCAGCGCCGACACCTGGCCCGCCTCGTAGTACACCGGCAGGCGCGTGCCTGAGCCGTCCACGACGTAGTCCTTCCCGTCGCGCCGCACCAGCGCGAAGGGACGGCGGAACTGCCCGCCGATCGTAATGCGATCGATGCGCGCGCGGCGTCCCTGGATCACGCCGCTGGCGAGGTCGCGGCGGACGCGGATCGTCGATTCCTCCATCCACCGGCTGGCGGCGAGCATCTCATGGATTTCGCGCAGGCCGGTGCTGTCAAACGGATTCGCACGGGCGGCGGCATAGGCCCGCGCCAGCAACGTCTCGCGCACCCCCTCCACAGCCGCAACCGACTCCTCGAAGTCGATTTCCGCGAGGTCCGCCCGTTGCGGTTGCGCGGCGGCGACGATCGACCGGATCATCTCCACCGGCTGGTAGCGCCACCATGCCCAGGCGCCGACCCCCAGGGCGAGCAGCACGGCGAAGGCGCCGAGGTACAGCGCCGCCTCGCGCCAACCGAATCGCTCGCCCGGCGCAGCGGGCTTTTTCGCCTCGGCCGCCTTGGCGCGGGCGGCGACTTTCGTTCGGGTCTTGCGGTCTCGACGGGCCCAGAAACGCACAACTCTCCCCCGAATGCGACGGGTGCGGACTCAACTCAGTATGTCGGCACAGCGGCGCAAAGGGCTTGAGACTTGGGGCCTGAGGCTTGGGGCTTGAGACTTGACACTCACTGCCAGTGACCGCCAAAGTCATCCGTGGCCGCTTGCGTCGCCGCTTCAACGCCGCTCTGCGATGTTGTCTGCCACACTGCCTCGCCGCAGCGCCATCTCCACCAGCCTCGTACACAACTGAGGCATCGGCACCCCCCCCGCCGCCTCGCCCATCGGCACCAGCGAGTGGCTCGTGAACCCCGGCATCGTGTTCACCTCCAGCATCCACCACCTCGGCCGCGCGGGGTCCGTCACATCGTCGTAGCGGAAGTCGATCCGCGCCAGATCGCGGCAGCCGATCGCGCGGTACAGTCGCAGCGCATCATCCTTGATCTGCCGCGCGTGCTCGGCGGGCAGATCGGGATTGACGGTGTAGCGCGTGTCGTCGCGCGTGTACTTGGCTTCGTAGTCGTAGAACTCGACGGTGGGGATGATCTCGATGAGCGAGCCGACCCGGTCGCCCACCAGGCCGACGGTGAGTTCACGGCCGGGGATGAACTTCTCCGCCATGAGGCGCCGGCGGCGAGGATGGAGTTGCGCCCGCCCGGCGCGCACCTCCTCGGCGCTGCGGCAGATGAGCACATCGACGCTTGAACCATCGTCGATGGGCTTGAGCACCAGCGGCGGCTCGATCGCGCAAGAGTCATCGATCGAGAGGAGGACGCACGCGGGCGGCGTCGCCACGCCGATGCGAGCCGAGACCTCTTTCGTGCGCATCTTGTCCATGGCGATCTCGGCCGCCTCGCCGCCGGCGCCGACGAAGGGCCGGCCGTCCGCTTCGAGCAGGCGCTGAAGCGGGCCCCCTTCCCCCCACGGGCCGTGCAGCGCGGGAAAGATCACATCGCCCTCGATAGCGGTCAGATCAGCCGCGCTGAGCCGCTCGATGATGTGCAGTTGCGCCGCGAAGCGTCCGGCCGTGTTGATCGCCGCCGCGATCTCGCGCCCGGACATGAGGCTCACCTCGCGCTCGGCGTCCGGCCCGCCGGCGAGAACTGCAACGTGGATGCGGTGCTCATTCATGTTTGTTGAGATTCAACGCCGCTTGCGGCTTCGCGATTGACCCCTTCAACTCCCGCTGCGATCGTCCTGACCTGCCGATCACCACCACCCCGCGCCGCGCTCCCCTGCGCAAAGCCTTCGGGTCGCGGCTAAACAACGTCCCAATGCCTCAATGCCTCTCCCTAGTGCCTGGTGCCTGGTGCCTGGTGCCTACTGCCTGCTCCCCCTCCTCCACACCACGACTTCCCGCACCAGTTCGTAGCCGAATCGCTCCGCCACGACGGCCGCGGCGTGGTCCATCAGTTCAATCAGGTCATTTGCCGTCGCTCCCGTGCCCGCGACGAAGAAGTTGGCGTGGCGCTCGCTGATCGTCGCGCCGCCGATGGTCAGGCCCTTGAGGCCGGCGCGGTCGATGAGTTCGCCGGCGCTGATGAGCCGGCCTGAGCCGTCCGCCGCGAGCGGGTTGCGAAAGGCGCAGCCGGCGCTGCTGGCCGCCATCGGCTGGCTCTGCTTCTTTTCCGCGAAGATCTCCTTCACCCGCCCGTGCGTCTTCTCCGGATCGGCGGGGGTGAGGGCCAGTTCAGCCCAGAGGATGATGGGATCGATGATCGAGCAGCGGCGGTATTCGAAGGTCAGATCGTGCGCTTCGTGCACAACCAGATCGCCCTTGAGGTTGATGCAGCCGACCGCGGCGACGGCATCGCCGATGCAACCGTACTTGCCCCCCGCGTTCATGCGGATGGCCCCGCCGACACTCGCGGGCACCCCGGCCATGCACTCGATGCCGCTGAGCCCCTGCGTCGCGGTGGAGATGACAAGTTGCTCGAGCGCTTTGCCGGCCATTACGCGCACGGCATCGCCCGCCCGACCTTCCATACCCGCGCGGCGGACCCGGTGGCGGTGGATCGTCGAGACCTCGCGGAAGACGGGCTGGTCGAGATGCACGACGACCCCGTCCACCCCTTCATCCGCCACGAGCAGATTCGCCCCGGAGCCGAGCACGCGGATCGTCGTCCCCGATTCGCGGCAGCGCCGCGTCAAGGCGCAGAGCGCTTCGACCGACCGAGGCCGCACCAGCACATCCGCCCGCCCGCCGACGCGGTACCAGGTCATCTCGGTCCCGATGGGCGCATCAAACTCGACCTCGCAATCGAGGTCTTCAACGATGGATCGCACACTGCCGGACGTCTGGCTGGTCACCGGTCAAAGGATATCGAGCGATGGGCGGGGGTGGCTGGAGATTTCGGGGGTGGCGCGTTTACCGCGTCGGAGTGGCCGGCCCGAGCTTCACCAGCCGGTCGGCAAAGTGCTTGAATCCGGCTGGGCACCGTTCGCGTACGGTTTCCAGGTTCATGCAGTCGACGAGCCGGCTATAGAGATCGGATCGGCTCACGATGTCGGACTGAGCCACGAGCGGTTCGCACGCGGCCTTCGGAGCACGTTGACTTTCGGGGTCGGGTTGGCGTTGCACCGTCCTGGCAAGTGTGCGAGAGAGCGCCTGCTCGTCGGCGAGGAACCACGCATCAAAAGTCCGAATGGCGACTCCGCAGGCTCGTGGAAAGGGCACCGACGCATACGCCTGTGCGTCGGTGATCGCGCGTCGGCGATCTTGATCGCCATCTTCATCGATCAGGATCACAACGCCGTCAAAGCCGCGCCGAACCGCTTCGAGGATCCAGTCGACGGATCGCTTGAAGAACCGATCTCCGCTGCCATGGATTCGCCTCGGAGCGTTTCGGAAGCGATCGAACGCAGTATCCGCAATGCGCACGTTGAGCCTTCGAACAATCGCGGGGAGGGCCGACTCCTCGTTTGGTCCTTCCCCGACAACGAGCACCCGCATCAGGAAGGCTCCCCGGCAAGGGGTTTCTCACCCGCCAGCGCCTCATCGCCCTCGCCCGTCCAGATCTCGCCGAGGCGGAACAGGTCAATCTGCTGCTGAACCTTGGGGATGTCGCTGAGGCGGCGGGTGTTCACAGCGCCATCGCGCCCCTTAAAGCACAAGGTCACCTCCTCAGGCTTAAGCAGATCGACCATGTACGGCGAGTGGGTCGTCATGACGATCTGCGTGTGCTTCTTGCTATCGATGACTTCCCGAAGGACGGAGATGATCTTCTCCAGACGCTCAGGATGGATTCCATTCTCCGG
>JBDIVQ010000032.1:0-31601 GCA_039794345.1 Phycisphaerae bacterium | reverse complement strand
TCGGGGATGGGATTGACGTTGCTCATTCTCGTGCTCCTTGCGGTCAGGTGGAAGTGATCGATGGGAGGGGGAAGTCGCAGCCTCCTCCGGCCGCGTCCCATCCCATCGCATCAGCCGATCGTACTACGGGGATGCAGGATCGGCGTCGCGGATGTCCGGTTTTTCTGAAGATTACAGAAGTGTGAACAGAAGGTGAAGACGCAAGTGCTTCAGCCGGCTCTGCGGCGCGACTTGCCCTTGCCGTTGTCAAAGGTGATCGCGGTGACGTGCGGGAGGTCGATGACCGCGGCCGCGTCCTGACCGGGCAGCGCGACGAAGAGCGTGCGCTCCATTCCTTTGAGCATCGCCGCCATTTCCGGATGGCGCACGTCGTATACTTGGCTGTCGGACGTGCGGATTCGGAACGGGCGAAACGGCTGAGCGCGCAGGGCGGCTTTGATCTGTTCAATGGTCATTGTGCATTCGACTCCGTTGTTGCCGTGCGCCGCCTCACCACTCCGGCCCGCCGCTGTAGCGGCCGTAGACGTCCGCGAGCGCCTGGACCATTTCGCCGAGTGTGCAGTTGGCCTCCGCGCCGTGGACCAGGCTGGGCATGACGTTCTCATCCTTGCGGGCGGCTTCGCGGATGCGGTCGAGCGCGGCCGCGGCTTTGCGCAGGTCGCGGCGGCTCTTGAACTCGCTCAGCCGCCTGATCTGCTCCGTTTCGACCTGGTGGCTGATCTGGAGGATCTCGACGTTGCGCTTCTCGTTCTCATCGACGTAGGCGTTGACGCCGACGATGAGTCGGTCGCCGCGCTCCATCTCCTGGCCGAAGCGATACGAGGCTTCAGCAATGGAGCGGCGGAAGTAGCCGCGGGTAATGCCGCCGATCACGCCGCCCATGTCGTCGATCTCGTGAATGATCTCCAGGGCGTCGCGCTCCATCCTGTCGGTAAGCGCTTCGACGAAGTAGGAGCCGCCGAGCGGGTCGGCCGTGCGCGTCACGCCCGTCTCGTGCGCGAGAATCTGCTGGGTGCGCAGGGCGATGGTGACGGCCTGCTCGGTGGGCAGGCCGAGCGTCTCATCCATGCTGTCGGTGTGGAGGCTCTGGCAGCCGCCGAGCACGCCCGCCATCGCCTGGTAGGCGACGCGGATGATGTTGTTGTAGGGCTGCTGCTCGGTGAGCGAGCAGCCGGCGGTCTGCACGTGAGTGCGCATGAGCCAGGAGCGCGGGTTCTTCGCCTTGTAGCGGTCGCGCATCATGCGGGCCCAAATGCGGCGGGCGGCGCGGAGTTTGCACACCTCCTCGAAGAACTCGTTGTGGCTGTTGAAGAAGAAGGAGAGGCGGGGGGCAAACTCATCGACATCCAGGCCGCGCCGGATGCACCACTCGACATACTCCATCCCGTCGCGCAGCGTGAAGGCGAGTTCCTGCGTCGCCGTCGAGCCCGCCTCACGGATGTGGTAGCCGGAAATAGAAACGCTGTTCCACCGCGGCACGTGCCGGGTCTGAAACTCGATGGTGTCGATGACGAGTTTGGTCGAGGCCTCGGGGGGATAGATGAACTCGTTCTGCGCGTGAAACTCCTTGAGGATGTCGTTCTGAAGCGTGCCGCCGAGGCTGGTCCAGTCAAAGCCGCGCTGCCGCGCCATGGCGAGGTACATCGCCCAGATGATCGCCGCGGGGCCGTTGATCGTCTGCGAGACGGTCACGTGATCGATGGGGATGTCGGCGTAGAGGCGATGCATGTCCTCGATGGTGTCGATCGCCACGCCGCAGCGCCCGACCTCGCCCGTCGAGAGCGGGTCGTCGCTGTCGCGTCCCATGAGCGTGGGCAGGTCGAAGGCGGTGGAGAGGCCGGTGTTCGCGCTTGTGCCCTTTGACTGCTCAAGCAGGTACTTGAAGCGGCGGTTGGTGTCCTCCGCGCTGCCGAAGCCGGCGAACTGCCGCATCGTCCACAGGCGGTCCCGGTACATGCCGGCGTGGATGCCGCGTGTGAAGGGGAACTGCCCCGGATCGCCGACGTTCGAGGCGTAATCGCGCCCGGCTGCGGAGTCCGGGCCATAGACCCGATCAACGAAGTAGCCCGAGAGGCTCAGGGCGTGTGGGTCAACGGAGGGCCGGACCGCGTCGGGGATGGTGCCGGATTCCTTGCGGATCGCGCTCATGGTGGACAAGCCTCAGTCCTCGCACTGTGGATCAGGTGTGGTTCGAAAGCCCCCGGCGGACGGTCGATTCTAGACGCAAGGGTACACCCGCGGAGGTGGGGTGAACCCGCAAAGCCGGTCAGGCGCCGAAGCCCTACAATCGGGCGGCGCCATGAAACTCATCGTCTTTCACCAACTGCTCATCGCCTCCGCGATCGTCTTCATGCTCGGCTATGGAGGCTGGGAGGTGTACGACTACTGGTTCGCCTCGCCGGCGGCGCCCGTGGGCGGCGACTTGGCCGTGCTCGAGACTTCATCCGGCGGCGACATCTCGGGTCTGCTGACCGGGATCGCCATGCTGATCGGGGCGGGAATTCTGGGCGTTTACCTCAATCGGCTCTATCGCCGCTACGCCGGGCGGATGGCGGGGTTCTGAGCCGCCGCAACCGTCGCGCCGGGCGGCGGCGATCGGCCTGCCGGCTCGACGCGATCGACCCTATGATGTCGCTCCACCAGCCTCACGGGATCCGAGCGCACCATGCCCTACACGATCAAGCCGATCGACGCCATCGACATCGACGATGAACGGCTCGACTACCTGAGCGACCACGTGGACGCGGGAGATCGCTGGGTGCTCAACTTCGGCCCGCAGCATCCGGCCACGCACACGACGCTGCGCCTGGTCATGGAACTGGATGGCGAGCGGGTGGTGCGCGTGACGCCGCACATCGGCTATCTGCACTCCGGCTTCGAGAAACTCGCCGAACACCACGACTACAACCAGTACGTCTGCACGGTGAGCCGGATGAACTACGTCTCGCCCATCGCCAACGACATCGCCTGGCACCACGCGGTGGAGCGACTCTTCGGCATCGAGATCACCCCGCGCTGCAAGGTGCTCCGCACCATCATGCACGAGATGGCGCGCATCCAGGACCATCTGCTGTGCGTGGGAGCGGCGGCGCTGGACCTCGGCGCGTTCACCGGGTTCCTCTACGGCTTCAACCAGCGCGAGCGCATCTACGACATCTGCGACTACATCTCCGGACAGCGGTTCCACCCCGACTGGACGCGCGTCGGCGGCCTCATGCGCGATCTTCCCGATGAAGCCACGTTCAAGACGCTCGTCAAACGCTTCATCGACGAGGAGATGCCCCCGGCCCTCGACGACATCGAAACCCTGCTCAACCGCAACCGCATCTTCCTCGACCGCACGCAGGGCATCGGCGCCATCACCGCGGAGGAGGCGATCGCGTGGAGCCTCTCCGGACCCGTCGCCCGGGCCGCGGGCGTGCGGCGCGACGTGCGCAAGGACGATCCCTACCTCTGCTTCGCCGACAACTGGGACGGGCAGGGTTCATCGGCGGTCAAGTTCAAGATCGCCGTCATGAACGAGGGCGACGTCTTCAGCCGATACTACGTGCGCCTCTTCGAGATCCGCCAGTCCGTCGAGATCATCCGGCAACTCATCGACGACATCCCCGGCGGACCGGTGGATACCTTCGCCGACGGCAAGTTCACCAAGCCTGACAAGAGCCAGGTCTACGGCTCGATCGAGGGCCTCATCCAGCACTTCGAGATCATCATGACCAATCGCGGCTGGAAGGCGCCGGTGGCGGAGGTCTACGCCTGCCAGGAAACCGCCAACGGCGAACTGGGGTACTACATCGTCTCCGACGGCGGGCCGCGCGCGTGGCGGGCGCGCACCCGGCCGCCCTCGTTCATCAACTACCAGACCTTCGCCAAGATGCTCGAAGGGCACATGCTCGCCGACACCCCGGCCATCCTTGGCAGCCTCAACATCATCGCGGCCGAACTGGATCGCTGAAGCAGGATCATCCCATGGCGTGGATCACGAAGAATTCGGCGACGATGGAGATCGAGCGGCGCAACGAGCCCTGCCTCACGTCCGCCATGCGCGATGACCTCAGCCAGCGCATCCTGCCCCGCTACGAGACGAAGATGGCGGCGCTGCTCCCGGTCCTTCACGAGGTTCAGCACCACGTCGGCTGGCTGCCGCACCAGGCGCTGCTCGAAGTGGCTGACTTCCTCGAACTCGCCCCGGCCCAGGTGCTCGACACCGCCTCCTTCTACGAGGAGTTCTTCTTCCACCCCGTGGGCAAGTACGTCATCGGCGTATGCCAGTCGATCGCCTGCGAAGCCTGCGGGCACGAGGCGATTGTCGATCACCTCCGGGCCAAACTCGGCATCGAGCCGCACGAAACCACGCCCGACGGCCTGTTCACCCTGCGCTGCATGGAGTGCCTGGGCGCGTGCGACACGGCGCCGTGCGCGCTGGTGAATGAAGAGCGTCACGATCTGATCACCATCGAGCAGATCGACGCCCTCATCGACGAGATCAGGTCGCGGGAGCGCGGGCAGGAGTGAGATGACCGGGGCGCCCAAAAAGCCGCTCATGCGCTGCATCGGCGAGTTCTTCGGCCACATCATCAGGGCGGTGCGGCAGGACGTGACCACAAAGGGCAGCCAGCCTGCCGACAGGCAAGTCATCGAAACAACGGAGCGCGAGGAGCGGCGCGGCGACGTCGTCCTCCGCGAGACGCGCATCCGTGAAGTCGAGTTCCGCAGCGATGAGTGAACGCATCAGGCACAGCACGCGGCAGGTTCTCGCACGCCTCGGCGTCGCGGCGGCGCTCTGGTTCGGCGCCGGCGCGGCGATCGCCTGGGGCCTGGGCATGGCGCTGGTCGATTCCGTCGCGTTTCTGCTCTGCCTCGGCGTGGTTTTCCTGCTCGGCTCGGTTTTCTATGCCGCGGTGTATGGCCCGCGCGCCGATTCCGAAGAAGGACATTGACATGGAGTGGCTCATCCCCATCGCCGTCGTCGCCCTCATCCTGCTCCTGCCGCTCGTCTACGCGCTGGTCATCTACAACCGCCTCGTCTCGCTGCGGCAGCACGCGGCCGAGTCGTGGTCGGACATCGACGTCGAACTCAAACGGCGCTACGAACTGATTCCCAACCTCGTCGCCACGGTGAAGGGCTATGCGGCGCACGAGCGGGACGTTCTGGAAAGGGTCATCGCGCTGCGCAACGCCGCCGAGGCGAATCACGGCAGCGCTTCATCGCAGGCGCGCGACGAGACGGCCCTGATGCTCGGCGTCAGGCAGTTGTTCGCGATTGTCGAACGCTACCCGCAGATCAAGGCCGATGCGCACTTTCTGGAGTTGCAGCGCGAACTGGCGCTGACCGAGGATCGCATTGCCGCCGCGCGCCGGTTCTACAACGCGAACACCCGCGAGATGCGCCAACTCTGTCAGACCATCCCGTCGAGCCTCGTCGCGGGCATCTTCAGTTTCAAGGCGGGCGAGTACTTTGAGTTGAGCAACGAAGCCGAACGCGTCACGCCCCGCGTGGAGATGGGGTGAGGGATGGCCGCAAAGAGGCGAAAGAAGCGAAAGAAACAGGTGGGGACCGCGCCCCGGCGGCTGGCTGCGTGTGGGCAGTTAGGCTCCGGAGTGTGATGGTCGCTCAAGTGCCGGAAGGTCGCAGGTCGTGGCTGACCGAAACTTCAGATTGATCGCGGGCCTCCTGGCGGCGGGTGTTGGGACGGGGATCACGTTTCTTGTGTGTCTTGGGTGGAACTACGGGCAAAGTGCGCGTGGTTTAGCTGCTGGTATCACCATCGCTTGCTGTATCTGTGTGATGGTCTCCGGCGCGCTTCGCAAAGTAGTTCGGCACGAGTTCCTGTGGGGAGTGCTGTCGTTTGTAGCGTCATACCTCAGCTATGTTTCCGCGTACGTCATCTTCCTGCCTTTGGCAGGCTGGACACGGAATGTCGAAGAGGTGATCGTGTTGCTGCTGGTCACGTTCCTGGCTGGCTCGCTACCAATTGCCCCGCTGACGATTGGGTGCATCTGTGGCGTGGCGATCGCGATGCCGCGCGTGAACCCAAGGCGCGAGGATGTCTGTGCTGCTTGCGGCTATGACCTGCGCGGGGCGGATCACAAGGTGTGTCCGGAGTGCGGCGGCGAAACGCCGCGAGAGTTGAAAGTCGAGAGTTGAGCAGAAAACCGTAGAGCCGCCCCCACCCCGACCCTCCCCCGCAGAGCCGGGGGAGGGAGTTGAGCGTAGTCGCATCTACCGGTAGGACCTCCATGCTCCTTGCGCTGGACGGGCGGGACGCGCGGGCTCCGTCAGTAGGCGTTGTGCTTGCGCGTGGAAGGAGGCTTGAGGCGCATCGCCGTGAGCAATTCCGCGATGCGTTCGCCGGCGCGGCCGTCGCCGTAGGGATGTGTCATGCAGGGCGGGCGACCGGGAGCGTTCCTGATGGCGGTTGAAATGGCTGGAAGTGTGGCATCGGGCACGTCAATCACGTTGCCTGCCCTCTCGCGGCCGGCCTGGCGCGGGCCGATGTTGACCACGGGCAAGCCAAGCGCCGCGGCCTCGATCAGGCCCGCCGAGGAGTTGCCGATGAGCAGCGCCGCGCGCCGGAGCAGGCCGATGAACTCGCGGCGCGGCAGATGGACGTTCGAGGACCTTTCGCCGAGTGCGCGAAGCACTGCGTCGCGCCCGGGATCGTGATTCGGCGCCAGATAGAGTACGTTGGACGCAATGGTGGATGCGTCGAGCGCGCCGATGATGGCCCCCATCGTGGCGGACTCGACGGCGTCGGGCAGGCCGGCAGGGTGGTGAAGAACGACCGCGAAGGGGCGAGCCGGATTGAGCCGCAGCGCCGTAAGCTGTTCATCTGTCAGCGGCTCGAACGAGGAGAGATCATCGATCGCAGGCGAGCCGACGAGATGGATGCAGTCTCCATGCTCGCCCATGCGCGCGATGCGCTCGGCGCTCTGCGGCGTCGCGGGAAAGTGGATGTGTGCCAGTTTGGTGATGGCGTGGCGAATCGCCTCATCGGCCACGCCTTCGGCCCGGTCGCCGCCGTGAACATGCGCGACGAGGCGCCCCCCAACGCTAGCGGCCGCGGCGGCGGCCAGGGCTTCGATGCGATCGCCCAGTACGAGCACAACGTCGGATTGCAGGCGCTCCAAGGTCTCGGCGAAAGTCACAATGCCCCGGCCGAGCGCGATCGCGTCGGCCGTTCGGCCGGTTGCACCGGGCCGCTGCATGGAGACTTCAGCCGCGATGTCAAACTCTGCCGCGACCTCGGCGCGGGTGTTCACCTCGGGCAGCAGATGCACGCCGGCGACGACTGGCTGCAGGACGAGTTCAGCATGCGATGCGATGGCGCGCATGATCGGCCGCAGCAGGCCCCAGTCGGCCCGGCAGCCGGTAACGACGGCGATGCGCCACGGGGCATGAGAATCAGCCATGGCGCGGCTCCGGGGGGGACTCCAGATCGGCGAAGGTCAATGGAGTGTCAGCCGCAACATCGCGGGCAAGACGGCGGCCCGAGAGGCGATCGAGCATCTCGGGCGGCAGCCCCGTTCCCGGTCGTTTGATGGTCAGATCGGACCGCGAGAGCGTCTCGCCGATGCGAAAATCACGAAGGGCGACGATGCTCTGCCGGCTCACCGTGCGGACATCCTCTTCGATCTCCTGCACGATGATGCGGCGAGGCCCGAGCATCGACCACGCACGATGCGCCTCGTGAACGTAGCGGGCAAAAAGCGGCGGATCGAGAGAGGCGGCGTGATCAGGGCCCTTGGCGCTGCGGCTCCACGTGAGGTGCTTCTCAAGAACGCACGCGCCGGCCACGGCGGCAAGGGCGCCCGTGTCCGCCGAATCAGTGTGATCGGAATACCCGACGGCAATGGGGCGACCGAAGTTAGAGGTTGTCACCAGATCGCTCAGGGCGCTGATTCCCGCGAGTTGCGCGTGCTCATCCCGCGTCGGATAGGCGCTGACGCAGTGGAGCGCGATGTCGCCGCAGAGGCGCAGGGCGCCGGCGATCTCTTCGGCGTCGGCGGCCCCGGTGCTGAGGATCATCGGCTTGCCGGCGCCGGCCAGCGCGCCGAGCAGGGGCGTGTTGATCACATCGGGTGAGGCGGTCTTGAGGGCATCCCATGCGAGTTCGCTCGCAAGGTTGACGTGTTCGAGGGAGAAGATGGTGACGATCGCGTGAAGGTTGAGAGAATGCGCATAGCGCACGATTTCGCCCATGGCGCTTCGATTGAGCTGCAGGACGGCCAGCATGTCGATGGGATCGGTTTCGCCGGCGGCGGCCTGGTAGGCGGCGAGGCGGCACGCGCGGCTCATGAGCGCGGTCGCTTCGAAGTACTGGACTTTGACGGCGTCGGCGCCGGCGTGCCTGGCGGCCTCAACGAGCTCCAGGGCACGCTGCGTGGAGCCGTCGTGATTCACGCCGATCTCGGCGATGATATACGGCGGGTGCTCGGGTCCGATCGGGCGGTTACCGAGACGCATGGGCATGGGCCGTTGCCGGTGGGCCGCCGGCATCCTCGGTCAGCAGAAGTTGTGCG
Source organism: Phycisphaerae bacterium (assembly GCA_039794345.1). Classification (GTDB taxonomy): domain Bacteria; phylum Planctomycetota; class Phycisphaerae; order Phycisphaerales; family UBA5793; genus UBA5793. The sequence continues at coordinate 23,078 of JBDIVQ010000032.1, read as the reverse complement.
AGCAGATAGTCAAGCCGCGTGTCGATGTCCACGACGGCGCCGGCCTCGTTGAGAACGGCTCGACGATCGCGGCCGAGAAAGGCGTGCGGCTGGCCGTCAATAGTGTGATAGAGCGACTCACGCCGAACCGCGATGACGCCTCCGTCGGGGATGTACACCGGGGGCAGGTCCTGGCGGCGGTAGACGCTGTTGGGGACGAAAGGGGCGACGCGGCCGGCGTCATCAATCGTCACTTCCCAATAAGGATGGTACTTGCCGACGGGCGCATAGCTCTGCACGGAGTCGGCGCCGGTTTCGATGAGGGTCTGCACGGCGCGGTCAATGAGGCCGGGCGGGCGAATCGGCACATTGGCGTAGAGAATGACGGCGATGGGGGCGTGATCATCCGCAAGCGCGTGGCGTGCGGCGGCGTCCACGGTGGCGGTGTCCGTCGCGAGTTCGGCGGGCCGGTCGATGACCACGACGCCCTCCGCCTCGGCGGCGCGGCGCACGTGAAGGCAATCGGTGGAAACGAGGATCCGCGTGAGCGAGGACGCGGCTCGCGCGTGACGGATGGTGTACGTCGCGAGGGGCTGACCGGCGAGGGGCATGGCGTTCTTGCCGGGCAGGCCCTTGCTGCCGGCGCGGGCGAGGATGACGGCCGTGGCATCGGGTCGAGGATATCGCGGGCGAACAGTCACGGTGTGCGGGCTGGCTCTAGACGCTTTCGAGTTGGAGGAGAAGCGCCGGCTCCTCGTCGCACAGGGGGGAGGCGTTGATCACCGGTCGGCGCAGAACGGGCCAGAGTTGGGCAATGGGAACATCGGCGCTGGACTCGACGCGCGCGGCGCGATCGCGGTCCCACGTGGAAGCGCCGGCGAAGGCGCAGCCGTCGGCATGAACGTGGAGCGTGCGGCCGGCCTGATAGCGCCAGGCGACGAGCGGCGGCGCCACGGGAAGCGAGTCGTCAGACACATCGCCACAGGCAGGAACGGCGTCGATGATCGCGGCGCCTGCATAGTGCAGCCAGCGGTCGTAGAAGTTGCGAAGATCTTCAAGTGAGGCGCGGCAGCGGCAGAGGCGCGGGACGATCCACGGCAGGGCGAGGGCGTTGGGGTCGCCCGCGCGGTGCGTGCGCGCGTTGATCAGCGCATCGACCTCAGCCCGGACATGGTCGAATCGATCGACGCGCATGATGCGGCGATAGGTGGCAGCGCTTTCCCCCTGGACTTCAATGGAGATGACGTCCAGAGGGAGATCGAGCAGGGATGCACCGCTTCCGAAGCGGTCAGGCAGATCGGTGCGGACATGAATGGCGGCGCAGCCTCGATCGCGAGCATGGCGGACGATGGTGCTGAAATCAGGGTGAAGAAGCGGATCGCCGCGCCCGCCGAATGTCATCGCCACATTGGCGCCGGCGGCACACTGATCGATGATGGCTCTGGCAGCGTCGAGGGGGAGATCGACGGAAGGGATCGGCTCGTGCAGCCAGAAGGGCCGGGTTTCGCGGCGCGTCGTCAGTTCGATTTCGACGTGGTGGGGGAGCGATTCGGCCGCGTCGATCTCGCCCCAGTGAGCGGCGGCGGCGCCCACGAGCGCCTCGCCGCAGAGGTCGAAGATCGCTTCGCCCCGTTCGGCGAACATCGAGCGCAGGGCGGCAAGGCGGGAGGGGCTGTCTGCCACGAAGCGGCCGAAGGAGTTGCGGATCGCCGCGGGCAACTTGATGCAGGCGTCCTTGCTCGTGGGGTCGAGTTGCGGCAGGCTGGGGATGTAGGAGAGCATTGACCCGAGGGTGAACTGCCGCGCCCGCGAGGCCATTTCGTGCATCAGGCTGCGTTCGATGATGACGCCGCAAAGCCCGGGGGGAGCCTGCGAGAAGACCAGTCGATGCGACTCGGGATGCTCGAGGTGGCGGGCGAGAAGGGCATCGCAGCCCGTCGCTTCGCTGAAGTCGAGCAGGGGCCAGTCGGGCCCGACGACGAGAGCGGCATCGAGGTTGAACGCGTCCATCGCAGAGGCCATGAGGCGCGGGGCGACGATCTCATCGAAGATGGTCATGCCTCCCAGGCCGCCGCGCCAGCACCAGTCGCCCCAGCGGCGCGCAACGGCCACCGCCTGTTGCGCGGAGTCGAAGATGGGATCGGCGACGCGGTGAAGAACGAGCGGGCGCCCGATGGCCGAGTCATCGATGAGAGATGCCGCGTCGAAGCCCTCAGACGCGAGCAGAATGATGGAATCGATGCGGCGGCAGCGGCCGAGGCGTTCGAGGGTGGCCTGAAGAATGCTGCGGCCGGCGACATCGGCGCCGACGTTGCGAGGCAGGAGGAGTCCGCCTCGCTGCGGATCGCAGGCGATGAGGGCGGCGATGCGGCGCGGGCGATGCGGCTGTGAGTCCTGCTCGCCGAGGTCCGATTCGACGGCCTCCGCCGCGCGCCGCGGCGTGATGCGCGGGTTCACCCTCTCGCCGCGCAGCACGGCCATTGACTCGTTGAGAATCTCCCGCGTCTCGGAGCACGCCTCGGCGAGCCACTGAAGATTGGTGCGGTCGCGCAGCAGTTCTTCGCGCTGGCGCTCCAGCGGAGTGAGGGAGTCGAGCAGTTCGAGGCGGCGATCGGCTTTGATGCGCTTGAAGACGCCGAGCTGATTGACGAGGTTGACAATCTCCTGCGCCCGGCCGAGGCGGGCGGCCTCGCGCTGCCTCTCGTGAATCTGTCTGAAGAGGCGGTCCATGGCGGGAGCGCTCGCCTGCTGCTCGAGCATTTGCGCGATAATGGCGGAAGTGGCCTCGCTCGCAGCGCCGAGACGCTCCACCTCGTCGCGGACCGAGGCGATCTGGCGCCTTGCGGCGGTGAGGCGGCGCTGATCAAACCTCGCGCGCTGCGTCGGGAAGCGCGGCAAGGGTGCGGGACTGAGGCCCGCTTCCGCAACAACCTCCTTCAGGGGGCGCACGATCGTGTGGCGCTTGGCGACGCCGCCGCCCGCCGCGTCGATGATCGTCTGCGCGGCGGTGGAGAAGTCGCGCTCAAACTGCGTGCGATACGTGGCCATCTGCTCATCGACGAGCATCGCTGAACCGTCCTGCGCCGGGGCAAGGCGGAGGTGACGCTTCATGCGCGCCACCCGCGACCACTCCATCATCTCGATGGTGTTGAAGGCGTTGAGTTCGGCGGCCCACTGGTCATGGATCGCGGCGCCGGGCCCGTAGTAGAGGCCGTCGGTGAAGCCGAGATCCTGCCCGACGAGGACGATCGGGTCGCACCCGAGAAACTGCGCGAGATAGAAACTGAGGTGCGCGACCGTCGAGCCGGCGGGCACCGTCCCCATCTCGCGCTTGAGCGGGCCGAGGAGTCGGTCGAGGAAGGAGTTGCCCACGCAGCGAACGGGCCCGGGATAAGCCTCGACGACGGCGCGATTGACCTTCGGCTCGCACACCAGGGTGATGTCGCGCAGTTCCTGGGGGTCGAGGTCATCGTAGAAGTTGCGGCTGATCTCGTGGTAGTCGAGGGCGGTGACGAAGTGCGGGCGGATGCCGCGGCGCAGCAAAGGCCGCAGGCAGGTCTGAACGGCGATGAGGACAACGCGATCGCGCAGCCCCGGTTCGGCGAGAAGGTCATAGTGGCGGGCGAGGCTGGGGCCGGCGGCGATGAGCAGCGCCAAGCGGCCCCGGGCGAGATCGCGCAGCGGCGCAATGCCCTCGCCGGCCGCGTAGTGGTCGAGGTTGAGGCAGAGGTTGCGGCACGTCGTGCCGGCGTGGACGAGCGTCGTCAGCATCGTCGTGCGCATCGACTTGACCAGTTCGGCGAAGGCGGCGCTGAAGCGCGCGGCTCCGTCGCCCAGACGCGCGCGGCTGGGAAGGTGAACCGCGATCGTCGTGCCCTGCGCCACGATGCCTTCGGCTCCGGCGAGTTGCACGGACATCTCCGCGGTGTCGTCGGCCTCATCGACGATGACGATGTTGGTCTCCGCCAGCCACTTCGAGTGATCAATGCGCTCGAAAACGGCACGGAGCAGCGAGTGATCCGGTTCGTAGACGATGATGAGGCTCGACTTGCGCAGGCGCTGGGCGAGGCGCTGGACGTGGTAGCCGGCCGCGAAGCCGAGGATGACGATCGCGGCGTGCTCGATGACATCAATGCCGGCGACGAAGCGGTCGGCCTCGTCGAGGGGCTTGTGCCGGCTGCACAACTGCGTGCCGCGCTGCGAAAGCGAGGGAACCTCCTGCGGCGTCGGTGCGAAGGCACAATCGGGGCAGGGGCGAGCATCGCGCAGGCGCTGGACCAGGCGGGCGTTGTGCGGGCCCAGGGCGCGGAGATTGGCTTCGAGGATGGATGTGCTCACGCCGCTGCCCGCTCCGCTCGCGCGTTGAGGTCGTCTGGTCTGGATGCTGACAGGAGTATTATCGGAATCAGAAGGAAGGAGACTTGAGCCGTGGACCTGCCCGCCGCCTCCCCGCTGATCGTCTACACGCTTGAGTCTCCGCGGTTTCCCGTGGCAGTGCTGGTTCTTGCGGCCATCATTGCCTGGTTCGCGCTGCACTCCCGGTCTCCAAAACACTCGCTGATGGTCGTGGCGGGGCTGCTCGGGGCCGGGGCGGCCCTCCTCATCCTCGCCGCCCTCGTCGAGACGACGGGCGAGCGTCTCACGCGCGAGACGCGCACGCTCGTCGAGGCAGCCGTCGCCGGCGATGCACAGCATGTGGCCGAGGTCCTTCACGACGATCTCGTCGTGATGGTCGGCAGCAGCCGTTCTCGCCTCGACAAGGCGGACCTGATCGAGCGCGTTCCCGCTCTCCCCGAGATCATCCGCTCGAACAGCGTGCGGCAGTCGGCCGGGGTGAGGACGGGACCGGACCGCGGCGAGTCCATCCTGGCGCAGACCACGACGACCCACCTCGGCGCCCCGACGCCCAACGAGTGGCGGTTCCGCTGGGTTCGCGGCGTCGATGGTCGGTGGCGCATCAGCGAGATCATCTGGGAGCAGTGGGGCCTGGGATCGGCGCCGACAATCGACCTGCTCGACCGGTAGGTTCGCGCGGCACTACTTCACGGGTTCGGGGGAAGCGGCTTCGGGAGGCGCGGACTCAATGGGCGCCGGCGCTTCGGCAGCGGGCGACTGCTGGAGGTACGACCTGGCGTCGGCGGCGAGGGCGCGCAGGTCGGGATCCGCGCTGCGCAGCGCGCTCTCGATGACAACGTCATCCGGCTGGTTGCTCCGCGCCGTGATCCACGCCGTCTGCACGAGGGGATCAGTCGAGCGCCGCGCGACGGCTTCGAAGCGGTCGAGGACGTCGATCCGCTGCGCGATTCCGTCCTTCTGGAACGGAAGAGTCAGGACCGCCCAGGCCGCCACGGTCGGATCGAGACTCGGCCAGCGCTCGATGAGCACGGCAAGTTCCCCTTCGGCTTCGGCGATGAGCGCCGCGTCTCGCTGCAGATCGAGCGTGCGCGTCAGCCGCCCGTGGAGGATGGCGCCGACCTCGGAGATGGCGAGCATCGCCTCGTGAACGTCGCCCGAGGCGAAGCGCGCTTCCGCGGCGCGGCCGGAGGGAGCGAGCGATGAGCGCCAGGGTTGCACCTGCATCGGCTGCGATTGGCGGATGAGGCTCCATGGCCGCGGCTGGATCGAACCGTCGGAGAGCACCTCATAGTCGAGCATCGCTTGGAACTGCACCGAGAGCGGCCGCAGCGCCAGTCCCGGAATGAGCAGGCCCAGCATGGTGTGGTCGAGGGCGATGGTCGTCGTCATCGACTCCGAGGGCAGGATCATCATGCGCCTCGAGAGTTCAACCGTCAGCGGCGGCGTGCCGGTCCGAAGCCGGCGGCCGGCAAGATGAAACTCCGGGAAGACGGCGAGGCGGCTGGGGACGATGCGCCCGGGACCGATCGCGGCGGGCCAGGGACTGTCGTTGCGGATCGTGACGTCGAGCAGCATGGCGTCGAGCGGCTCAACGCTTGCCTCGCGCGGCGCGATAGTGAGGCTGAAGTGACGCTGCGGCCTGAGAATAAGGTCGCTGAGCGTCTGCGGAAGCCGCCCGAGTTCGCGCTCGATGGAGCGGGCCTCCAGGGGCGGGGGAAGGGCGCGGCCCGTCAGCTTCTCACAGCGCCACCGCGACCAGACTCCCAGAAGCGTGCCGGGTTGAGAGAGGTAAATCTCTCCGAGCAGGCGAACGGCCTCAGCACGGCGGTCGAGACTCTCGAGGGCCAGGGCGGCGCCCAGGGCCGCGAGCGGATCATCGCCCGCCAGCGGCTCGAGCCGGGCGAGCGCCGCCTGTGGCGCCGCCCGACGCAGCGCCAGCCAGCCCGCCAGGCGCTCGATATCGCTGCCCGGCAGCGAGGCCTCGGCTTCGAGGGAGGCGAGGTCATCGGAAGCCGCCTCGATGTTGGAACCAAGCCAGAGTCGAATCCACGCCCGATCGGTCAGCACCCCGCGCCGCTGGGCATCGAGGGCTGCGAGCGCAGCGGCGGGAAGATCAGATCGCGGCACGGCCGCGAGATCGGCGATCGTCTGCTCCCAGCGGCGTTCGAGTTCCGCCACGGCGGCCGCCGCCTCCTCCGCGTCGCCGGCCGCAAGAGCGAGCACGGCTCGGGTGACCTGCGCGTTCAGGGAGAGATCGATGCGCACCTCGCCGAAGGTCGGCATCTCCTCGAGGGGCGGGGCGGCCCGGCTCTCCGCCAGCGCGCGGCGATGCGCTTCCTGCTGCTCCCGGAGCCACTCGCGCTGAAGCCGCTCGCGCTCGGCTTGATCGAACGCCCGCTGGCGCTGCGCGATGAGGTCAAGTCCGGCTCGCGGGCCGTTCTCGGCCGCGCGCAGCATCGCGTACTCAGCGAAGAGATCATCAGAGATCGTCTTGCCGCTGCGGGCCGAGAGGGCGCTCATCGCTTCGATGAGGTTGGCAGCCCCGCTGTAACAGCCGGAGTGCTGTACGGCGGCGGTCAGGTCGGCCAGCGCCGCCTCGTTGAGCGGATCAGCCTTCACGAGCGAGACGAGTGCCCGGACAAGCACATCGCGCCGCTCCGTGTACCGGTCGATCTCCAGGGCGAGGAGCGCGGCGGCGTCGAGGTTCGTCGGATCCTGCCCCAGCGCCTCTTCCAGCCACGAGGTCGCCAGCGATGTCCGATCCTGCTCAAGCGCCAGTGAGGCGGCGCGGAACGCGATGCGGCTGCGCACCTCCCGCGCCAGACGCCCCCCCGCGCCGGACTCCAGCAGCCGGCGGCAGAGATCGAGCCGCTCGGCGACGCTCTGGCGCTCCTCGATGGCGCGCTGAATGATGCGCCACTGCGCACCGGCATGGTCGGGCTCGAGGCGCAGCAGGTTGCGATCGGCCTGGGCCGCTACCTGCGGCTCGGAACCGGCGAGCGGAGCGGCGGCGGCGAGGCGCCGGTACACCTCGACATCATCGGGGGCCAGCGCGGCGGCGCGGCGGAGGATCGCCGTCGCGACGCGAAAGCCCGAATCAGGATCCGCCTCGGGACCGGGCCGGGCAAAACGCCCGATGTGCTGCGTCAGTCGACGGGCGATGAGATTCTCCGGCCCGCCGGAGATTCCCCGTACAGACGTGATTTCCTCCCCGTCGAGGCGCTCGGCCCCGCCCGACGCGGCGGCAAGGCCGACGATGATCCCGACCAGCAGCACGCCAAAGAGCGATCGGATCATCGTGTTCCTCACATCGAATGTCGGGGATCGAAGGCGTGAGACGGAGAGTGAACGTCAGAAGCGAAGGCCGTTTGTGTGCTCGCGCGGCGCGGCCGGGGCAATGGCGATCGTAAGGTCCGGCCGCGGCCGATTCCAACCCGGCGCAGGAGTGACTGGTTTGACCACATGCGGCGACAATCGTAGCGTAAGGTTCGATTCTGCGAGAGGATGGAGCCGGACGCCCGCCCGCCGATGGACCGTCGGGCAGGCGGGCCCGCCTCCGCGGAACTGCTCACACGCCACTTTCCCCGAACGGGAGGCCATTCATGCAGGTCCAACGGCGACGAATGCCCGAGATCATCGCGACCGTATTGCTGCTGCTCGCTGCGGCTGCGGCATCGCGGGCGCAGTTGCCGCCGGACATCTACAGCACGCCCCGGCCGCTGACCGCCGAGCAGGAGCGGGCATTGACGGAGTTTGCTGCGAGCAATCTCGCAGACCTCAAGTCGAGCGACAGCCGGGCACTGGCGGCGGCGCGCCGGACCCTTTCGGCGGCGTTCAGACGCGATACCTCGCGGACGTTCCGCGTAGCCTACAACGCCGCGGTCACTCCAGGTCTGGCGGCCATCGCAGGCGACCAGAACGCGGCCATGGCGGCGCGGCAGGCGGCGATCTGGCTGCTCGGACCGATCGCCAGCGATCAGTCGGACGCCGCGCTCTTCGCGCTTCTCGGCGCCCAAGAGCCGGCACTGCGGTACGCCGCGGCATCGGGAATCGAGCGGTCGATGCTCGCCATCCGCCAGGATCGCCACACCTACTCAAACCCGATCCAGAATGAGAAGGCCGCCGGCCGGGCGCTGCGGGACGCGATCGCCGTGGAGTCGAACGCCAGCGTCCTCGGGGCGCTGACGGCCGCAGCCGCGGCGATGCCCACCGCCGGCGACTCCATCGATGCGCTTGCGGAAGGCCTGACGGCCCAGGGGCGCGCCCTCGACAAGGACCGGCAGTGGCAGAGGCTTGAAGCCGTTCGCATCGGGCTGGAGCGCCTGCAGAAGCGATACGTCGTGGACATGTTCGGCGGGCAGGCCATCGCGTCCCACGAAAGGCGGATCGTTGAAGCCGCCGCGTCGTCTCTGCTGCTCACGGTCCGGCACGGCTCGGGCGGGGTCATCAGGGACGAAAACCGCCGCGCTTACGGCGAACTGGCGCGCACGGCTGAGAACCTCCTCAACCTCCTCTGCCGCCGCGACAGCACACAGACCCGCGTCGCAAGCGCCGTCGCCGCCGGGCGCGATGCGGACGCGGAATCGGCGCTGAAGTCGGTCTGGCTGGCGAAGGACGGGCCGGTCTACGGCAATCGCTCCTGGGGGATTCCGGCCGGCTCAATCGAATCGGGCTTCGACCGCTGAGCGATTGGCGGCTGGTCATGGTCTGCCGGCGACTGTGCGGCCCCTCTCTGGCGCCCGACAGGCATCGACCTCAAAGCCGATCGCTGTTTGGCGCCTCCGTTCAGCACGCCCCAGTCTGCGAGGCCGTTCGGATCTCGTGCCGCTCACGATGTCGGCTCTGATTCAGTCCTCGCGTCGCTCCGGCGGGGCGTGGCCTCTACGCTTTGGCCATGAGGGCGTCCCTGCCGATCCTCCTGCTGCTCGCGCTGCTTGTCGGGGCGGTTCTTCTCGACAAGCCGCGGCAAGCCGCCGAACTCACCTTCATCAACCGCGGCGAAGTGCATACGCTCGATCCGCAGCGCATGAGTTGGCTCCAGGACTTCCGCATCGCCAACTCGATCTACGAGGGCGTCGTCGCGCACGACAACGACACCTTCGACATCCTCCCCGGCGTCGCCGAGGCATGGGACGTCTCGCCCGACGGCCTCACGTACACGTTTCACCTGCGCCCGGAAGCGAAGTGGTCCAACGGCGATCCGGTCACCGCGCAGGACTTCGTCTATTCCTGGCGCCGGGCGCTCTTCCCCGACACGGCCGCGGGATACGCGGATCTCTTCTACAAGATTCGCGGCGGACAGGCCTTCTTCAACTGGCGAAGCGAGCAACTTGCCTCCTTCGCACAGCAGGCGGCGACGCTCGGCGAAGCGCAGAAGAAGAAACTCGCCCAGCGCATGTTCGACGAAGCGATGCTGCGCTTCGCGGAGACCGTCGGCCTGCGCGCCACCGACGAGCGGACGCTGGTCGTCACGCTCGAGGTTCCCACGCCCTACATGCTCGATCTGCTCGCGTTCGGCCCGTTCATGCCGGTGCATCCGCCGACGGTGGAGCGGTACGTCAGCCTCGATCCGGCGACGGGGAGCCTGCGCCAGCAGCACGGCTGGACGAAGCCGCCGTACCTCGTCAGCAACGGTCCCTGCATTCTCGACGTGTGGCGCTACAAGCGCGATCTGCGGCTCGCGCGGAATCCCCACTATTGGAATCCGCAGGCGGCCGCGTCCGACACGGTCCTGTGCATCTCCGTCGAGGATGCGAACACGGCGGTGCTGGCGTATGAAACGGGGACGATCGACTGGCTCAGCGACGTGGGCGTGGACTACCGGGCCGACATGCTGGCGCAGAAGAGACGCTACATGGAGCGCCTCGCGCCCCGGTACGAGGAACTCGAGAAGCAGGGTCTGGGGTACAACGAGATCATGGCGGTCCTCGCCCACGAGTCGCCGCCGCTTCCCGGCGAGCGCAACGATATTCACGCCTTCGCCGCCTTTGGAACCTACTTCTACAACTTCAACTGCCAGGAGACGCTCAACAGCGGGGCCTTCAACCCGTTCAAGGATGCGCGGGTGCGCCGGGCGTTCTCGCGCAGCGTGGACAAGCAGGCCATCGTCGATCGGGTCACGCGGCAGAGCCAGCCGGTGGCCCACGTCCTGATCCCCCCGAATTCCCTTGCCGGTTTCAACGGAGCGGAGGGGCTGCGATACGACCCGGCGCTGGCGCGGCAGGAACTCGCCGAGGCGGGATGGAGCGACCGGAACGGAGACGGCCTCGTGGAGGATGAGTCGGGCACGTCCTTCCCGACCGTCGAGATCCTCTTTCCCTCGGTCTCCGAGCACAAGGCCATCGCCCAGGCCATCGCCAACATGTGGGAGCGCGAACTGGGCGTGCGCACGCGCCTGCGCGAGGAAGAGACGAAGGTCGCCGCCACGCACCTCCAGGAGCACAACTTCATGGTCGCCCGCGGAAACTGGTACGGGGACTACGGCGATGCAACGACGTTCCTCGATCTGCACCGCACCGGCAACAGCAACAACGACCGCAACTACTCCCATCCCGTCTTCGATGATCTCATGGCCCGCGCCGACGCGGAACTCGATCCGGCGAAGCGACTGCGCCTGCTCGAAGAGGCGAACGCGATGATCGAGAATGAGGAGGCGCCGCTCCTGCCGCTCTTTCATCAGGTGACGCTGTACATGTACGACCCGGCGCGGCTGCGGAACATCTCGGTACATCCGCGCCTGACGCAGTTCCTGCACGAGCTCGAGGTGGTGCAATGAGAAAAAACGGGACAGGTACATTTTATGTGCCTGATTACCAACGAGTTACGCGAGAAATCCGGCCAGAAATAAACGTACCTGTCCCGTTTTTAGGCCGCGACGCGGAGGCAACGCGCAGCGGAGCGCGGTCGCGCGGCGTTGCCGGGGCGCCCTCACCCCGGCCCTCCCCCGCAGCGCCGGGGGAGGGAGCGAACGCGCGACCCGTGCACGCGCGAGTTCCTCCCGCAGTCGAAGGGAGCAGCGCATGACGGCGATGATCGTTCGGCGCCTGCTCCAGGTGCCCCTCATCCTGCTGGTCATCTACACGGTGACGTTCGCGCTGGCCTGGCTCCTGCCGGGAAACCCGCTCGACAAGCCCGAGGGACGCCGCCCGCCCGTCGAAGTGCAGGAGGCGATGAAGGCGCAGTACAAACTCGACAACCCAGTGAAGTTCTACGTCTCCTACCTCGACCAGGCCTCGGGGCTGGCGTGGCTGCGCGACCGCGGCGCGGTGCACGAAGTGGCCGGCGAGCCCGTCATGACGGGGGCCGCCCGGCCGGTCTTCAACCTCGGCCCCTGCCTTCAGTACGAAGACTGGTCGGTCAACGAGATCATCGGCGGCGCCCTGCCGGTGAGTGTCGTCCTCGGCCTGGTCGCGCTCGTCTTCGCGCTGGCGATCGGGCTGGTGGCGGGCGTCGTGGGCGCCGTGCGGCCGGGGAGCTGGATGGATGTCGCCACGCTTCTGGTCGCGCTCATCGGCATCAGTCTGCCCAGTTTCGTGATCGGCACGGCCCTGCTCATCGTCTTCGCGGTGGGGCTCGAGTGGGTGCAGGTGGCGCACTGGGGCTCGCCTCGCGACCTCCTGCTGCCGGCCCTCACGCTCAGCCTGCCCTTCGCGGCGTACATCGCGCGCCTCACGCGCCTCGGGATGATCGACGTTCTCTCGGCGGATTTCATCCGCACGGCGCGGGCGAAGGGCGTGTCCGAGGCGCGCGTCGTTCTGCGCCACGCGCTCAAGGTTGCCTTTCTGCCGGTGCTCAGTTACCTCGGGCCGGCGGCGGCGTATGTCATGACCGGATCCTTCATCGTCGAAAAGGTCTTTAACGTCCCCGGTCTCGGCCAGCACTTCGTCAACTCGGTCCTCAACAAGGACCTCTTCGTGATCATGGGCGTCGTGCTGACCTATTCGACGATGCTCGTGCTCTTCAACCTCACCGTCGATATCCTGTATCGCTGGGTGGATCCGCGGATTGAGCAGGGGTGAGTGGAGGAGGCACTGGGCAATAGGCACTTGGCATTGGGGAGGCGGGCGGATGGCGAAGAAGCGGTCGAATCGACGTGGACGCGAGAAGGGCGGCGCGGAGCCTGTGGCAGCAGCGAAGTGGGATCTGGCCCACTCGGCGCCTTCGCTGCGCCTGATGACGATGCCGCGCGATACCAACAACCTGGGCACGATCTTCGGCGGGGTGATTCTCAGTTACATCGACCAGGCGGGCTACATCGAAGCCCGCAAGCAGGGGCCCTTCCGCTGGGTGACCGTCGCCCTCGACAAGGTCATCTTCCACGCGCCGGTCCACGTCGGCGACATCGTCAATCTTCACACTCAGACAATCCGCATCGGCACGACGAGCATCACGGTCAAGGTGTTCGTGCAGGTCGAGCGCTTCGCCACGCGCGAGATCGTCGATGTGACCGAGGCGCAGATGACCTTCGTGGCGGTGGATGAGCACGGGAGGCCGACGCCGGTGGCGGGGGCCGATCAGCGGCCTCGCGAGCGAAAGGGCCGAACGCGCTGAATCGTGCCGGTAGGATGGCGCAGCCGGAGGTCGAGGGAATCCCCGCACTTCGACATCCGTGCCAGGCGGGAGGGAGTAGGTCGGGACCGCCGCTCTGGGCGCGGCCCGGCAGTTGGGCGGATGCGCGCCATGCGCACACATGGTGCGCCACGTGCGCTGAGTTGCCGGGCCAGCGCAGAGCCTTGTCCCGACCTACGCCTGGAGTTGCTCGACAAGGTGCCGCGGCCAGCGGTCGAGGAACGCCAGCGCCCACCGCAACTGCTGCTCGAATTGCGCCGGCGTCCACCTCGTCCGGCCGTCGGTCAGCAGCATGCGCCCTCGCTCCAGGTTCACCAGCGGCGGTCGAGAGTCAAGGATGAACTCCATCATCTGTGGATCGATCAGGTTGTAGGTGAATCGGCGATCGGGTGACGAGACGTAGAAGGTGCGGCTGAACTCGGCCGATTCAAAGTCGATGTCATCGAACCCCACGACGGACTTGAGGCGGTCGAACAGCCCCTCCGGTCGGATGAGCACGTCCGGCACGCCCCGGAAGGGCAGATGAAGAATGCAGAAACTGAAGCGATACGTGGTGGTCGAAGTGGTTTTTCCATTCGAGGTCGTGATCTTGTACTCGAAATCGCCGAGCAGGGTCGGGCAGCGGGCTGCGCGATGCTCGATCTCGCCGGTCATGACGTTGAGCGCCGAGCGGCTGTGGCCCTGACGAAAGACCTCGAAGTGCGCGTAGCGCTCGTCGTGCGTTCGATCGCGTCCCGGGTGAAACTGAAATCCAAGGCGGCGCGCCAGCGCGTGCAGTTCCTCGCGCCGCCTCTGCTCGGCCTTCCATGCGAAGTACGCCAGCGCGATGCCGATGAGAATCACCGGAATGATGATGAGAAACTCAAGCCCGCCCACGGCTCGCCTCCGTGGCGGGGCGCGGGCGGTTCGAAGCCGCCGGCGGAGCCATCAGCGCGTGCAGCCGCGCGATGCGGTCGTGCAGCGGCGGGTGGGTCCGGAAGACGCTGCTCAACTCGTGCCCCTGCCCCTTGAGCGCGCTCTTCATCGGGTTGACGATGTAGAGGTGCGACGTGGCGCGGTTGGCGGCTTCAAGCGGCTCGCGGCAGGCGCCCAGTTTCTCCAGCGCGCCGATGAGTCCCTGCGGATAGCGCGTCAACTCCACCGCCCCGGCGTCGGCAAGGTATTCGCGCTCGCGGCTGACCGCCATGCGGATCATCATCGCCAGCGTCGGCGCGATGATCATCAGGATCAGAGCGAGAATGAAGACGACGATCATGAGCACCGCCGCGCCCTTGTTGTCTCCGCTGCTGCGGCGTGAGGAGCGCCGCCCTCCGCCGTGCCAGAGGTGGATTCGCATCATCTGGAGCGCGGCGTCAGAGGCGAAGACGATCAACCCGACCATCGTCGCCATGAGCATGGCGAAGCGGATGTCGTAGAAGCGGATGTGGCTGATCTCGTGGGCCATCACCCCGGCGAGTTCATCGCGGCTCAGTTGAGCGCGCAGCCCCTTGGTGATGGCGACGGCGGCATGTTGCGGATCGCGCCCGGTGGCGAAGGCGTTGAGGGCGGTGTCGTCGATCAGGTAGACCTTGGGCGGAGGGATGCCCGCGGCGATCGCGAGTTCGTCAACGACGTTGTACAACTGCGGGTCATCCTTCTTGGCGATCTCCTTCGCGCCACTCAGGGCGAGAATGGCCTTCGAGCCGCCGTAGAAACTCCACGTGCCCGCGATCGCGGCGACGATTGCAGCCGCGACTCCGCCGAGGAGAAGGGACTGCACGAGATTGACGCTGTCGCCGGCGACGCCGGTGTAGACGGCGAGGAGCGCCGTCGCCGCCATGCCCACGACGATAACGAGGAGCCCCATGCCGACCATGAGCAGCGCGCTGCGGCGCTTGTTGCGACGGATCAGGTCATGAAACGTCACGTTCGGCGGCAGGCCGCGGATCGCCGGATTCTCAGTGTGAATCGCTTCGGACATGACCGCCATCCCGACGAATGACCTGGCCCTCGCCGCCCAGTGCCTAGTGCCTAGTGCCTAGTGCCTGGTCCCTCAGAACTGCACCTTCGGCGCTTCGCGCTCCGCTTCGGTCGTCAACTCGAAATACTCGCGCTCCTTGAAGCCCAGCAGGCCGGCGACGAGCACGCCGGGGAAAGTCTCGATCTGCTCGTTGTACTGCTGCGTCGTGCGGTTGTAGTGCTGCCGCGCAAAGCCGATTTTGTTCTCCGTGCTCGTGAGTTCCTCCTGGAGGGCGAGGAAGTTCTGATTGGCCTTGAGATCGGGATACGCCTCGCTGAGCATCATCAGGCGGCCGAGGACCTGGCTCAGTTCGCCTTCCGCCTGAGCCTTTGCGGCGACGCCGGACGTATTGACCGCCTTGGCGCGGGCCGAGATGACGGCATCGAGCGTCTCCTTCTCATGCGCCGCGAATCCCTTGACCGTGTTGACGAGGTTGGGGATCAGGTCATAGCGGCGCTTGAGTTGAACGTCGATGTCCGACCAGGCGGTCTCGGCGGCGATCTCCTTGCGCTTGATGGAGTTGAAGACTCCGATGGCCCAGAGGAAGAGGACGACGAAAGCCCCGGCGAAGACGAGAAGAGCGATGGCGGCTGCTCCCACGACAGGCTCCTTTCAAGGATCGGGTAGACGGATCGACGATGTAGCATCATCAGGTGATAGGGAAAAGGCAAGCCCGGTTGCCCCGCCCGTCCCACGGCGTTCCCGGCGGGACACGTCAGCGAACTTGCACGACCCAACCCGTTACGGTAGCATGAACCATGAACGAACCGCATCGAAGCGTGAGCGTTGACCAGATCAACTGGAGCGAAGTGCTGCTCATCACCCGCCTGGGGCGGGCTCTGTCGCTTTCCCTCCAGCCCAACCGCGTCATCATGGGATTCGTGCTTGTCGCGGTGCTGATGGCGACGGGGACGATCTGGGACGCGATTTCCGGCTCGCCGGTCGGTCCCGAAGGTCTCGGCTCGGCGCCGCTGAGCCAGGCGGCGCTGGCCGAGCGCCTGCGGCCGCTCGTTGAGGACGAATCGCTCGTCTCCGAGGACCTCGCGGCCACGCTCCGGGCGGCGGAGACGCTGCGGCCGGCCGCGGTCCGCGAAGCGATTGAGGTCACCTACCGCGCGCGTTCCTCCGACGAGCGCCGGGACTCTCGCGGGGCGGTGGAGGCGGCGCTGATGCAGGTACGCCTCTGCGAACCGATGGGCGTCTTCGAGGCGGCCGCGCGTGCCGTCATCGAACGGACACGCGACATCCTCAGCGCTGCCCTGGCGCTGAACTGTCCTCTGGTCCTGTCCAGCGTCACGCAACTGTTCGAGATCCCCGCGATCCTCCTGACCGATCACACGGGCTTCGCCATGGTCTATGGCCTGTGGGCGGTCGTGGTGGTGCTGCTGGGGTCGGCGGCGATCTCGCGCTCGGCGGCGTGCCAGTTCGCCATCGAACAGTACATCCCCTGGACGACCTCGCTGGCCTTCGCACTCAAACGCTGGGTGGCGATTCTCGGGGCCCCGGGGCTGCCCGTGGCGGGATTGGCGATCGGCGCTGCGGGACTGGCGGTCGGCGGGTTGTTGCTCGCCGTGCCGGGGTTGAACGTCATCGGCGCGGTGCTCTACGGTCTTGCGCTCATCGGCTCGGCGATCGCGGCCTGCCTCATCCTCCTGACGGTCCTGGCGAGCGCGCTGCTCGTGCCTGCCGTCGCCGTTGATGCCGCGGATGCGCCGGATGCGCTGGCGCGCGCCTACTCCTTCGTACGCAACCGTCCGCTGCACTGGCTGGTGTACGGGCTGGCGGTGTTCGTGCAGGGACTGTTCGGCCTCGTGGTGGTGGCCCTGATCGCGGCGATCGCCATCAACTTTGCTGCGTGGGGCGCAGGGCTGTTCGTCACTTCGCCCGCAGTTGAGGCGCTCGGGGGTGGAGCGTCGGTGACGCAACTCCTGCCCGAGGACCGCGCGTGGATGCTCTCGGGAACGCATCGCGCCGCCGGAGCGATCATCGGCCTGTGGCGCACGGTCGTCGCCGGGTTCGTGGCCGGATGGGTCTTGTCCTACTTCGCCTGCGCCTCGACGGTGCTCTATTTCCTGATGCGCAAGGCCACAGACGACCAGGATCTCGAGGAGATCTGGCAGCCGGGGATGATCGAGGGGACGATGGCCCCCGGACGTGTTGAAGTCGATGAGGACCGGGAATCAACCTGATCACCGCCGTCGTTGTGTGGTCGGGGAGGACGTTGAGCCGATAGCATCGAGTCATGGGTGCGTCCAACGCCGCCACCCGCGGCCCCTTCACCATTGCGCATGTCACGCACGAAGCCGTCGAGAAGATGGGCGGTATCGGCACGGTCCTCGAAGGGATGATGACCAGCGCCGTGTACCAGTCGGCGGTGCGTCGGTCGATTCTCGTCGGGCCGATGGGCGGGCATCACTTCGAAAGCCCCCTGCGACGTCTCGGTCCCCACGTCAACGTTCGCTACAGCAGCGCCGACAACATCGACTTCGACGGTCTGGGGCGCAAGTTTCACCCGATCCAGTGGGCGTTCGGCGTCCACATCGCCTACGGCATCCGCGCGTATGAGAAGAACGGCTACAACCGCGACGGCAGCGCCGAGGTGCTGCTGATCGACGTGTCGAATCCCAACCGCGAGCAACTGGGCATCTTCAAGATGCGCTTGTGGGACCGCTTCGGCATCGACGCGCGGCGCTACGAGCACGACTGGGGCTTCGAGGAGTATTGCCGCCTGGCTGAGCCGGCGTTCTACGCCCTCTCCGCCATTGTGCCGCAGGATGAACTCCCCTGCATCATCCTCAGCCACGAGTTCATGGGACTCTGCACCGCGCTCAAGGCCGCGATGGACGGCGGCGATGCCTTTCGCACGGCCTTCTACGCCCACGAATGTGCCACGGCCCGGCGCCTCGTCGAGCATCACAGCGGACACGACACGGCCTTTTACAACATCATGCGCCAGGCGGCGCAGCGCGGGCAGTTCGTCGAGCAGGTCTTCGGCGATCAGTCCTCCTACATGCGCCACGCCCTCATCTCCCGGGCCCACCGGCTCGATGCGATCATCGCGGTCGGCGATCCGACCGCGGAGGAGATGGCGTTCCTGAATCCTGAAACGAAGCAGGCGAAGATCGATCTCGTCTACAACGGCCTGCCCGCCTACTTCGCCGATCTCGCCGAAGAGCAGCGCAGCAGGCGCATCATGGATGAGTGGGCGCAGAAGGTCATCGGCTATCGCCCCGACGTGCTCATGACGCACGTGGCGCGGCCGGTGATCAGCAAGGGCTTCTGGCGCGACCTCAAAGTCGCCTCGCACCTTGACCGGTTGCTCGGCGCGGAAGGGCGAACGGGGCTGCTCATCATCCTCACCTGCGGCGCGCCGCCGCGCTCGCTCGATGATGTGAACCGCATGGCGCGCGAGTACGGCTGGCCGTGGCACCACCGCGAGGGCTACCCCGACCTCGCCGGACCGGAGATCGAGATTCACCGCCTGATTCAGCACTACAACGCCGGGCACACCAGCGTGAAGGTGATGCTGGTGAACCAGTTCGGCTGGAGCCATGCGACCCTTGGCGATGCGGCGTCGAAGGAAATGTCCTTCACCGTGCTGCGCCAGGCCGCGGATGTCGAGTTCGGCCAGTCGGTCTACGAGCCGTTCGGCATCGCGCAACTCGAGCCGCTGGGCAGCGGAGCGATCTGCATCGCGAGTTCGGTGTGCGGTTGCGTGGCGTCATACCGGCACGCGCTGGCGGGGCTGAGGGCGGAGGAGCAGGCCACGCCCAACGTCATCGTCGCAGACTACACGCGGCTCGATCAGCCGATGAGCCTCGCGCAACTGCTGGCCATGACGCAGCAGCAGCGCGACCAAATTGAAGAGCGCGTGGCGCAGGAGGTGGCCAGGCGCCTCCACGAGGCTCTGCCGCGCAGCGAAGCGGATGCGGCGCGGCTTCTGGAGCGCGGCCGCGAACTCGCCGACCGGATGAGTTGGGATGCGGTGATCGCGGAGGAGTTGCTTCCAGTGCTGGAGCGCATCACGGCGCCGCGGCCCGCGGAGAGTGCGGCGCCGATCGTGTGATTCAACGCCAAAGCCCAGGCATGGCAATGCCTGGGCTTTGTGCTGCGTTGAACAGTACCGAGAGAGTCACTCAATCCGCGCCACGTTGCTCGTGGCGCATGTGGTGAGGTCGAGCAGTTGCAGGTGGCCGCCGCACGCGCCGGGGCCGGCGGTCGTGTTGAGTGTGCGGCTGCCGCTCTGTCCCGCGCCGCCCTGCCACGCGAGTTGAATCTGGTTGCTGTCGAGACCGAGTTGAGTCCCGGCGCAGGGGCGGTTGTTGGGGATGAGGAACGATCCGGTGTTGCGGGCGTAGATGAGCGCTGCCTGCCCGCCGGGCGTCGCGCCGGACCATTCGATGCGGATCGGTCCGCCGGAGGGGCAGGTGGGGGCAACGGTGAGTTGCGGGCCGTCGGCGAGGCGGAGTGTCACAATGAACGCATCTCTTCGAGCATGATACTCGTTGAGTCGACCGACGACATCCGGCGATGAGGTTGATCCCGTCAGAAACACGCGGCCCGATCCATCCAATGCGACACCACGACCGAAATCCCAGCCGCTCCCACCGACATAAAGCACGCCACTGAGAAACCCCGTCGTGTCAACCATTGCCAGATACGCGTCGAATTCACCGCCGTGGTGAGAATTGACTTGGCCTTTGAAGTCGATTGAGTCTGTCCACCCGGTCATCATGGCGTGGCCCGCGTCATCGACGACTATCCCACGTCCATATTCATTCACGGTGCCGCCGAGGTACATCATCCACGGAATCCGGCCGCCAGGATCGACCTTTGCGACGAACGCATCCGAAGCGTACTCGCCAAAGCCGCCGTGATACACGTTGTTGCGACCTTCAAAGTCGATGGAGCGCGTTTCACCGCTGATGAATGCACTCCCAGCGGCGTCCACGGCGATTGCAGCGCCGCGGTCGTAGTCGCTTCCGCCCAGATACGTCATCCACCCGGGAACGCCATCCGCCGTAACCAGGGCGACGAAGCCGTCTTCCGGACCGCCATGGTACGAGTTTGTGCGTCCTGGAAAGTCCATCGCGTCCGTCAATCCGGCAAGCAGAGCAGCATCGCTTCCATCCACTGCAATGGCCAAAGCCATTTCGAAGATTCCATCGCTTGCGCCGATGTATGTCATCCAGCGCAAGTTGCCGTCAGGGCCAATCTTGACGACGTAGGCATCCCAATATGGTCCGGAGAAGGAGTTGCCTCGACCTGCGAAATCGGGCGATTTCGTGCCGCCGGTGACAAGGAGATTGTCCACGCTGTCCACGGCGATTCCGTACCCCTTGTCTTCTTCCCTGCCGCCGAGGTACGTCATCCATTGCACGTATCCGTCCGGGTTCAAACTGACTGCAAAGGCATCACTCCAACCACCATAGTAAGAATTCGTTCTGCCCGCAAAGTCGTTTGATCGTGTCCAGCCTGTCACCAGCAGATTGTCAGCGCGGTCTACTGCGATGGCTTCAGCAATATCGTTCCCGAATCCACCGAGGTACGTCATCCAAAGCAGCTCTCCCGACGGTGCGGCTGCGAGCGCAAACGCGTCCATATTTCTGTAGTAGCTGTTATTGCGGCCCTCAAAATCGCCGGAGAACGTGACTCCCGACACCAACACACTACCCGCGCTGCTGATACACGTGCTGAGTCCCTCCTCCAGCTCGCTTCCTCCGAGGTAGATCATCCACTCGATCTCCGGGTCGATGACGAGTGGCAGCGACGAATCCGGGGCGGCGTCGAGGGCGATGCGGTAGGTGTGATCGTCGATGAGTTCGAAGCGGGCGGGGATGGTGGGTGAGCGCCCCGGTTCCCTCCCCCGGCTTTGCGGGGGAGGGTCAGGGTGGGGGTCATTTGAATCGTGCGCGGCGGCGATGTCGGACTCAGCAGAGGCATCCGAAGACCCCCTCCCCAGCCCTCCCCCGCCGAGCCGGGGGAGGGAGTTAATATCCTCCTGCCACACAATCGGCGCACCGTCGAGCAACGTACCGAAACTCGTCGCGATTTCGAGATCGCCTTCATCGTTGACGCAGAGCGTGTCGATGCCGTCGTAGTGGATGCGGATCTGCGAATAGTCGGCGCCGGGGGCGCAGTGGAACTCGTACTTCATTACACCGTCGTCGTTGCCGCACACAAACAGGTCAATGCCGTCGTAGAGGTTCTCGTAGATCACCGCGCCGAAGGAGGGGACATTGCTTGCCGTGACGCGGCCTTCGCCGCCGACGAAGTAGTTGAACTTCGCCGTCTGCGGCTGCGCGCCGCGCGGCGTGACGGGATTTGACCCCGGGAAAGTGATCGTGAGTGTGAGGTGCTCGTGCTCCACAGGCGCATGAAGCGAGCCCCGACCGTCAGGGAGTGGGTCGGGATGATCAGGCGTGGAGAATCCTCGCTCACGCGTCGGGCTCGCTTCGGGCGCGATGGGTAGATCGAACGGGCGAGACGCCCATTCCACCAGTTCAGATTCGTACGGGCGGGACGCCCGTTCCACCAGTTCAGATTCGTACGGGCGGGACGCCCATGCTCCGCGAGCAACCGCGACGGGGACGTCGCCGCTCACGTCGCGCGCGAGGTGCATCGTGAATGACGACTCGCGGAAGGCGACGTCGAGGCCGCGCGACTTGAGGCCGTAGTAGACCGATTCATCGCTCCACTGTCCCTGATTCTCGACGAAGTAGACCCCGCGCAGGCCGAGGTTGAAGCGCTCGGCCGCAGCGGGGTGGCGCGGCGCCGCATCATCGGGGTGCAGCGCGACCTGTCCGCCCAGCGGCGCGGCGAGGGCGAGGGACAGCAGGGTCGTGGCAATCGCGACGCGGCAGGTCGTGGTCCGCATGATGGCTCCTTCGGCGGGAGGCTCGCCCGCCGAAGGAAAGTCTAACAGAAGACCAGCCGCGCCCCAAGGGCCAACGGCTGGTTTTTGCTTTTTTGGTGACGAATTCTTCCGGCCGCGGCGGCGATCAATACCGGTAATGCTCGGGCTTGTACGGCCCATCCACCGGCACGCCGATGTACGCCGCCTGCTTGTCGGTCAGTTTCGTGAGTTTCGCCCCGAGTTTGCCCAGGTGCAGGCGGGCGACCTCCTCATCGAGAATCTTGGGAAGGGTGTAGACCTTCTTCTCGTAGTTGTTGCGGTTCGTCGCCAGTTCGATCTGCGCGAGCACCTGGTTGGTGAAGGAAGCGCTCATGACGAAGGAGGGGTGGCCGGTGGCGCAGCCGAGGTTGAGCAGCCGACCCTCGGCGAGGACCAGCACGCTGTGACCGTCGGGGAAGGTCCACATGTCATACTGCGGCTTGATGTTGGTGCGCCTGACGCCCTTGATTTTCTTGAGACCGGCCATGTCGATCTCGTTGTCGAAGTGGCCGATGTTGCCGATGATCGCCTTGTCCTTCATCTTGCTCATGTGTGCGGCGGTGATGATGCCGAAGTTGCCGGTGGTGGTGATGAAGAGATCGACCTTGTCGGCCCAGTCATCGACAGTGCCGACCTGGTAGCCCTCCATCGCGGCCTGCAGCGCGCAGATGGGATCAATCTCGGCGATGACGATGCGGCAGCCCTGGCCTTTGAGCGCCTGAGCGCAACCCTTGCCCACGTCGCCATAGCCGCAGATCATCGCCACCTTGCCCGAGAGCATGACGTCGGTGGCGCGGTTGAGGCCGTCCACGAGCGAGTGGCGGCAGCCGTAGAGGTTGTCGAACTTGCTCTTGGTGACGGAGTCATTGACGTTGATGGCGGGGAAAAGGAGCGTCCCGGCCTTCTGCATTTCGTAGAGGCGATGCACGCCGGTCGTCGTCTCTTCGGAGACGCCCTTGATCTTCGGGGCGATGCGCTGCCAGGCGCCGGCGTCGCGCTTGGCGATGTCGCGCAGGAGGTTGAGGATCACGCCCCATTCCTCGGGATCGTTCTCGGCGTCGAAGGCGGGGATCTTCCCGGCCTTCGCAAACTCAAGGCCCTTGTGAACGAGCAAGGTCGCGTCTCCGCCGTCATCGACGATGAGGTCCGGGCCTGAGCCGTCGGGCCAGAAGAGCGCCTGCTCGGTGCACCACCAGTACTCTTCGAGCGTCTCGCCCTTCCAGGCGAAGACGGGCGTGCCCTTGGGGTTGGCGACCGTTCCGCCGGACTCGGGCCGGCCGA
>JBDIVQ010000031.1:0-32459 GCA_039794345.1 Phycisphaerae bacterium | reverse complement strand
CCCTCCTGAATGAGCGAAAAGGCGCGGAGGCGACGATCTTCGAGTTGTTGCGGGCTGCCGTGTGGTCTCATACCATCATCCATCGGCCCAACCGCACTATAGGACTTTACTTTTACTGGAATCAGTAGCCGGCCGTCAGATACCTTCCCCCATCGCGCCCACGGCGACCGGTTCGTCGCTGGTTTCGCCGTTGAGCACCTTCGCGCCGACGACCGGCTCGAAGCGCGCCTGGAAGAAGCGCAGATACTTCGGCTCGAAGGTGAAGCGCAGGCCGACGATCTGTTCGGCCTGTTCGTAGAGGTCAATGACCGCCTCGGCCGTTACGTCCATGTGCGCCTGGGTGTAGACGCGGCGGGGGATGGTGAGGCGGATGAGTTCGAGTCGGGGGAAGAGGTTCTCACCGGTGTCGTGATGCCGGCCGGCGGAGACGGCGCCGCGCTCCATGGCGCGCACGCCGGACTGCACGTAGAGAGCCGCGGCAAGCGCTTGGGCGGGGAACTCCTCGCGCGGAATATGCGGCAGGAAGCGCGCGGCATCGACGAAGATGCCGTGTCCGCCGATGGGGCGCACGATCGGCACGCCGGCACGGATCAGCGCATTGCCAAGGTACTCGACCTGCCCGATCCGCGCGCGGATGTGGTCGAACTGCACCGACTCCTCGATGCCGATGGCCATGGCCTCCATGTCCCGTCCGGCCAGCCCGCCGTACGTGTGCAGCCCTTCGTAGACCACGACGAGGTTCCGCGCCTGCTCGGCGAGATCGTCGTCGTTGACCGCGAGCCACCCGCCGATGTTTACGAGGCTGTCCTTCTTGGCGCTGTTCGTGCATCCATCGGTGTGCGCGCACATGTCCAGCAGGATGTCGGCGATGGTGCGGTGGCCCTGGCCCTTTTCGCGCATCCGGATGAAGTAGGCGTTCTCGACGGCCCGCGTCGCGTCGAGCATGACCCGGATGCCGTGGCGATGGCAGAGATCGCACGTGGCCTTGAGGTTTTCGAGGCTGATGGGCTGGCCGCCGGCCATGTTCACGTTCGTCTGGAGGCAGAGATACGGGATGCGCTTGGCCCCGACGCGCTGGATGAGGCCGGCGAGTTTGTCGAGATCGACATTACCCTTGAATGGGAATTCGCTGAGCGGATCGTGGGCTTGGTCAACGATGACATCGACGAAGGTCGCGCCGGCGAGTTCCTGGTGGGCCTTGGTGGTGGTGAAGTACATGTTGCCGGGCACATAGTCGCCGGGCTTGATGCACATGATGCTGAGGATGTGCTCGGCGCCGCGCCCCTGGTGCGTCGGAATGACGTGGCGATAGCCATAGAACTGACGCACCGCCGTCTCGAGGCGGTAGAAGTTGCGGCTGCCGGCGTAGGCCTCGTCGCCCATCATCAGCCCCGCCCACTGCCGGTCGCTCATGGCGCTCGTGCCCGAGTCGGTGAGGAGGTCGATGTAGACATCCTCGCTGCGCAGGAGGAAGGTGTTGAATCCCGCCTCGCGGATGGCGTCCTCGCGCTCGGCGCGGGTGGTCATGCGGAGGTGCTCGACCATCTTGATCTTGTAGGGTTCGGCCCAGGAATGACGGCGTGGCATGGCGTGGCTCCTTGCGGCGGGGGACGGACGGGCGGAAGGCCCGGCCTCTATCAGGAGAATCGTATCTTCAATCAAGGCCCGGCCCCGCTCCAACGGCCGAATTGGGGTGTTTTTCGGTGTCGGGCCCCTTCCATCGCGCCCCTCGGGCGCTGGCACGTTCCCCGGCCGCGCGCTACCCTCACGGACTTAACGGACCGCGTGACGGACCGCCACGCCCGAATGAACCTCGCGCCCCTCGGCGCCGACGCTCCAGGAATCACCCGACCATGGCCACGACCACCGACACGACCGAAGAGATCACCCTCGGCAGCGTCAACATCGAAGACGCCGGCGCCGCCTGCAAGAAGATCACCATCGAGATTCCCGCCTCCGTGATTGATGCGCGGATGAACACGGGATTCAGCGAACTGGCCACGGCTGTGCGACTGCCCGGCTTCCGGCCCGGCAAGGCGCCGCGCAAACTCGTCGAACGCCGATTCGCCAAGGGACTGGCCGAGGAAACGCGCAACCGGATCATCAGCGAGGCCTTTCAGAAGGTCATTCGCGAGCGAGACTTCAGGGTCGTGGGCGACCCGGTCATCTCCAACGACAAGTCCCTGAACCTCGAACCGGGCAAGCCCTTCGTCTTCACCTGCGAAGTCGAGGTCATGCCCGACTTCGAACTGCCGAAGTACGACGGCATCCCGCTCCGCCGGCCGACGCTGGAAATCACCCGCGAGATGGTGGACAAGGAAATCAAGATCCAGTTGGAGCGGCGCGGCAGCGTTGTCGCCGTCGAGGGCGAGCCCGAGCCGGGCGACTACTTCTTCGGAAGCGCCAGCATCAAGGACCGCGAGGGCAAGGTCCTCGGCACCGTCGCCGAGACGGTCAGCCGCCTGCCCCGCGAGGGAGACGAGGACAAGGGGCCCGTCGCCGGCATCCAGATCGAGGGGGTGCGCGCCCTCCTGAGCGGCCGCAAGCCCGGCCAGGTCGTTACCGTCGAAACGACCGGGCCGGAGAATCACGAACTCGAATCCGTGCGCGGCCAGCCCATCACCATCGAATTCAACATCGCCAACGTCGGCCGGCTCATCCCGCTCACCATGGAGCAGTTGCTGGCGCACTTCGGCCTTGAGATCGAGGGGCAGTTGCGCGAGCAGATCGAGCGGGCCCTCGGGGCGCAGATCGCGATGGAGCAGCAGGACATCCTCCGCCGCCAGGTGGCGAAGTACCTCATCGAAAACACCGAGATGGAACTGCCGCAGCGCGCCAGCGCCGCGCAGACGGCCCGGACGATCGAGTCGTTCCGGCTGCGCCTGCTCAACCAGGGCATGCCCGCGTACCTCGTCGAGGAGCGCATGGCCGAGATCCGCGACGCCGGCGCTGAACGCGCCGCGAAAGATCTCAAACTCATGTTCATCATGGAGCGCCTCTGCGAGGTGCTCAAGGTCGAGACGAGCGAGGACGAAGTGAACGGCCGCATCGCCCAGATCGCCATGCGCCAGAACATGCGCCCCGAAAAGTTGCGCCAGGAACTCATCCGCTCGGGCCGCGGCCCGATGCTCATCAGCCAGATCCGCCACGAGAAGGCCGCCGATCGGATTATCGACATGGCCGAGATCGCCGCGATCTCCTCCGAGGAGTGGAACAAGGAGATGGAGGCCGAGCGCGAAGCGGCCCTGGCGCAGGCGGGCGAGGGGAGCAAGAGCGAGGGCGACGACTCCGATTCGCCGAAGAAGAAGACGAGCAGGAAGAAGACTTCGACGAAGAAGAAGAGCAAGAAGGATGAGGATTGACGGCCGTCGGGTGCGCCCCACGCCCGCCGGTCAGCCGTCCCATGGGGTCATGAGCCTCGGGGTCGAATGAAGACCCGGAGGCTCAGCGCAGGAGAGCGCAGGGCGCGGCACGGTTTGAGCGACGGCCGCTGATCGCTCTTCGCGTCTTCACCTCCCAGCGCCGCCCAGCGCTTCGCGAAACATCTCCGCACAGCGCCGCCACGAGAATCCCTGCGCATACTTGAGGCAGGATGCGGGGTCGATCTTCAGCGCTTCGCGGATCGCCGTCGCAAGATCGTCATTGAGCGAACCGGACACTCCCGGTGAAACAACGTCGATCGGACCCGTCACGGGATACGCCGCGACGGGCACGCCGCACGCCATCGCTTCGAGCATCACCACGCCGAAGGTGTCGGTGCGGCTGGGGAAGACGAAGACGTCGGCGGCGGCGTAGTGCTTCGCGAGTTCCTTGCCCTTTTTCACGCCGACAAATCGCGCCGCAGGATACTTCCGTTCGAGCGAAGCGCGCGCTGGGCCGTCGCCGACGAGGTACTTCGTCCCCGGCACGTCCGCTTCGAGAAACGCCTCGATGTTCTTCTCGCGCGCGATGCGGCCGACGTAGAGGCTGATGGGCGGCTCACCGGCGAGAAACGACTTGTCGCCGGGCTTGAAGAGACCGGTATCCACGCCGCGCGTCCAGACTCGCACATTGGTGAAGCCGCGCGCATCGAGCTCCTCCTTCACGCGCTTCGTCGGCACGAGCGTCGCATGCGCTCGGCCGTGGAACCAGCGCATGAGGCGATAGGTCCAGGCCTCGGGAATCCACGCATACCGGCGCAGGTACTGCGGGAACTGCGTGTGGTAGGACGTGTTGAAGGGCACGCCGCGACGGCCGCAGTGCAGGCGAGCGGCGATCCCGAGCGGCCCTTCCGTGGCGATGTGGATCGCCTCAGGCGCAAACTCGCGCAGCAGCCGTCGCACCTTCCGCCCCGGCATCCATGCAAGACGGATCTCCGGGTAGCGCGGGCAGGGGAACGTGCGAAACAGTTGCGGCTGGATCACCAGCACCTCGTCGCCCATCGCTTCGAGCTGGCGCACGACGTGGCCGAGCGTCGTGACCACGCCGTTGACCTGCGGCAGCCAGGCGTCGGTCACGAGGGCGATTCGCATGGGCGGCGTTCCGGTTCGAAACCCAAAGTCTCACCACTAAGGACACCAAGACACGAAGGGGGCACAAAGCGAGAGTCGGACATTGGCCGCAAAGAGGCACAGAAAGCACAAGAGGGACTTGGGGCCTGAGAATTGAGGCCGAGCGCCGACGAATTGAAAGCGTGAACTCGGCGCCATTCTGTGCTTCTTGAGCCTCTTTGCGGCCAACTCGGCTTGCTTCGTGCATGCTTTGTGACTTCGTGTCCTTTGTGGTGAACGCCCGATTCTCGCTCGGCTGCGAGTCGCGTCATCGCGGCAGTCGTTCATTGAGCGAGGGCAGTCCCGGCATCGAACCCGTCGGCAGCGCCTGATACCAGTACGCCGTGCTGGCGATGTCATCAGTGAGGGGTTGAAACTTCCTCGTCGGATACCACCCCAGCGCCTGCACCGTCACGCGCAGGTCGCGCGCAAAGCAGATCGGGTCGGGAATGTGCCAGCGGTACAGGCCGTGGCAGGGCACGCGCTCGCCGCCGATGAGCGCCTGCGGATAGCCGAGGTACGGCGTGCTGTAGGTGACCGGCCCGCTGGTCTCGGGATTGACCGCGGCGCGGAATCCCCACGCTCCGCCGAAGTAGTCTTCGGTGCCCGTGCCGCAGATGGTGGGGTGTTCGCCGTCGCCGTCGAGGTAGAACTTGATTTCGCCTTCACCCCACCACTGGTTGGAGAACTGGTTCCAGGCAAGGTAGGTGCCGACGTAGTGCCCGCAGCCGGAAACGCCGTCGAGAATGGTGTGCTCGGGACGCGCGCGCGTGGTCATCGACCGCCGCCACTGCGCGTGGAGGTAGCCCGCCTCCGCCGGAACGTCGGTGAGCGCATAGGTGATCTGGTAGAAAAACTCATTGAGATCCTGCGGCCCGTCATTGGTGATCGTGAGGCGCAGGCGTTTCGCAAAGGGCATGGGCCAGTAGGAGTTCATCCCGCCGCGCGGGTTGACGGCGACGGGGATTGAGCCGATGAGCGCGCAGCCGTCGAGTCCGTTGGCGAAGAAGTCGCCCAGCGGCGTCTCGATGCTCGGCGTCGTCTGATCGTCGTAGTAGACGCGCAGCGCGATCATGCGCAATCGCTCGTGCAGGACGGTCATCCAGATGTGCTGCACGACGCCCGGGCCGGCGACGTCGGCGAGGACCGCCGTCTCGCCGCTGCGCACGCGGATGCACGGCCGGACCTTCCAGCCGCGGCCGAGTTCGGAGGCGGCGGGGGTGCAGTGCTCATCCTGGCCCGGGGCCGACCTGGCGCCGCCGCCGCGCGACCCGTCGGGATTCTCTGCGGAGATCGAGCGCGTCTCGGCGTTCCGCAGGACCGCCAGGCCGCCCAGGCCCGTCGCAGTGAAGTGATCGAACACGCTCTTCCCCCTGGTTCATGCGGGAACGCGCTGAAGAACGCGGGCGACGACTTCCGCAGCGCGGACCGCCTGCTCCGCCGAAATCTCGAGATGAAACACCGCCCGCAGCCGCTGCGGGCCCGTTGCGAACATCCGCACCCCCTCGCGCTCGAGCAGGCGTGCGAACTTCTTCCCGTTGCCCCACTGCGGATCGACGTCGAAGAACGCCATGTTCGTCTCGACCTCGCTCAGGTCGATGGTCACACCGGGCGTCCGACTGAGAATTTCGGCGAAGCGCTTCGCGTTGGCGTGATCGTCGGCGAGGCGCTTGACGTGGTGATCGAGCGCGTAGATCGCGGCGGCGGCGATGACGCCCGACTGCCGCATCGTCCCACCGAGCATCTTGCGGAAGCGGTGGGCCTTCTGGATCATCTCCTGGTCGCCCGCGAGGATCGACCCGACCGGCGCGCCGAGGCCCTTGGAAAAACACATCGAGACGGAATCGACGTGCTGCGTGTACTCGCGCGGATCGAGCCCCGTCGCGACGCACGC
Organism: Phycisphaerae bacterium; assembly: GCA_039794345.1. Classification (GTDB taxonomy): domain Bacteria; phylum Planctomycetota; class Phycisphaerae; order Phycisphaerales; family UBA5793; genus UBA5793. The sequence goes on along the minus strand of JBDIVQ010000031.1, from coordinate 26,036 downwards.
GTTCAGCAGACGCGCGCCGTCCATGTGGACGCGCAGGCCCAGGTCGTGCGCGCGGTCGGCGACGGCCTTGACCTGCGCCACCGGCCAGATCGCCCCGCCTCCGCGGTTGTGCGTGTTCTCGATGACCACCAGCCGCGTCTGCGGGAAGTGAATCTGCGTCGGGCGGATGTTCGGCTCGATGATCTCCGGGCCGAAGATGCCGCGCTTCCCGGGCACGAAGCGAACGGAGCAGCCGGCGACGGCGGCGAACCCGCCCGTCTCGTAAAAATAGAAATGGCTCTCGTTGTGCGCGATGATCTCGTCGCCGTGATGCGTCTGCGCGCAGATGGCGCAGAGGTTCGCCATCGTGCCCGAGGGCACGTAGACGGCGTCATCCTTGCCCAGCAGCCCCGCTGACTTCTCCTGCAGGCGCAGGACGGTCGGCTCATCGCCGAGCACGTCATCCCCGACCTCGGCGCGCGCCATGACCTCGCGCATCGCCGGCGTCGGCTTGGTCACCGTATCGCTGCGCAGATCAATGACTGGCATTCCCATGTCCCGCCGAACCTCCCTCGAACGACCCTGTCCGCCGGCCCAATCCTAGATCGCAGGGCGAGGATTTCCCTGACGCGGCCCGACCTCAGCGCGGGCCCGATCGACCGTTGCCGCCGATTCCAGACCCGGGCGCGTGGAATGGATGAGCGGACGCCGTGCGACCCGGCCAAAGAGCGGGCCGGGACGGGCGCGGCGGCTGATGGCCTGCTCGCGCCCGCCCCGCACCCTTGGGGAGTCGGACCGGGCGACTACTTCGCTCAGGGGAACCGGTAGGAGACAAGGTTGCTCACTTCGCAGGCGCTGCGGTCGAGGGCCTGGAGGAGGATTGTGCGGCCGGAGGCGGCGGGGGGGACGTTGATGACGGCGGAGGCGTTGCCGTTGTTGTCGGCGGTCGTCTGGGCGGCGATCCTCGCGTTGGCGATCTCGATCATCACGCCGGGGCAGCCGGGGATGTTCGTTACCCCGCTGGTGAAGCCGTAGATGAAGTAGATGCGCTCGCCGGGCGTCGCGCCGGCGGCCTGCAACTGGTTGGGCGAATCGGCGAGGCCTGGGCGCGGATGCACCGTGATGAAGCCCGATGAAGTTCCCTGGAACTCGTACGCGCCCATGTCCACGACGCGGTTCAGCCCGATGCCGGCATCAGGCATGCCGGGATCGTCGAAGCGCCGCGGATTGCCGGCGAGATCGGTCTCGGAGTAAATCGCGCGGTTGTCGCCGGCATCGATGCACGGCGAGCCGGGCAGAAGTCGGTAGTCATCATTGGCGGGATCAACGAAGCGCGGATCGGCGTCAATGTTCCCCGCGCCCGGCCAGCCGCCCTCGATGTTGCTGCGCTCAATCGCGAGCCGGCCGGAGTTGTCAAAGACCGATACGGGATAATTATCGCGGATGATGGAGTTGAGGAGGGGCCGGTTGCCGCCGTTGCCGGTATCTTCGACGTGGAGCCCTCCGCCGCCGGCTCCGGCGAGATTCCCTGCGATCGTCGCATTGATCATTCTGCTGGCGGATTCGAGGGTATAGACCCCTCCGCCTGAGCCGGCGCATCGATTGCCGACGATGAGCGTGTCCACGAAGCGTTGATCCCACGGTGCCATGGCGCCGCCGCCGTTGCGGCCGGCCTCGTTGCCGGCGATGATCCCGCGCTGCATATACACTCCGAAGAGGCCGCCGCCATCCCTGCCTGCGCGGTTCTCGATGATCTCACAGTCCGCTATCGCCCCACCGTAGACCCAATAGGCCCCGCCCCCATCCATTTCGGCGGTGTTGCCTGTGAAGCGCAGCTGCTTGTATCGGCCCTGACCCGATCCGCTGTACAGTCCACCTCCATTGTAACGTGCATGATTGTCCGTGAGAGTTACATGCAGAATTCTCACGTCGTCACCGGCAACGTAGACGCCACCGCCGTCGTCCGCGGTGTTCTCTCGGAACTCACAATCCTGAATGATGCACTCGCGCGTCAGGTAGGCGCCGCCTCCCGACGCGGTCGATCTCCCAAGCTCGTCGAGCGCCTCGTTGCCGACAAACTCCGAATCGACGATCGTGGATGGAACCAGCGGATTCGAAGTAAGGTATAAGCCGCCACCCAAGGCGCGGTCGTCCCGCGCGACGACTCGATTCCCGCTGACGACGCAGCGAACCATGTGCATCGTGGCGTCAACGCCCAACACCGCAATACCGCCTCCCGCCCTGTCACCTGACGATCCGCCTGATACTTCGTTGTTTGCCACCCGGCAGTCTTGCATCGTGACCTCGGACCGGCCATCAACCCGAATGCCCCCGCCACCTTCCAGCAGAGGAGAGCCGCCGATCGCTCGGTTCCCGCGTATGATCGTCCGCACAATCTGCACGGGCGAGTTACCGATGTAAACCCCGCCGGCAAACCCCGTTTGGCCTGCACCGACGCATTGCTCGATCACGCAGTTGTCGATCGTCACCTCGGCCGCGTAGATGCAAATGCCGCCAGCGGACGTGCCCCGACCATTGCGGATCGTGAAGCCCTCGATCGTCACCGGCCGGTCGTCGGGCAGTGTGCAGAAGGTGAAGCCGAAGCCATCCTCTTCGCAGTCGATGACGCACTTCTCCGGCCCGCCGGTTGAGCGGATGCTCATCTCCTTGGTGAAGAACTCGAGGTTCTTGTTGCCCGCGCCTCGGTAGATGCCATCGGCCACGACGACCTCATCGAAGTGATCCGCCGCGTCGATGCCCGCCTGGATCGTCGCTTTCGGCCCGTTCGGCCCTTCGCACACCGGCGAAAGACCTGTCCAAGAGTCATCCCCGCACGAGCCGTTCACGTAGTACGTCGTCTGCGCGGGCGCGCCGCACGCGGCGGCAAGCCCGAGGAACATCGTCAGCGCAGTGCGCAACGAAAGCCCGTTGACCATCGCCATGATGAAACCTCCCGCAAGCGGTCCCCGTGCCGGGCCTGTGCTGGTCGCACCCGCCGGGTCGCCCGCCCGGTCGGAGTGTTCCCTTAACCAAGTACCGCCTCCGTGCGGCCATGTCAAGAGAAAACTGCCAACCCGGAAAGAAAAATCCGGGATCTGCTGGGGGGGGATGGGGGCACGGCCTCTCAGCGGTCCCGCTGCGTCAATCGTCGCGATCCACGAGAACCGGCAGGAGACGAGGTCGCTCGCGGCACCGGTGCCGTGAGCCCGGAGCCGGGAGGAGGATCGTTTGCCCTGAGGGAGCGGGCGGCGCGCCGATGAGCGCCGAGGTCCGGCCGGGGCGGCAGAACAGGGCGGATTCCCGCCGACCGCGCCGCCCGTTCGCCCGGCTAGCATGGAGCGGTGGTTCATCGGCCGCGCTGCGCTGCTGGCAGCCTTCCATTCACATTGCTTGCAGGAGAGTTCCCATGCACCGCACACGCTGCTGGATGATCGCGCTGGCTTGCGCCCTCGTTGCGATGACCGCCGCCGCCGCCCCGCCGAGCGATCAGGAAGTGCTGCTCGTCAAGGCCGCGCTGACGGGCGAGAGCCTCGCGGAAGGGGAGAAGGCCCTTGCCACGTACCTTGCCGATCACCCCGAGTCCGACTACGTGCGCTTCGCGCTGGGACTCAATGAGTTCTTCCGCAGCGGGGAGATCCTCTTCAGCGGCCTCTATCGCTACGGCTTTCTCCAGAAGGGGTTGATCCTCGGCGAGATGCTGCCCATCGACCTCGACTCGATCCCGCGCAACGCGAACCCCGAGGAAGTCACCTACGACGAGTTGAACGCGCTGCTCCAGTCCTGGCTCGACTCCGTCGCCAGGGCGGAGGCGACTCTTGCCGCCGTCGCCGATGCGGAGGTGAAACTCCCCGTCGCCATCGGGCTGGTGCGGCTGGATGTCAACGGCGACGGCAAGGGAGACCGCAGCGAAGCGATCTGGGCGCTCTTCAACCGCTTTCAGGGGCGCTTCAACCCCAGCGAGGAGGGCGCGGCCGAGTTCATCATCGCCTTCGACCGCGCCGACGTCGCCTGGCTGTGCGGCTACTGCCACTTCATCATGGCGCTGTGCGAGGCGGCGCTGGCGCACGACCGGCGGATGCTCTTCGAGCATTGCTCCCACGTCGCCTTCGCCCGGCCGAAGACGCCCTTCGCCTTTCTCCAGGAGGAGTATGACTATCGCGAGTACGAGTGGATGGAGGTGACCGACTGGATCGCGTTCTTTCACCTCCTGCGCTTCGACGTGAAGGAGCCGGAGCGCATGCTCAAGGCTCACGGCCATCTCAAGATGGTGATCGCGATGGGCAAGGAGATGTGGACGCACATCGACGCCGAGACGGACAACGACCGCGAATGGGTGCCGAGCACGATCCAGACCTCGGTGATCCCCGAGGCGCGGGTGACGCCGGAGATCCGCGACACCTGGCTGATCTTCCTGAATGAGGCGGACCTGGTGCTCGACGGCAAGCGCCTCGTGCGCTTCTGGCGCATGCCGCAGTGGGACGATCGGATGGAGGGCATGGGCATCAACCTCAAGCGCGTCTTCACGGAGCCGCGTCCTTTCGATCTCGTGCTGTGGATTCAGGGCACGGCTGCGGCGCCGTATCTCGAGAAGGGAACGCTGACCAACCCGGGCCTGTGGGAGCGCCTGCAGAACGCGTTCAACGGCCGCGTGTTCCGCTGGGGGTTCTGGTTCAACTGATCCGGAACGAGCGGACCTCAGCCGCGAAAGGCCGCTGCGTCGATGCGATAGACGAAGTGGGGCTGACCGCCTTCGATCGTGCGCAGGCCGTCGCGGAGGGCGCCGATCTTCTCCATGGCGCGCTGCGAGCGCCCGTTCGTCGCGCCGACAAGGAAGAAGACGCGCGGCACGAACCGGAAGGCGTGGCAAAGCATGAGGCGCTTCATCTCGCCGTTGTACCGCCCGCCCCAGTGCGAACGGGCGAGGAAAGTCCAGCCGATCTCGATCGCGTCAGGCTCCTCGTCGTGCAGGTGGAAGCGCGATGAGCCGATGAGGCGCCCGTCGGCGCGATCGATGACGACCAGCGCCCCGCCGGACGCCAGGCCCTTGTCGAAGAAGGCGCGGAAGACTTCGCGGCGCCAGCGATCGGGCTGGGGATGCTGCTCCCAGATGAGCGGGTCGGACGCGACGGCGTAGAGATCATCGAAGTCCTCCTCGCGCATGGGGCGGAGGTGCACGAGGGCGCCGGTCAGAACCGGCTGGAGATCGAAGGGCTCGGGTTCAACGCGGCTCAACCGGGGCCTCCCGGGATGGCGCAGCCCCGCACTCCGGGCATGCGGCGCCTTCGCCCAGCCCGGTCAGGCAGTAGCCGCACGTCGAACAGTGGCCCGGCCGGACGTTCAGCGGCGAGCATACCCGCGCTACCGCCAGTCCGCCGAGATACGCGGCGAAGGAGCCGACGAACCCCAGCCAGGCGTTGATCGGCGTGATGAGGACGATCTCACCGACCACCACCATCGCCAACAGCGCCGGCGCGCGGGGAAATCTCCGGTCCCGAAGCGCGAAGTAGAGGAAGGGATAGGTAATCAACGCCGCGACGCTGGCGATGATCGACATGATCGGCAGCACGAGCGAGTCGGCGAAGGGCGCCTGTCCGTAGGCGCCGTCTGTCGGCGGAAGTGTCCATGTCATGAGACACACCCAGATCACGGCGAAGGTGAAGGACAGCCCGAACGCCAGCGCCAGCATCGTCAACGGATGGTGATGCTTCATGACCCCTGGCCTCATCGCCCCTGTTCGATCACGCAGCGCGCGGATCGTCCTGCAAGGCGAGGGCCCGGCCCGTGCGGCATGCATCGCTGCGGGCCAAGTCTATGCGCCCCTGCATCGCTCCCGCCCCGAAACGCCGCGTCTCGGCGAGACTAATCGGGACAGGTACGTTTTAGGAAAGTTAACGGGACAGAGAATAAACGGGACAGGTACGTTTTATGTCGAGCAGCCACAAAGACTTATAGCTGATGTTGTCTCTGCTAAAGGTGAATCTGTCCCGTTCATTCGGGACGGTCATTCGCGCGCCGTCGCCGCCGGGCGGCTCATGAGGCGAATCCACCGCGCGTGCGAGCAGAGCGCCGACCACACCGTGCGATGTTCGGCGTAGCGCACGCCAAACTCGCGGCAGACTTCCTCCACCACCTTGGAAAGGGCCGGGTAGTGAACGTGGCAGATGCGCGCCAGCAGGTGGTGCTCGATCTGGAAGTTGAGCCCGCCGAGGAACCACGAGAGGACGCGGTTGCCGCGCGCGAAGTTGACCGTCGTCTGCACCTGGTGCACGGCCCATTCGGATTCCATGCGCGGCACGCCGTCTCCGAGATCGGCCGGGGCGGGGAAGTCCGCCTCCTCCACGCAGTGCGCGAGTTGAAAGACGATGCTGAGCACGACGCCGCTCACGAACGCCGCGATCGCATAGACCCCGACCACCGCCCACCACGGGTGCAGCAGCATGGGAATGACGAACGCCATCGAGAAGAAGGCGACCTTTCCGGCGATGAAGACGAGCAGGTCCGCGCCGCGCGGTCGGGGAATCCGGTGTCCGCCGATGTGCCCGGCGGCGAGTTGGCGGAAGTCGTCGTAGAAGTGCCACTTGATCGCGAGAAAGCCGTAGAGCACCCACAGGTAGATGCCCTGCGCGCGATGGAACCAGAGATGCCGTTGATGGGGTGAAAGGCGGGCGAGCAGGCCGAGGTCGATGTCGTCATCGTGCCCGTCGATGTTGGGATAGGTGTGGTGAAAGGTGTTGTGCTTCCACGCCCAGAGGTAGGAACTGCCTCCCATGAGGTCGAGGTTCATGGCCATGATCTTGTTGACCCAGGTGGATTCGCTGTAGCCGCTGTGCCCGCCGTCGTGCTGGATGTTGAAGCCGATCGCCGCCATGGCGACGCCGAGCACCGCCGCCAGCGGAACGACGATCCACGGACTCGTCACGGCGAAGAGCAGAAGGAAGTAGGCCCCGAAGAACCACGCGAGGATCGTCACGGTCTTGAAGTACATCTGCGGGCAGTCGCGCCTCCGGCGGCCGGTCTGCTCGAAGTAGGCGTCAACGCGGCGGCGCAATTCGCGCACGAATCGATCGCTGCCGTTGAACTTCACGCGAGGCGCCTGGGCGCACGGGGATGTGGTGGCCATGTGGATCTCCTGCCGACGGCGCGCCACCCATCCGATACGGCTCAGCCGGGCAGGTCGATCCATCTGAAGGATGGTAGGTCGGCCGGGCCGCCGCCGCGCGCGGAAGCCCGTTGAACCCTGCTACGGGACCGGCACAGCGGAAATCGTCTGGATCACCACGACGACGAGCGCCGCGAGCACGATCACGAGCAGCCCGAGTCCGATGACCGAGTAGAGTCGCATGAGGCGGATGCAGCGATGACAGTAGAACTCCCTCGCCGCCGGCGGCTGCGGAAAGCGCGAAAGCATGTGGTAAAACATCCACCGGCGCCCCCCGGGCCCGAAGCGGCCGCAGCGTTCGCAGTGGTCTTCCGACACCTCAGGCATGGTGCTTCAATCTCTGACGAGGCGGGCTTCCGTGACGACACCGTCGCTGTCAAGGCGGATTACAAGCCATTCGGAATCGATCGAAAACGCGCCCCCTCGCTCGAGTCCAAGATGGTAAACCATGTCGAAATCGGAGAAGTAAGACGTGTCATCGGATTCACCCAGCAGCGCGACGATTTCCGTGCGAGTCCTGCCGACCGGTCCGTGATTCGCAAGGAAATCATCGACCATGCGCAGCCGAACTGCATCATGTGTGCCGTCCGATGGCGTCGCCCGCCAGACGGCGGAATCGAAGGGCATGGGTTTGAAATCCAAGCCGTAGTATTCCGCGAGCGGTTCAGCCAGTACGAGCACCAGGAGCGCCGCCGCTGCGAACAAAATGCAGGCTGCAAGAACAAAACGCCGCATGTTCATCAGTGAAGCCTTGACGCGTCAACATCGCTCGCGCATGGGAGTGTAGCGCAACTTTCGTCAATGCGGAGGAGTGCTTGCACTTGCCACCTATCAACAACCCCCGGCGACATCGCCGGGGGCTGGATGATTCAACGATCAGTTGGTCGATCGACCCTTCACACCGCTGCGAGAATCTCCTTCGTGAGGCTCTCGGGGAGGCGGCGGTAGGTGCAGGGCTCCATGGTGCTGGTGGCGCGGCCCTGGGTGAGGGAGCGCAGCGCCGTCGTATAGCCGAACATCTCGCTCAGCGGCACTTCGGTCGTGAGGATGCGCGTGTTGCCGCGCTGCTCCATGTTGATGATGTGCCCGCGGCGCGAGTTGATGTCGCCGGTCACCTGCCCGACGTAATCCTCGGGGGTGATGACGATGACCTTCATGATGGGTTCGAGCAGACACAGCCCGGCCTTGGTGCAGGCGTCGCGCATCGCCAGGGCGCCGGCCTGCTCGAAGGCGATCTGCGAGGAGTCCACCGGGTGCGTCGAGCCGTCCACCAGTTCGATGCGCACGTTGAGGAGTTGATACCCGCCGAGGATGCCCGAGAGCGCCGCCTGCCGGCAGCCGTGCTCGACGCTGGGCACGTACTCCTTGGGGATCTTGCCGCCGACGATCTTGTTCTCGAAGCCGATCGAGTCGGTGAAGTCGATTTCGAGAGCCTCGGCCTCTTCGCGGGTGCAGGGATAGACGTTGATGGTGCAGTCGCCGTATTGCCCGCGCCCGCCGGTCTGCTTGACGAACTTGCCGCGAACGTTCTCGGCATGGCCGATGATCGCCTCGCGGTAGGTGACGCGGGGCTTGCCGACTTCGACGCCGATCTTCATGTCGCGGATGAGTTTGTGCTTGATGATTTCGAGGTGGAGTTCGCCCATGCCGGCGATGATCGTCTGCCCCGTCTCATCATCGAAGTGCGAGCGGAAGGAGGGGTCTTCGCGGCGGATGGTGACGAGCGCCTCGCCGAGTTTGCGCTTGTCCTCGGCGGTCTTCGGCTCGATGGACATCGAGATGACCGGCTCGGGGAAGGACATGGTCTCGAGGAGGATCGGCTCATCGGGATCGCAGAGCGTCTCGCCGGTGATGGAGTTCTTGATGCCGACGACGCCGACGATGCTCCCGGCGCTCGCTTCTTCGAGGGCGATGCGGTCCTTGGCGTGCATCTCGAAGATGCGCGCGATGTTCTCCTTGCGGTTGTTGCCCGGGTTGAGGACGCGCGAGCCGCGCTTGAGCGTGCCCGAGTAGATGCGCAGGTAGGTCAGGTCGCCATGGCTGTCCGCGACGACCTTGAAGACGAGGGCGGAGAAGGGGGCGTCCGGATCGGGCGGGCGCGTGAGGTCCTTCTTGCGGTCGCGCGGATCGACGCCATGCACTTCGCCTGCTTCCGGCGGGCTGGGGAGGTAATCGACCACGCCGTTGAGCAGCCGCTGCACGCCGATGTACTTGAGCGCCGAGCCGCAGAAGACCGGGTAGCACTGGCGGGCGATCGTGCCCTTGCGGATCGCGGCCTTGAGCTGCGCGATGGTCGGTTCCTGGTCGGCGAGGAAAACCTCGGCGAGTTCGTCGTCGAGTTCCGCGGCCTTCTCAATCATCTCATGACGCCACAGTTCCGCCATGTCGCGCATGTTCGCGGGAATCTCGCGCTCCTCGACGACGGCGCCGAGTTCGTTGCTGTCGAAGTAGTACGCCTTCATCAGCATGAGGTCGATGAGCCCCTCGAAGGTGTCCGCCTGCCCGATGGGAATCTGCACCGCGATCGCGTTGGCGCCGAGGCGCTCGCCGATCGACTTGAAACTGAACTCGAAGTCGGCCCCGAGTTTGTCCATCTTGTTGATGAAGCAGAGTCGCGGCACGCGGTAGCGGTCCGCCTGGCGCCAGACCGTCTCGCTCTGCGCCTCGACGCCTTCCTTGCCGTCGAAGACGGCCACGGCGCCGTCCAGGACGCGCAGCGAGCGCTCGACCTCGATGGTGAAGTCCACGTGGCCGGGCGTGTCGATGAGGTTGATGTGGTACTCAACCCCGTTGACGACCCACGGGCACGTCGTCGCGGCCGACTGGATCGTGATCCCGCGCTCCTGCTCCTCGACGAGGAAGTCCATGGTCGCGGTGCCTTCGTGGACCTCGCCCATCTTGTAGTTCTTGCCGGTGTAGAAGAGAATGCGCTCAGTCACCGTCGTCTTGCCCGCGTCGATATGCGCGCAGATGCCGATGTTGCGGGTCAGGAGGAGGTTGGCGGTCATGGTCGCTGGTCCTTTGGTTTTTCATCGCGGCCGGCTGCCGGCTCCCACGAGGGCGCCGGTTGCCGGTCATTGCCGATTCATCGCCGACGGGCAAGTCGGCTTCTACGAACACCGGTACACGTCATTCGACGGGTACGGGCGAGAAACGTGGTGTCCTGCGGTCGCCGCGACGGTGCGAGATTCCGCCTCCGCCGGCGGTAGAAGAGAGGGTTGGTCGGCCCTGTCGTCTGCTTTTTCAACCGCCCCGGTTCACACCAGGGCGGGTCAGGGCCGCGGTGTGAACCGTCAGTCGTCTTCGTCGTTCAAGGGAAGACTCCCTTCGGTCAGCATGTCAGGCCCGGCGAAAAGCCGCCGGCGCCACGCGGGCGGCGGTTGAACCCCGCCGCGCACGATCCTCAATAATAGCCTCTACGCCTCGACACGGCGCGTGGTTTCAGCAACCGGCGAACCGGCGGCTTGGATGATATCGGCCGCACTCCCGCCTGACATCAGTCCGTTCCGCCCGGCCGACCGCCGGATGGCCCGCTTTGTCCGACTCGCGCCGACCGTCTCCACCGGCCGGCCCCCCGGCCCCACCGGCCGCGATTCGGGATGATCCCCGACCGCGGCGGCTCGCCCTCAAACGCCCGCCGGCCCCCTGGCGCCGCCCTCAACACGCCGTCAGCGCTTGAATTGGGCGTCGATGCGGCTATCGTCGGCGGCGCGCCCTGCGCGCCTGCCCGCGGATGTGGCGGAACTGGCAGACGCGCCAGATTCAGGTTCTGGTGGGAGTAAAATCCCGTGGAGGTTCAAATCCTCTCATCCGCATTCTCGATGCGCGGCCCGGGAGCGTTCCTCGGGCCGGCGTTCGTTTTCAGACCCGCCCCCTCGGCCGCTGCGAGTCCGCACCATGCCCGGCGCCCGCCACTTCTCCCCTGAACTCAAGCGGCGCAACCGCCTCACCCTCCTCGCGTTCATCGCGATCGCCTGCCTCCTCGCCGCGGCGCCCCTCGCGGTGCGCCTCCTCACGCGCCCGATTCCGGCGCTGAGCAGCAGCGCCCGCGACCTCTTTCATGACAAGGCCGGCGCCGCTCCGGGGCTGACGCTGTACGGCCCGGCGGAGTCGGACCTCACCGCGGCCGTCGGGGCGATGCTCGACAACTATGCCGCCGCCGTGCAGACCGTCTTCCCCGAGGCGGCGCGCCCCGTCGAGATCGCGCTTCTCGACGACGAGGTGCAGGTGCGGCAGGTGTGGATCCAGGTCTTCGGCCGCGACGACCGGCGACCGGGCGTGCACGGCGTGGGCCGCGCGACCTTCGTCCTCTACGACGCCTCCGCCGCCGCAGCCCTCGACGTCCGCGAACAGGCCGCAGAGGTCGCGCACTTCCTCGGCCGTGCGCTGCTCGAACAGAAACTCGAGGAGCGCCTGCGACTCGTTCCCGACGCCCATGCGCACCTCATCGGCGAGATGATGGCCCTCGCGCTCCTTCCCGAACTCGTCGAGGATGCGCAGCGCGAGTACGACTCGCTTCGCGCCTCGGAGCCGGCGCTGACGGAGAAGGCGTGGCTCGCTTCGTTCCAGGGTGAACCGGGCGCGCTGGCGCGCGTCACGACAAGGCTCATCGCGGCCGAGTTCCTCGCCAGCCCGCGCAGCCGCGAACTCGTCGCGCTGCTTCGCGAAGGGTATGGCGAGGAGACGGCGTTTCGCGCCGTCGCCGCCGGCCTCGTCAGCGCCGAAGCGCGCGCCGCCAATACCCCGCCGCAGTCCGTTCCCGGAACGTCCTTCGACGACATGGTCCAGCGCCTCGAACTCGGGCGCGAAGAGCGCCGATCGGGGCGCGAGCAGGGCCAGGGCGGCGGAGAAGGGCGCCAGGGCGGCGGCGAGGAAGGCTGATCGCCTCCTCCGTGATGCGCCGCAAGCCTCGCGGGCGCAGATCCTGCGCCGCTGCGAACAGGTCGGCCGGGAGTCGCTCCGGCAGCCGGAAGCGGCTCGCGAACGCCGGCGCCTCGGGGACTCGGCGCATGGCTGGCCGCCTGCGCTGCACCGGCGGCGCATCGCTTTGCAAACCTCGCCGACCGCGGTATCGTCACCCGACCGACCGGCCCCGTAGCTCAGCGGTCAGAGCAGAGGACTCATAATCCTTCGGTCCCTGGTTCGAATCCAGGCGGGGCTATTGCCGCGACGCGAATGTCGATTCGGCACTGGCGCGGATGCGAACTGTCGCGCCTAGCAGGCCGCTATTCAATGCGCACGACTTCGCTCGTCTTACACATCTGGGCGTCGAGGAGTTGGATGTATCCGCCGCAGGCGTTGGCGGAGAAGGAGCCGTTGATCGTGCCGCCGCCCTGTTCGTTGGAGTGCGCCAGGCCGAGCAGTTGCAGGCCTTGCGGATGCAGGTTGATCCACGTGCCCGCGCAGGGCTGGCCGTCGGGGATGCGGAAAGAGCCGAGGCGCGGCGAGTAGGCAAGTCCGACGGTTCCGCCGGGAGTGGCGCAGGACCAGACGAGCCGCGCCGGGCCGGACTGCGGGCAGGAGGTGTCGAGTGTGAGGGAGGGGTTGACGATGTGGCCCCAGGTCCAGGTGTCGCCGCGCTGGCCGGGCTGATTATCGAAGCCGCCGAACAGGATGAGGTGCTTCTCATGCGAGTCATAGGCGATGGAGTGGTTCTTTCGCGGCGTGGGGCCGCTGCTGCTCAGGAGTGTCCAGATGCGGCCATCCCACTGCCAGAGTTTGTTGCGAAGCGTGTCGTGGCGCATTGAGTACGAGCCGCCGTGCAGCAGGACCACTCCACGATCAGAATCATAAGTCATGGCCTGATCGCCGAGATCGCCCGGGGGTGAGTTGGCGAGCCGATGCCAGCCATTCGCGTCGAGGATCCACGTCTCGTCGTAGGTATAGTAGTTTTCGGAGTCGTCGTAGTGCCCGCCGTAGAGCACGAAGTTGTCGCGCGCGGCGTCGTAGACCATCCTGGCGCCGGTTCGTCGGCTCGGGCCGCGAGTCGTGACGAGGCGCCAGCGGCCATCGCGGTAGGCCCAGGTATCTCGCAGGTAGCCGGAGGAGTATCCGCCGAAGAGGGTGATCTCGCCGCGCAGCGAGTCGTACGCCATCGCGTGGCCGCCTCGCCCCAGTGGTCCGCTTGCCTGAATCTCCGTCCACGTCTGTCCGTTCCATTCCCACAGGTCGGCCGGGAGGCGTCCGCCGAAGAGGACGGTCACGCGCCGTCGGCTGTCATAGACCATCGCGTGACCCGAGCGCGGCGAAGGGCCGGTTTCGGCGACAAGCGTCCACTCCCGCCCGTCCCATTCCCAGGTCTTTCCGCTCAGGCCGTCGGCTGTGTACCCGCCGAACATGACCGTGCGTCGGCGCGCAGAGTCGTAGACGATGGCGTGACCGCTGCTGGCGCCCAAGTCGGTCGGGAAGAAGCGCGTCCATTGAGATCCGTCCCACTCCCAGACGTTTCGACCGCTGGTGCTGCCGCCAATCAGGACGGTTACGCTCCGCGCGCTGTCGTAGGCCATGCGATGAATGGAGTGCTCTCCCGGGCCTGATGGCGCGAGGAGCACCCATTCCGCCCCGTCCCATGACCAGAGGTCGCCAAACGTCCGGTTCCACTCATCGATTCCGCCGACGAGCAAACTGACGCCGCGCGCCTCGTCGAAGACCATCTGGTGATCCGTGCGCGCGCCGAGTCCGACCTCGTCAACGAGGGTCCAGGTTTCACCGTCCCACTCCCACGTGTCGGATTTCTCTGTGTTCGTGTAGCCGCCATACAGGACGGTAACTCCGCGCCGAGTGTCATAGGCCATCGCGTGGTAGCGGCGGGCGGCAGGGCCCGGGCGCGTGATCTCCGTCCACGTCTGCCCATCCCACTCCCAGGTGTCGCCTCGGTTGAACCCGCGACCGTCGTAACCTCCGAAAAGCACCATGACGCCGCGGCGAGAGTCGTAGACCATGGCCGTCGCACCGCGAGCGGAAGGGCCGGTTGTCGCGACCTGCGTCCAGACGCCGGATGGGCCGCGCTCCCAGGTGTCCCCCGTGTCGAATCCTCCGAAGAGGACTGCCGTCTCGCGGGCGGTGTCGTAGGCCATGACGTGCGAGTAGCGCGGCGTGGGTCGTCCCTCGGAAAAGAAAGTCCATTCGTGCCCATCCCAGCCCCAGGTATCACTCATCAGTTCGTAGCCGGAGCCACCGACGATGAGCGATTGGCCGTGCAGTCGGTTATAGGCCATGGCGAAGGCATTGCGCGGCTCGGGCCACTCGCGCGACACATCAGCCCTGAGCGTCCACTCAACGCAGTTGGGCTGGCCTGCGGCGAAGCGCGTTGCCACCATCAGCAGTGTGAAGACGATGAGACGAACGGAAACCGATCCCGATTCGGATCGAATGACCTTTGCGAGCGGCATGGCATCCCTCCTTCTCGCGACCGGGAGGTCGGCGAAGCCGGCAGAGGCGCGTCAGCCCGGAACCCGGGCGGCAGCGACCTGCCCGGCGCAGGAGTCTACCGGAGAAACCGCTGGCGGCGGCGGTTCCTTGCGGCGATCGGACGGAATCAGGGTGAAATGCTCAGGCTGCGGCGCTGTGCGGGCGGGCGATCTTGTCGAGCGGGATGGCGGCAGCGCCTTCCGGGTGGATGAGCACCTGGCCGCTCTCCGCCACCGTGACCTGGAGCGGGCCGAGCACATCCATGTAGACGCGCAGCAGGCGTCGGCCGACGGCGAAAACCGTGCCGGCGTGCAGGCACTTGGTGATGGTGCCGGTGAAGGCCTTGAGGCTGGCGATGAGGGTTTCCGCCTCTTCGCGCTCGTGGCGGGCGACCTTGAGTTCCTCGTTGACGCGATGCATCTCCGCTGTGAGGCCGCGCAGGCGTTCGCCGAAGCGCGAACCCGGCCGCGCGCTCTGCTTCGCCGCCGCCTCTCGCTCGCCGACGAGGGTGCGCAGGACGTGCAGATGCTGGTCGATGGCATCGTCGAGTTTGCGAACGCGGGCGCGGAGGAGGGGGAGCGATCCGAGTTCGATGATGGTTTCAACGCCGGCCTGGCTGCCGAAGACGGCGACGTTCCACTCGCGCGAGCAGACCAGGCGTCCGCCGATGATCGAGCCCTTGGGGCACAGGACGCGGCCGCTGACGGTGGCGTGGCAGCCCATCATCTCCTTGTCGATGTTGAGATCGCCGCGCACGATGAGGCGCGTGGCGCTGAGGTGTCTGGCGGTCACGCTTCCGCCGGCGCGGATGAGCCCGTGCTCGCGTCCGGCCATCCCGCCGGCGAGGATGACGTCGTTCTCGCACTCCACGGTCGCCGCCTCGACGAGGCCGCGAATCTCGATGCGCCCCGTCGCGACGATGCGGAACAGGTCGCGCACGCCGCCGCGCACGGAGACTTCGCCGTCAAAGTTGATGTTGCCGGTTGAGAAGTCCACGTATCCCTGCACTTCGAGCAGTTCGCGGATGGTGGGCTTGGATCCCTTGCGGGTGAAGACGCCGGCGATGCGCGCGATGAGATCGGCGTTGGCGTTGAGCTCGATCGTCTCGTCGAGTTTGGGATCGGCTGACTGGCCGTTCTTGGCCGCGATGGGCTTGCCGAAGACGTCGCGACCTTCGACTCCCGGCGTCGGGGGAATGACGCGCCCGAGCACTTGTCCGGCCGTGACCATCGTGAAGGTGGATTGTTCGTAGAAGCAGATGTTGCCGTGCTCGTCAACGGGCGCTGGAGTTCCCTCATCGACGAGCCATTCGACGCGGCCGTCCTGGCCATGGACCGGAGGCGTCGCCTGGGCGACGACGACGCGGCAGGGAGGAGACTCGCCGCGCGGCTCGGAGGCGATGCGTTCGAGGGCTTCGGTGACGGCGGGAGTGATTTCGATCTCAGCGGTCTGGAGGGCCGTCGTCAGCGCTTCGACGGTCATCTGCTCGGCGCTGAGGTTGGGGGGAATCGACAACTCCGCGGACTGGGCGTCCTTGGCGACGATGACCTGGAGTTCGGCCTGGGCGGAGTGGTGCCCCATTGCGTAGCCCTTGTCGCGGTCCGGTCCATCCCCCGCTCGGCCTCCTGCCCTGCGCCGCGTCTGCGCCCTGCCTCCCGCTGCGAGCCGCGGTTTGGCCCGCGCGCGGTCCGCCCCTCGGCCGGGCGTGGACCTTGTCCGCATCATCGACGCATCTGCATCGACTGTTCAGTATTTGCCGACGGTACGGGGGAATCCGTGCCGCGCCCTGCGGCGCTTTATCCGGACCACCATCGGCGGCCTCCGCTCAGGCCGGCCGCCAGGTCTCGGCTCGCTCCGACGCGAGGAGGTCGCCGGCGATGCGCTCGGCGATCTCATCGAGGAGATCACCCGAGATGACATCCGAGAGGTCCGCGCGGCACCGTCGGAGGGAGACGGCGCTGCGCGCGGCGCAGCGCCCGACGGATCGCGATGCGAATCGGCAGGCGAGCCGCCACGAGCCGTCGGGCCGTTCGCACGCGCGCAGGAGTTGCAGGAGCACCGGCCGCTGATCCGCCAGCGGTTCGAGTCCCGAGGGGTCATCGAGAAGCACCAGCCACTCGCGCCCCGGCGACAGCGCCTGGGGGGTCAAGCGAACATTCGATGGCGAATCGAAAGTCACGCCGGCACGGGAGATTTCGACGGCAGCGCCGAACTCGATGACGCGCTCGAGATCCTCGTCAAGAAGCCAGATCGTGGCGTGGCAGGCGCGGCGCGGTTCGAGTCGCCGGTCGCCCGTCAGCAGAAGAAGTCCGCTGTTCATCGCATTGGGATTGCGATCGCATCGCATGGTCTTGCCTCCCTTCAAATCATCGTGGGCCTGGGCGCAGAGGGCAGTGCGACCGCGCTGCGCATCGGATACGCCGGACCAGCCACGTTCGCCGAGTTTCCCCACACAGACGAAGGCGGTCGTGCCGTGCTCGTCCGTGAACCTGGGCCGGCGTACCGGCGGACCCGGCGTGGCTGCCGGACCGCCTTGCGTTTTCCACCCGCCGACCGGGTCTTCCGACGATCCATCGTCGGACACGGGAGGTATCGGCGAGGCGGCAAACGTCACTACAGATTTTGATTCCACGAACCAGCGCGACAACCCCATATATTGGGGTTCTGGCGACAGAAGCCAGAAAACCACCATCATATGGGTGGCGGAGACGGCTCCTGCCCCGCAAAACTCAGGTCCGCTCCCGGGCGCCCATCAGGCGGGCTGCTTCATCGACATCCTTGTCTCCCCGACCCGAGAGATTGATGACGAGGTTGCGGCCGGCGCCGAGGCGCCGGGCCTCATCGAGGGCGCGCGCGATTGCATGGGCGCTCTCCAGCGCCGGGATGATCCCCTCCAGCCGCGCCAGCAGCGCGAACGCTTCAAGAGCCTCGGCGTCGCTGCATGTCATGTAGGTGACGCGGCCGGAGTCGCGCCAGTGGCTGTGCTCGGGCCCGACGCCTGGGTAGTCCAGCCCCGCGGAGATGGAGTGCACTTCGCTCGTCTGCCCATCCTCGTTCTGAAGGACATAACTGAGCGAGCCATGCAGCACGCCGGGCGCGCCGAAGGAAAGAGGCGCCGCGTGTTCGCCGGGCCCCGGGCCGCGCCCGCCCGCTTCGACCCCGATGAGCCGGACCGGGAGGTCATCGACGAAGGGTTGGAAGATGCCCGCGGCGTTGCTCCCCCCGCCGACGCACGCCACGACCGCATCGGGCAGGGCGCCGAACTGCGCCAGGCACTGGCCGCGGCACTCGCGCCCGATGACCGACTGAAAGTCGCGGACGATCAGGGGGAAGGGATGCGGCCCGACGACGGAGCCGAGGATGTAGTGCGTTGACTCCACCGAGGCCATCCAGTCGCGCATTGCTTCGTTCGTTGCGTCCTTGAGGGTGCGCGAGCCGCTGTCCACGGCGACGACGCGGGCGCCGAGCAGTTGCATGCGCACAACGTTGAGGCGTTGGCGGCGCATGTCCTCGCGGCCCATGTAGACGTCGCAATCGAGGCCGAAGTGGGCGGCGGCGGTGGCGGTGGCCACGCCGTGCTGCCCGGCGCCCGTCTCCGCGATTACGCGCCTCTTGCCCATGCGGCGCGTCAGCAGCGCCTGGCCGATCGTGTTGTTGATCTTGTGCGCCCCGGTGTGGGCGAGATCCTCGCGCTTGAGCCAGAGGGTTGCTCCGCCGGCGTATTCGGTCAGGCGGCGTGCCAGGTACAGCGGCGTCGGCCGGCCGACAAACTGCCGCAGCAGCGCATCGAGTTCCGCCTGGAACGCCGCATCACCACGGGCGCGCTCGTACTCGACGAGCAGCG
Source organism: Phycisphaerae bacterium (assembly GCA_039794345.1). Taxonomy (GTDB): domain Bacteria; phylum Planctomycetota; class Phycisphaerae; order Phycisphaerales; family UBA5793; genus UBA5793. The sequence goes on along the minus strand of JBDIVQ010000031.1, from coordinate 7,644 downwards.
CATCGAGCGCCGCCACGAGCGTCTCGGGCACGTAGCGCCCGCCATAGGCGCCGAAGCGCCCGGCGGCGTCGGGAACGGAGCAAGACGCGGCGGTGGAAGTCATGCGGCGATTGTAGGGGCATCGGCAACCGCTGCAGCGACGCTGCTTGCCCGGTGCCGCTCTTCGATGGCCGCCTGTCGCTGCCGTCCGCACGATGCGCCTGCGCCGTCTCCACGGCGCGCCGCGGGAGAGGTGCGCTGCGCCGAGGATCGTCAGAAAGCCATCGGCTCCCGCCGACGGCGATCGCCGCGCCGCATCTCAATGCCTCAATGCTTCGATGCCTCTATACCTGGATGCCTTGATGCCCTGATGCCTTGATGCCCCCGACGCCTCTACGCCCTTGACGATCCGATGATCTCTCCGCGCCCGCCGCGCTCCGCTCCGAAACCATCGCGTCGCGGCTAACCGGTTGCCTCGATGCCTTCGCGAGTGCCCAGTGCCCAGTGCCCAGTGCCTGGTGCCTACGGCCAACCGCCCCGCGCCTCCCGTCTCTTCCCCCTTCTGGACCCGTCCCCGGGTCACGCTACGATTCCCGTCTCGCGATGGCGGGTCGGGTTCCCTGGTGGGGCAGCCTTCTCGGCCTTCGGTTTCAGCACTATGGAGCAGTGTCGGTATGCCGACGATCAATCAACTGGTTCGCAAGCCCCGGGTGTCGCCCAAGCCCAAGAGCAAGGTCAAGGACCTGGCCGCGTGCCCGCAGAAGCGGGGAGTGTGCCTTCAGGTCAAGACGGTGACGCCCAAGAAGCCCAACTCGGCTCTTCGAAAGGTCTGCCGCGTGCGATTGAGCAACGGCAAGGAGATCACCGCCTACATCGGCGGCGAGGGGCACAACCTTCAGGAGCACTCGATCGTGCTCGTTCGCGGCGGGCGCGTCCGCGACCTGCCGGGCGTGCGGTACCACGTCGTCCGCGGGGCGCTGGACTGCCTCGGGGTGGACGGGCGCAAGCGCGGCCGATCGAAGTACGGCGCCAAGCGCGGCAAGTGATCGCGTTTGCGGCGGGTGGAATGGAAACGCACCTTACCCGCGTTCTCTCGTGAGGGCGCGGAGCACAACCCAAGGCAAGTAATCGCCCCGCGTGATGCCGACGCGGGTCGGTGAACAGACGGGCCGCACGCGGCAGGCGGGCGGCCGGATGAGCCGGACAGGAGCATCGACATGACGGGCAGAATCACCAAGTCGGACAAGCAACTTCGTCCCGACCCGAAGTTTCAGAATCTCACGCTCGCGCGGTTCATCAACTGCGTGATGAAGGACGGCAAGAAGTCGGTCGCGGAGCGCGTGGTGTATGAAGCGCTCGACCGCATCTCCGACCGCCTCGAGAAGGACAAGAATGAGAACCTGCCGCGCTCGGCGATCGAGATTTTCGAGCGTGCGGTGAACAACGTCCGGCCGCAGGTCGAGGTTCGCTCGAAGCGCGTGGGCGGGGCGAACTACCAGGTTCCGGTGCAGGTGAACCGCAAGCGTCAGCAGAGCCTGGCGTTCCGGTGGATTCTGGAGGCGGCGCGCGGCGAGAAGGGCAAGCCGATGGCCGAACGCCTCTCCAAGGAACTCTACGACGCCGCCAAGGGCGAAGGCAAAGCCATGACCACGCGCGACAACACGCACCGCATGGCCGACGCGAACAAGGCCTTCGCACACTTCGCGTTCTGACGCGGGGCGCTTCGAGTTCGAAGCGCGTCGAGGAGCCCGGGCGGTGCCGAGCCTTTCCCCGGCGTGTCGCGGCTTGACCTTCACAGTCTTCTCAGCGCCGCGATGAGCCGGTCGATGTGCTCGCGCTCATGGGCGGCGGAGATCTGGACGCGCAGCCTGGCATGGCCCTCGGGCACCACCGGGTAGCCGAAGCCGATAACGAAAACGCCCAGTTCCAGCAGGCGCTTGCTCATCGCAATCGCTTTCGCGGTGTCGTGAACGATGATCGGGCAGATGGCGGTGGGGCTGTCGAGGACGTCAAAGCCCGCCGCCTTGATCCCCTTGCGGGCGTACTGCACGTTCTCGCGCAGTTTCGCCACGCGCTGCGGCTCGCGCGCGAGGATCTCGATCGCCTTGTTGGCGCTGCACGCGACGGAGACGGGCAGGGCGTTGGAAAAGAGCGTGGGCCGGCCCCGCTGCACGAGCAGTTCGATCCCGCGCTTCGACCCGGCGACGAAGCCGCCCGCGGCGCCGCCGAGGGCCTTGCCCAGCGTGCCGGTGAAGAAGTCGATGGCGTTGCCGGGCAAGTCGAAGTGCTCGTGCGTGCCGCGGCCGGTGCGGCCCATCACCCCGGTGCCATGCGAGTCATCGACGACGAGCATCGCGCCGAACTCATCGCAGAGTCTTCGCATCGCGGCGAGGTCGGCGATGTCGCCCTCCATGGAGAAGACGCCGTCGGTCACAACCCAGATCGCGCCGGTCACATCCGGGTTCTGCTGTGCCGTCGCCAGCGTCTCGCGCAGGGAACTGATCGTGTTGTGCTTGTAGACGGTCTTGAGCACGCCTTTCTTGATCACGCTGGTGAGGCGGATGGCGTCGATGATCGAGGCGTGGTTGAGTTCATCGGAGATGATGAGATCGCCCGCCTCGCAGAGGGTCGGGAAAATCGCCTCGTTGGCGTTCCAGCAGGAGACGAAGGTGTACGCGGCCTCGACGCCGAGGAAGCCGGCGATGGTTTTCTCCAGGGTTTCGTGGGGCGTGAAGGTGCCGCAGATGAAGCGGACGGAGGCGGTTCCCGCGCCCCACTTCTTGAGGCCCTCGATTCCCGCGGCGACGACCTCGGGATGGTTCGCCAGGCCGAGGTAGTTGTTCGAGCAGAAGACGGCGCACTCGCCGTAGCCGCGGATGGTCGTGACCGCTTCCATCGGCCCTTGCAGCATCTGGAGGTGCTTGTACTGCCCGGTGGAGCGCAGCATGTTGAGCACTTCATCGGCGCGGGCGTTGAATCGTTGCAGACTCGTGGACATCGGTTCCCCTCGAACAAGGCGATCAAATCCAGCCACTGAGGCACAGAGAACACGGAGAGCGCTCAGAGAACAAAGCAGGTTAAGCGCACGAAGGGGATTTGTCACGAATGCAAGGGAATCGCGTCAGGCCGCGATTCCCCTTTGCATCTGCTCAGTGCGCCCTCAGTGCCCTCAGTGCCTCCGTGGTTGGATGGACACGACGACGCGCGAACCGGCTATTCCCTGGTCTTCCCGCCGTTGCCGTTGCGGTCGGGGTCGTGATCGCGGTAGAGGTCGAGGTAGAAGTCGAGAACGCGCTCGCCGCGGACGGTGCGCGTGCGGTTCAGCTGGAAGCTGAACCGCTCGAAGAGGGTGATGGCGCGCTCCTGCGTCACGCGGGCGTCGAGGACGACCTTGAGGTAGCCGCGTTCCTGGCAGAAGGCGAGAGCCTGTTCGATGAGGCGCGTGCCGATGCCGCGGCGCTGGTGTTCGGGTTCGACGCGCAGGCGCTGGATGACGGCGGTGTGGTCGTCGTCGTTCTGCACGCCCACCATGCCGACGATCGGCGGTGCGGCGCGCGGCTGGAGGGCCTCAAGCCACTCCGCGACCCAGAAGCACGATCGGCCCTCGTCGGCGCAGTAGGCCTCGTGGAAATTGTGGAGATCGGCGCCGGTGTCGTTGTCCATCCAGTCGCCGTCCCGCAGGCCGCGCTCGAACATCGCCACGATGCAAGGGAGGTCGCGCTGCACTTCCGCAGGACGGATGCGAACGAGTTCGGCTCGCGCGCTGCGCGCCGGATCCCCTCCGGACCGCGATCGTCGATCGTCCCCGGTCACGATCAGAACCTCTCCGCCCGGCGCACGGCGGCCGGCTCGATTTCGAGGACATCGAAGCGGTCGGCGGCGGGCTCCAGCCTTCCCACAGTATAACGGCCGGCGCGAAAAAGAGCGCCTGGATTGACAATTCGCGTCTCATTTGCCCGTTCGTCGCGGATGCGGTGGGTGTGCCCGTGGCAAAAGTAGTCGGCGCAGGCACTTATCGCGTTCTGTTCGTGCTGCGGATCGTCGCCGTGGGCGAAAACAACCGAACGATCCCCCAACAGCAGGCGGCCGCAGGGATGATCCACCTCCAGGCCGATCGACCGGGCGTACTCCCCGAGGAGCCGGGCGTTCCCGTCGCAGTTGCCGAAGACGACGTGGGCCTTGAGGCCGGCGAGGGCGTCGAGGACGGAGTCGTCGCAGACATCGCCGAGGTGGAGCAGCACCTGCGCTCCCGACTCGATGAGCCGATCGACGGCGCGGCGGGTGGTGTCGGCCCGGCCGTGGCTGTCCGCCAGCAGGCCGAGGACCGTCGTCGCCGAATAGCGGTGCTCGATCATGGCGCGTCGGTTCGAGGCGGGGTCCGGATGGGGCTGCGCCCCTGAAGCATGAGTTGGCGCGAGCCGGACGAGACGATCTGCCCGATGAAGGCGCGGTACTCTCGCTGGGCCGCGTCGAGGTCGTCGTTGAAATAGACGTGAAAGAGGGCGGCGTTGCCCGCGGCGATGACCTGCCGCGCCCCGGTCTGCTCGCGCTTGCGCAGCGAGGCGCTGACGCGCTGGCGGATCTGCCCCTTGCTGGCGTCGAGGAGCATCGTCTCGAGTCGGCCCTGGTACTTCCCCTGCTCCCCTTCGTTGAGGAAGTGGACCAGCGCCCAGACCTGGGCGTAATAGTTGAGTACGTCAGTGTTGCGCCCGCCGAGCATCTGCTCCGGCCGCGACTCCAGCAGTTCGCTCAGCGGGATGAGTTGATCACGGTAATAGGCCCGGCGCAACTGGTCGAAGCGCTCGGGATTGGACCAGGGCATGAACTCGGGCGTGCGGCCGCGCCAGCGATGACCCTCCATGTAGGTCCCGAGCCCTTCTTCGAGCCAGACGGGGAGGGAATCGACGAAGGTCTTCTGCGTGTACTGATGCCACCCTTCGTGCGCGGCGATGGCCATCGTATCGAAGAGGCCGATGTCCCAGAAGACGGCCCGCCCGCCCGTCGAGTATCCGCCGCGGCGGATCTGGGAATACTGCGACGCCCGGCTGCCCATCAACTGCTCGGTGAAGGCGATCCACTGCTGGCGATCGGCGAAGACGAAGGTGTCCAGGCGCCGGTCCGGCGCGGGAAGTTCGACAATCGCCGTGCGGTAGTGCTCGAGCGCGACCTCGACAAAAACCGGAAACCGCAGGAGCATCTCGGTGCTCTCGGTGGTCGTGTGGATGCGGTAGTTGGCGGTGCGGGTGATGCGGCCGCTGGCCCCGGCGAATTCCCAGGACTCGACGCCGGCCTCCTCCTCGTCCGCCGCGGCGAGGACGGTCGGCCTGGCCGCGCCCGAAGACGAACAGCCCGTCGGGCCGAAGGCGGCGCCCGCCCCCGCCAGCACGACGGCCGCCAGCGCCCATCGCCACTCGATCTCACGTCGCACGTCCGGCCCTCGTTCAGGCGTTTACCTTCGCCAGTGCCTGGATGATACTGGCGAGTTCCGTCTCCGCTTCACCCAGTTGCTGCTTTGTTTCCTCGACAAGTCTGGGCGGGGCCTTCTCGATGTAGCCCTTGTTCGCCAGGCGGCCGCGCAAGCCGGCGATGCGCTTCTCGAGGTCCGCCCGCTGGCGCGCGAGGCGCTCGCTCTCCGCGGAGAGATCGACGGCATCGGTCAGGTCGGTCAGCGCGTGCTCGACGTTGCCGAAGAGGAAGGTCACGCCCGCGCCGCTCGCGGCCTGGCGCGTCACGCCGCCGAGGCCCGCGAGACTCTCGACCACTCCCTCAGCCGCGGCGATGAGGTCCATTGTCGCGTCGTCCGCCACGTGCAGGGTGATCATCCGGCGGTCATGCACCTTCTGCACGCTGCGCACCTCGCGGATGATCGAGACGAGTTCCTGGATGCGGGCGAAGCGGGCTTCGGCCTCTTCGTCGATGAAGATGAAGGGAACCGCAGGCCAGCGGGCCGTCGCCGCCAGATCGCTCGGCGGCAGATAGACCTCCTCGAGCGGCTCGACGGGCAGACTCTCGATCGCCCCGTGCAGCGATTCGGTCACGAAAGGCATGATCGGATGAAACATGCGATGAATCGCGCCCAGCGCCGTGCGCAGCACGCGCTGCTGGGTCGCGTCGTCGCGCACCGTCGCCTTGACGCCTTCGAGGTACCAGTCGCAGAAGTCGCGCCAGAAGAGGTCGTACATCTGCTGCGCGTAGACGCTGAACTCATAGTGCGCGACGGCGTCATCAACGGCTTCGAGCGTCCGCGCCAGTCGCGAGAGCATCCAGCGGTCGATGAGGCGCGAGGGATCCGGAGCATCGGCGTCTCGCCCGGGCGAACTGATTGCAAAGGTCTCCGCCTCGCTGCCCGGAGCATGGGCCTCTGGCCCGTGCGAACAGATCGAATGTAATTCACCCGGCTGCGAAGGGTCCGATCGATGCGCTGCGTTCGCACGGGCGAGACGCCCATGCTCCGGCCCGCTCAGGATTCCGATGGCGAAGCGCGTCGCGTTCCAGATCTTGTTCGACAAACGCCGGCCGAGTTCGAACTTCGGACTCGTGTTGGCGCCGATCGACTCGTCAAACTCGACGGGCATGCGCACATCCTGCGTCTGCGTCGTCATCTGCACGAGGGTGAAGCGCATGGCGTCGGCGCCCTTGGATCGGATGATGTCGCGCGGATCGACGCCGTTGCCCAGCGACTTGCTCATCTTCCGCCCCTGCCCGTCCTGGATCATCGCGTGGATGAAGACGTCGCCGAAGGGGAGGCGCTGGCCCGGAGCATGGGCGTCCCGCCCGTAACCACGCGGAGCATGGGCGTCTCGCCCGTGCGAACTGACCGCAGAGGTTTCCGCCTTGCTGCCCGGAGCATGGGCCTCCGGCCCGTGCGGATTGAAGGAATCCGAACCATCCGATTCACCGGATCGGCTCGCACGGGCGAGACGCCCATGCTCCGTTTCATCTCCACGGGCGAGACGCCCATGCTCCGCATCCTGGCCGGTGAAATAGAGATTGAACATGACCATGCGCGAGACCCAGAGGGTGATGATTTCGCGCGCGGTGCAGAGGACGCTGGTGGGGTTGAAGTAGTCGAGGAGATTGGGTTGGCCGTCCTTGCTGCGCGTTTCGTCGTAACTCTCAGGGTCCGGCCAGCCCATCGTCGAAAGCGGCCAGAGGGCGCTGGAGAACCAGGTGTCGAGGACGTCGGGGTCTTGGTGGAGTTCCCAAGACTCCAGGAAGTCAATGATGTCTTCGGAGTGAGCGGGGTCGCGAACGCACACAAACGTCATTGAGTCGCGATCCGGGCACCACTCCGGCGTCGCTCCACCCATGCCGACAACGTGAATGCGACCCTGTTCAGACCACACTCGAATTTCCTCGAACAGGAAACTGTCATCTGCGTCAACAGGGCCGTTACGCGCGATTCCGCTCCACACCGGTATCCGATGCCCCCACCAGAGTTGTCGTGAGATGCACCAGTCGCGGATGTTTTCGTGCCAGTTCTCGAAGGTCTTCGCGTAGCGGTCGGGATAGAAGCGGAGTCGGCCGTGCCATGGCGCCCGAAGCGAGCCCGAAGCGTCAGCGAGGCGACCCACCCCAGGCGTCCGAAGCGAGCCCGAAGCGTGAGCGAGGAAAGCACTCGGGCCTCGCCCGAGTGTGCGTCCCGCGAAAGCGCCTTCGATGTTC
>JBDIVQ010000030.1:0-34183 GCA_039794345.1 Phycisphaerae bacterium | reverse complement strand
AGTCGCAGGCAAGCGATCGACGCTCACGACTGAGCGCGACGACCTGAAGGCCGAACTCCGGCGCCAGCATCAGGAACTGCGGCGGCTCGTCAAGGATGGCCGGACGGACCGCGAGACCACGGCTCGAGTCGCCGACCTCAACGAGCGCATCCGCGGCGGGGACGAGCGACTGCGGGAACTGGACGCCCGCCTCGCCGAACTCGAGCGAGAGAGCATCACTCGCGCCGAGGCCGAAGCGGCCTTCGCCGACTTCGACGGCCTGTGGGCCAACCTTAGCCCGCGCGAGCAGGCGCGAATGCTCAACCTGCTGATCGCCGCTGTCGAGTACGACGCCAAGGCCGGGAGCGTGTCGGTAACCTTCCGCCCCACCAGCATCGGGGCGCTCGCGCGCCGCCGCAAGGAGCAAGCCGCATGACGACCATCACCCGTGAGATCCACTTCGCTGTCAAGGGCAACCGCAAGCGCGCCATCGCCGGCCCGGCGCCGTCGAAGTCGGAGCCGAAGGGCCGCATCCCTCGCATCTCCAAACTGATGGCGCTCGCCATCCGCTTCGACCAACTCCTCAAGGACGGCGTCGTCGCCAACCAGTCCGAACTCGCCCGCCTCGCCCACGTCACCCAGCCGCGGATGACGCAGATCATGAACCTGCTCAACCTAGCGCCGGACATTCAGGAGCAAGTTCTGAATCTACAAACAGTTACGCGAGGCCGCGATGTAGTCAATGAACGTGACTTACGGCCGATCGTCTCACACCTTTCCTGGCACCGACAGCGAAGAGTGTGGTGCGACGCTCGAAAGCGGCTTGCCTTCACCCGACCCTCGGGTTATGCTGACCGATCAACCGTTCAGTGAACGATGAAGCAACAACCTCATCGGTTCATTGAGCGGCATGAATTGTGACGCTCATCCGGAATCGATTGAGGGTTAGCATGCCGGAATCCCCGATCAGGATAGGTCAAACGCTCTGCGGGCCGCTCTTCAACGAAGCGGTGCGCATCGAGACCATCGCGGCCAATGGCCCCGGCTCTTGGAGCGTGGGCGTCGTAGGAATGAAGAGCGAACGGTTCCGTCGAGTCACACTGACGGCCGGGGATTTGCATTCACTCACGATTCTGGAAGATGCTCGAAGCCTGGATGGTGACCCGGTCCTTTTGCGACTCGGGATTCAGGCGTACTCGCTGGGCATCGCGCATGAGTTCGATCCCTACTTCGGTCTCTCGATTTCTCGAGTTGACCCACTGCCCCATCAGCTTGAGGCGGTGTACGACTTCCTGCTGAAACTGGCCCGCGTTCGGTTCCTCCTTGCCGACGATGCAGGCGCCGGCAAAACGATCATGGCGGGACTGCTGATCCGGGAGCTGAAGCTGCGGGGCCTCGCGGAGCGGGTCCTCATCGTCGTCCCCGCCAACCTTGCCTTCCAATGGCAACGCGAACTGAAGGAGAAGTTCGACGAGCAATTCCTCGTCATGAAGGGCGGCGACATCCGTGACCAGTTTGGCGTCAATCAGTGGATGGAGCAGAATCGAGTCATCACGTCCCTCGATCTCGCCAAGCGCACCGAGATTCTCGCAGGTCTCCGTCAGGTTCACTGGGATCTCGTCATTGTGGACGAGGCTCACAGAATGTCGTGGTCGCCGCCAGCACGAAAGACGGCACGATACGCGTTGGGGGAAATGCTGCGGGATTCTACGGACCACATGCTCCTGCTCACCGCCACCCCCCACAAGGGCGATCCAAAGAACTTCTCGCTCTTCCTGCAACTGCTCGATCAGGATGTGTACGCCGACGTGGAGTCGATCAATGAAGCAATGAGTCGTCGCCGCGCGCCGTTCTACCTTCGCCGCACGAAGGAGGCGATGGTCTACTTTCCGGAGCTGCAGCCCGACGGCTCCTGGGTCGCAAAGCGAATCTTCACGAAGCGCATCCCCAAGACCGTTGATTTCCAGATCGACGGCGCGGAATTCGACCTCTACACCGAGGTCACGCGCTTCGTGAAGCGCCAGAGCGCACGGGCGGCGGCGAATGAAGAAGACCCTCGATCCCGCGCCGTCGGTTTCCTCATGGCGCTGTACCAGCGACGACTCGCCTCAAGCACGCGAGCCGTTCGTCGCTCGCTTGAAAACCGCGCCCGTCGGCTCGAAACCGGCCTGACACGCGCGCAAGAACTGGCGCGACTGGCTCCGCCGTCCCTTCCTGATCCGGACGAACTCGAGGAGATGGAGGAGAGCGAACGTGATCGTCTGGAACAGTTGATCGAGGCGATCAGCCTCGCCGGGAACGCGGAAGAGGTCAAGGTCGAGATTGAAGAACTCCGGCAGCTCGCTGCGGAAGCCGAACACATCGAGGCCGATGGCGTCGAGGCGAAACTCTCGCGGCTTCGAGACCTTCTCCACGAGCAAGGTTTCTACGACGACCCTTCCCAACGGCTGCTGATCTTCACCGAGTTCAAGGACACGCTTGACTACCTGATGGAGCGATTGGCTGATTGGGGGTTCAGAGTAGGCTGCATTCATGGTGGCATGAAGCCTGGCTCGCGCGACGAGCCCGGTACGCGACTCTTCGCCGAACAGCAGTTTCGCGAGGGCGACATACAGATTCTCGTGGCGACTGAGGCGGCCGGCGAAGGCATCAACCTTCAGGTTTGCCACATTCTGTTCAACTACGACATCCCCTGGAACCCGAATCGTCTCGAGCAGCGGATGGGTCGCATTCACCGCTATGGGCAGAAGAAGAACTGTCTGATTTTCAACTTCGCGGCGACGAACACGATCGAGGGCCGTGTGCTACAGCGCTTGCTCGAGCGGCTTCAGGAGATTCGCAACGCGCTGGATGATGACGCGGTCTTCAATGTGGTCGGCGAGATCCTCCCGGCGGCTCAGATCGAGCGAGTGCTTCGTGAGTACTACGCCGGCCAACTCGGAGACGCAGATCTAGAAGACCGGCTCCTGCGCAACGTCGATGAAGGCCGCTTCCGCGCCATCTGCCAAAACGCGCTGGAGGGCTTGGCGTCGAAGAAGCTCAACCTGGAAATGCTCATCGAACGCCGGGCTCGGGCGCAGGAGCGAAGAGTCGTTCCGGAGACCATCGCTCGCTTCATGTCCGAGTCATCCGGCTACGTCGCGCTTCAACTCAAGCCCGCACCCAACCTGCCCCACGCGTTCGATCCCGGTCGAACCCCCATCGCCCTGCGAGCCTGCGAACAGGAAGCCGACTGGCGGCTCCCGAACCTCGCGGTGAAGTACCCTCGCTTTTCGACACAGCGGGAAGTCGCGGAAGAGCACAACCTCGAGTGGGTTACACCGGGACATCCGCTGTTCGAAGCGATGAGGCGATATGCACTCCACCAGGCCCAACCGGAGTTCAAGAAGGGCGCTTGCTTCTACTCGCTCGCGGCGGAAACGGCCGCTCGAATCGACTTCTACCGGGCACGCGTCGTGGATGGCCTTGGCACCATCATTCATGAACGGCTCTTCGCCGTCGAGATTTCTGAGCGAGGCGAACCGCGTCTGAGAGAACCGGCCGTTCTTGGTGATCTGATTCCGGCGCCCGCCGTTGTACCGACCGAACAACCGGTCATCATGGCTGAAGAACCGACCGCTTGGCTCCACGAGCACGCACTTCAACCGTTCCTCGATGAGGTTCGCCAGGAGCGCCTCACGGAGATCGAGCGAATCGCCGACCATGTCGAACTCTCGCTCACCGAACTCCTGCACAAGGTGGATGAGGAGATCGGTAAGACCGCTGCGGAGGTCGAAAAGGGTGGCCAGGGCGCGGAGGGTCGTCTCACGCAGGCCGAGCAGCGCCACGCAGAACTGCTCGCCCGCCGCGAGCGCCGACGCCGCGAACTTGAGCAGCAGCGGTCCCTCACCCTTCAAGGGATCGAGCGCCTCACGAGCATTCTCGTCCTGCCCCACCCGGAGCGTGAGTCGCCTGAGGTGCGCAACCTCCGTCCCAATCTGGAAACCGAAGCGATCGCCATGCGCGTCGTGATGGAGCATGAGCGGGCTGCCGGCCGCCAGGTCTATGACGTCAGCGAGAAGAACCTGGGCTACGACGTCACGTCGCTCGACGTGAACTCGGGCGAACTCCGGCTCATCGAAGTGAAGGGAATCGGCGCCGCCTCTGGCAACGTGATGCTCACGCCCAACGAGTACCGCGTCGCCCAGGACCGCCGCGACTGCTACTGGCTCTACGTGGTGACGAACTGCGACACCGACACTCCGAACATCATGCCCATCAAGGATCCCGCCCAACTGCCCTGGGGCGAGATCGTCAAGGTCCACCACTACGCGCTGCGGGTGCAGGATCTTCGGGGTGCAGCGACATGAGCCGTATCCCCATCCACACGTCCGAGAACGCACCAGTTGTTCGGGTCGAGGCGGCCAGGGCCGCCAGGGCCAATGTTGGCAATCGGCCGAACGGACGATATACTCTGAGCGTACTAGCAGATGAATCTACCCCCCACTCGACCCGCCACCAGGCCTCGGGTGGGGTTATCTTTTTGGCCCGACGGGCGGGGAGGATTCCCCATGCCCGCTGAACCTCGCGACAAGCGAACCTGCGTCTTCATCGACGGCCAGAACCTATTCCACGCCGCCAAGGAGGCCTTCGGCTTCCGCTTCCCCAACTACGACATTGCCGCACTAGCTCGACGGGTCTGCGACCAGCAGGGCTGGCAGGTGACCACCGTTCACTTCTACACCGGCATTCCCGACGCTGAGGACGACGCCCATTGGAACCACTTCTGGTCGGCCAAACTCGCGCACATGGGCCGCCAAGGCGTCAAGGTTTTCGCCCGACCCCTGCGCTACCGCAATCAGACGGTCAGACTCCCCGACGGCTCAACGCACACCTTTCTCGTCGCGCAGGAGAAGGGCGTCGACATCCGCATCGCGCTCGACATCGTCCGCTGCATCCGACACAACGATTGCGATGTGGCGCTCGTCTTCAGCCAGGATCAGGATCTGTCGGAGGTGGCCGACGAAGTGCGGGCACTCGCGCGCGAGCACAACCGCTGGGTGAAGATCGCCAGCGCCTTTCCCGACAGTCCGACGCTCCGCTCCGGCAACCGGCGCGGCATCAACAGCACCGACTGGATTCGCATCGATCGCGCCACCTACGACGCATGCATCGATCGCAACGACTACAGACCGCGCCGTGAGGGAATGCGATGAGAGGACTTCCATATGAGGTGAAGGCGCTGGTTCAGAAGGCGCGCGAGTCGGCATTGCTGGCAGTCGAGACATACAACCGACCAACGGCGACCTTCCGATCTGGCGCGTATACCGTCCTGATGATCATCGCTTGGACGTCGCTGTTCCACGCCTGCTTCATCCGCAAAGGTGTCAAGCCGTACTACCGGAAGAGGGGCTCAACGCGATATGTGAAGATCGACGGCGACTACAAGCGGTGGGAACTCAAGGAATGCCTCCAGCAGCGATACGGCGGCGACAACTCTGGGCTGCGAAAGAACCTCGAGTTCTTCATCGGTCTGCGCAACAAGATCGAGCATTGCTCAGTCGCGCAACTGGACCCAGAGATCTTCGGCGAGTGTCAGGCACTGCTCCTTAATTTCGAATCGATGCTGACTGCGGAATTCGGAGAGAGGCATGCCGTCCGCGGCGGTCTATCCTTTGCGCTGCAGTTCTCGCGGGCGCCGGCGCGGACATCAAGCACAGCGGCCAAGGCCGAGCAACGGACCTTCCGCGACATCAAGAAGTACATCGATGGCTTCCGCTCTGGTCTGAGTACCGAGGTTCAAAGCGATCTCGCCTACAGCTTCAAGGTCTATCTCGTACCCAAGATTGGGAATCACGCGAGCACCGATGCAGTCGCCGTGGAGTTCGTGAAGTACGATTCCGCCAAGCCGGAGGAGATGAAGCAGTACGAACGTGTCGTGGCCATGATAAAGCCGAGGGAGGTTCGTGTCGCCAATCTCGGACTTCTTAAACCCACTCAGGTCGTGGCCAAGATCAAAGAGCGCTTGGGAAGGCCGTTCTCCATCTGGGATCACAAGGCTGCATACGAGCATTTCAATGCCCGTCCCCCGAGAGGCGCCCCCGATCCAGCCGCCTGCGACATTCGCTACTGTCAGTACGATGATGTGCACCGAGACTACTGCTACACACCCGCTTGGGTAGACCTTCTCGCCGTCAAGCTCGAGGACGACGCCACGTATCGCGCGATCATCGAGCGCAAGAAGAAATCGATTCTCCAAGGCCCGATGAGAAAGGCCGGTGCGGCATGATCCCCAAGGAATGCAAGCGCCTGGCTGAGGTGGACTTCCCCATTGCGGCTGTGTCGAAGCACTCGGCGCGGGAGAAGTCGATTCGGCATGGGCACCCCTCGACACTGCACCTGTGGTGGGCGCGACGGCCGCTGGCGGCGTGCCGGGCCATGCTCATGGCGCTGCTGGTGCCTGATCCGTGCGATCCACACTGCCCTGCCGAGTTCAAGCGCGATGCGCGAACGGCGCTCACTGGGTTTTCGGGTCGCCCGACGAGATGGAACGATCAAGCGAAGACGGATGAGGGGCTTCGCGAGATTCTGCTGGAGTTCATCGCCGATTTCGCCAACTGGGACAACGCCGCCAAGCCCGTGTACCTGACTACCGCCCGTGCGCTTGTTAAGGCTGCGCACCCAGACGAAACACCCTTGGTCGTCGACCCCTTCGCCGGCGGCGGGTCGATTCCGCTGGAGGCCCTACGCGTCGGCTGCGATGCCTTCGCCAGCGATCTCAACCCCGTCGCCTGCTTGATCCTCAAAGTGTTGCTGGAGGACATTCCTCGGCACGGCCCGCAACTCGCCGAAGAACTGCGGCGAATGGGCGCGGAGATCAAGGCCGCAGCTGCGAAGGAACTCGCCGAGTTCTATCCCCCTGACCCCGATGGCGCGAAACCGATCGCGTATCTCTGGGCGCGGACCGTGCGGTGCGAATCGCCCAACTGCGGAGCGGAAATCCCCCTGGTGAGCTCGTTTTGGCTCTCCAAGAAGGCCGATAGAATGCGCGCTTTGCGGTACACAGTCGCGCAGAACGACGACGACAGCGATAGAGCATCCGGGTTGACATTTGAGATCTTCGAACCGACGAACGATTCCGATGTGCAGACTGGCACCGTAAGTAGGGCTCGAGCGACATGCCCCTGTTGCAACGTAACCCTTTCTCCAGATCGCGTTCGAGCTCAGCTTGCAGAGCAGGGTGGTGGGGCCGATGTACGATTCGACAGTCGCGGTCATCGCGCACAGGGGGCAACCCTGCTTGCGATCGTGACGCTTCGTCCTGGCGAGAGTGGTCGACACTATCGACTGCCGACACAGCATGATTATCGTGCGGTGTTCAACTCGCAGCAGCGGCTGGCCGCAATCCAATCTGATTGGGAAAGGGCTGGCCGTCTCGGTCGCTCGCCAATACCAGACGAACCGACTCCTGTAGGAGGTGGGAGAGGAGCGGGGCGCGCATTCAGTCTGCGAAAGTATGGCATGTCCACATGGGGCAATTTGTTCACCGCGAGGCAACGGATGGCATTGCTCGTCTTTGCGAACTGTGTCGGTTCACAAGGGCAGCGGAGCATCGCGCTAGCGCTCGGGAAGCTCGCAGACTTGGCGAACGTGAATTGCCCTTGGGAACCGAATGCAGAATGCCCAAGAAACGTTCTCTCGAACGGTCGCATTAGGACGACATGGGGTTTCGCTGAAGGCGTGCCAGTGTCGGAGTCAAGCGCGAGCTTTGCCGTTTGCGTAGAGAACTTGATCACAGGCATCCTTTCAGTTGGAGGCATTTCCCAATTGGCCTCGCCGGTGCAAGCGCCTGCACAGGCTTCTCCATTGCCGGATCGGAGCGCCGCTGTATGGTTTACCGACCCTCCGTACTACGACGCAATCCCCTACGCCGACCTCGCTGACATGTTTTTGGTTTGGTTCAGGCGAAGTCTGAGCACCGACCTACTCCCCACAGCGCACAATGATTCCGACGATGGTCTGTCACCGAAACAGATGGAGATCGTGCAAGACGAATCGCGAACATTTGAAAGGCGTCCCAAGACGCGACAGTTCTTTGAGGATCAAATGGGAGTCGCATTCGGTGAGGGTCGCCGAGTATTGCGCGAGGATGGAATTGGCAGCGTAGTCTTCGCTCACAAGACGACGGAGGGTTGGGAGGCGCTCTTGTCTGGTATGATCCGAGGTGGCTGGACGATAACAGGATCTTGGCCAATCGCAACAGAGATGGGACACCGATTGCGTGCACGCGAGTCTGCGGCGCTTGCCACAAGTGTCCACCTCATCTGCCGCCCCCGACCTGATGATGCTCCGGTCGGCGACTGGGGCGAAGTGCTGCGTGAACTGCCTCGACGAGTGGCCGATTGGATGGACCGGCTCCAGGATGAGGGGGTGCGGGGTGCAGACTTGGTCTTCGCCTGCATCGGCCCGGCGCTGGAGATCTTCAGTCGCTACTCGAAGGTCGAGACGGCTGAAGGTCGCCAGGTTCCGCTCGATGAGTACCTACTCAAAGTGTGGGAGGTCGTTGGCCGCGCAGCGTTGGAGCAAGTGCTCGGTACAGCGGAGGGTCGCGCGCGCAACGGCGCGGCCGGCGCCCTTGAAGAGGACGCTCGACTGACCGCGCTCTTCCTTTGGACCATGCAGGCCACCGAGATCGAAACCAAGAACGGCAACGGCACAAGCGACGAAACAGACGACGAGGATGCCGAGGAGGAGGACGAAGAGGCGGGCGGAAAGCCAAGTGGAAAGAGCAAGAAGGGCTTTTCGCTGATCTACGATGTCGCCCGACGCTTCGCCCAGCCGCTGGGCATCCACCTCGAAGGCTGGGAGGGCCGGATCATCGAGACGGACAAGGGCGTGGTCCGGCTCATCCCCGTACTGGAGCGATCAAGACAACTCTTCGGCGAGGAAGGCGCGAGCGCCATCGCCAGCCGTCTGGAGCACAGCCCATCCAGCGCCGCCGCCGCGCAGATGATGCTCTTCCCCGAGCCGGCGACCGCGCCGAAGGTGAAGGGCCGCGGGCGGGGCCGGCGCAAGCAGGCCGATGTGCCCGATTCGGAATTGGGAGGCCGCCTCGAGGCGACCACGCTCGACCGGGTGCATGCCGCGATGCTCCTCCAGGCCAGCGGCCGCGCGAACGCGCTGCGGGCGCTGCTCAAAGCCGAGATCGAGCGCGGCCCGGATTTCCTGCGCCTGGCCAATGCGCTCTCGGCGCTGTACCCGCAGGGCAGCGATGAAAAGCGGCTGCTTGATGCCATGCTGCTGGCGGTGCCGCGATGAGAAAGACAGGCAATTCATGAGCACTCCAATTCACAACAGACATGGTACGTTGGTCGGCTGGCTGGATGACGAGGTGATCCGCACCCTTCCAGGACGTCATGTTGCGTTTGTTTCTAACTCGGGCGTCTTCAGCTATCGCGGGCGGTATCTCGGTCGATTCCACGACGGCTTCTTTCGCGATCGGCGGGGCGGGACCGTGGCGTTCATCCCTGGCGCTTGTGGGGGGCCGGTGACGCCAATACCGCCGATAGCACCGATTCCTCCCGTGTTTCCGGTCCCACCAGTGCCGCCAGTTCCACCCGTTGCGCCCGTGGCACCTGTGGATTCGCTATCTTGGTCATCAGAAGACTGGGAAACCTTCCTCGGAGGCTGAAGATGGAACCTTGGTACAAAGTCGTCACGCCGCGCAAAGAGGTCCGTGAAGGTCGGTCGTTCGATCCGAGCGAGTTCGCCATCGCGCTTGAGCAGGTTGTCGCAGGGACAGCGCCTGCCGACTACCGCAACCCCGAGCAGTTCTTCTCGCGCACCTGCTGGACGCGCGCGCTCGTGGAACACGTCGGCAGCGTTCTGCGGCGCCTGGCCGGCGAGACGCAGAACACATCGCCGGTGATGACGCTGATCACGCAGTTCGGCGGCGGAAAGACGCACACGCTGACCACTCTCTACCACCTCGCCAAACTCGGCCCGAAGGCGCGGTCGTACGTGGGGGTGCAGGATCTCTGGAGTTCGGCGCAGTTATCTGAAGCGCCGGAGGCTGCGGTGGGCGTGTTTGTCGGCAATGCCTGGGATCCCTCGGAGGGGCGCGAAACACCGTGGCTTGACTTGGCATGGCAGATCGCCGGAAAGGCTGGGGTGGATGCACTCGGAACCGCCGCAAAGACGACGCCTCCGGGCACCGAAGCACTGACGCGCATGTTCAAGGCCGCTGGCAAGCCGGTGCTGATCCTGTGCGACGAGGTGCTGAACTTCACGAATCGGCACCGTGCGCTCGCTGAGCCGTTCCATGCGTTTATCCAGAACCTGACGGTGGCGATGACCGGCACTTCATGTGGCTCAGCGGTCATCAGCCTTCCGCGCAGTCAGGTGGAGATGACAGACTGGGACCAGCAGTGGCAGGACAAGATCACCAAGGTCGTGCGGCGCGTGGCCAAGGATCTGATTGCCAACGATGAGGGCGAGATCAGCGAGGTGATTCGCCGGCGATTGTTTGACGACCTCGGCAACGAGCGCGTCCGAAAGAACGTGGCGCGCGCCTATGCCGATTGGTGCTTCGAGCGCCGTGCTCAGTTGCCGCCAGAGTGGATGGCGGTCGATACCTCTGCGACGGAGAAGAAGGCCAAGGAGCACCTCCAGAGCAAGTTCGAAGCCTGCTACCCGTTTCACCCCGCAACGCTGTCGGTGTTCCAGAGGAAGTGGGCTCCACTCCCGCAGTTCCAGCAAACCCGCGGCACACTGGCAATGCTGGCACAGTGGATTTCCTGGGTGTTCAGCGAGCATCACAAGCAGGCGCGCAACGAGCCGCTGATCACGCTGGGCTCGGCGCCGCTCCATCACCCTGGCTTCCGCGCAGTCGTGCTTGGGCAACTTGGCGAGATGCGACTGAAGGCAGCGATCGAGACGGACCTCGCCGGCGACCAGGCACACGCTCGCGGACTCGATGCAGATACGAAGGGCGCGCTGAGGGACATTCACAAGCGGACTGGCTGCGCGATCCTCTTCGAGTCATCCGGAGGCCAGCGTGAAAAGATCGCGCATCTGCCGGAACTCCGCTTTGCGCTCGGCGAACCTGACCTGGACACGACTTCCATCGACAATGCAGCGGTGGCTCTGGAATCCCGTGCATTCTTCGTGCAGCGCGTCGGATCGGACGGCTTCAAGATCTTCCACAAGGCCAAGATTGAGAAGGCTGTCCACGATCGTCGTGCATCGCTTGATGACGAGAGCGAAGTGAGGCCTGCTACCAGAAAGTTCGTCGAGGAAGAGTTTGGGCGCGGTCGATCGATCCCACTGGTTCTGTTCCCGACCGATTCCACGGAGATCTCGGATTCGCCACGGCTGACACTCGTTGTGGCGGACCCTGATTGGGAGTGGAATGGACAGGGCGGACTTCGCACGCAAGTCGCGGAGTGGACCAAACGCCGGGCTAAGTCGGATCGCTTGTATCCCGGGGCCCTGGTCTGGTGCATTCGCAAGCCGGGCCGGGACCTGCGGGAGAAGGTGGAGATGCTCCTCGCGTGGCGGCGAGTGCAGCGTGATGTTCGTGAGGGAATCCTCGGCACTGATTATGACCGAGCAGATCTCCGCGAGATTGAGATCAAGGTGAAGGAGGCGGAGGACAGCGTTCGTGAGCAGGTCTGGGCACAGTACAGATACGTGGTGCTGGCCGACGCGACCGCGAGCGATGGCCTCAAGGCGATTGATCTCGGTGCGGGCCATTCGAGTGGTGCGGAGAGCCTCTGCGGACGGGTTATTGCCGCACTGAAAGCCGAAGCCATGCTGAACGAATCGGTGGGCGCCGGCTATCTGGACCGAAACTGGCCGCGTGCATTTGCGGAATCGGGGGCATGGCCGCTGTCGAGTCTTCGTCAGTCGTTCCTCAACGGCGCTTTAACAAGGTTGCTCGATCCAGACACCGTGCTCAAGCATCGCCTGACCGAGTTCGTGCGCAACGGCGACTTCGGGCTCGCCTCTGGGCCGAAAGCCGACGGCAAATACGAGAGAATCTGGTTCCGCGATGCGATCTCCGTCGATGAGGTCGCCTTCGAATCCGGTGTGGTTCTTCTCAAGGGTCACACGGCAGAATTGCTCACGCGCGGAGACGAAGCGAAACCCGAGACGAAGGAGTTGCTAACCCAGCCAGCCGCTGTCCCCGACAAGCCTGTGGAGACCGGGCCCCTCTTCGGGGGCGAGCGATCAGCGGCGGGCCCACAAACCGTTGCGCTCCGCGTCGTTGGGAGCGTGCCGCCCGAGTTGTGGAACCGGCTGGGCACTCGGCTCCTTCCGAAGTTGCGCACGGGCGATGGATTTCGGATACGGGTCGAGATGGAGGTGGAAGTGACAACAGATGTTGAAAGTGCGCTTCGCGCAGACATCAAGCAGGCGATCATGGACCTCGGGCTCGATTCGACCATCGAGGTACGGTAAAGAAGGGTCGTGTTCAAGATGGCTGGCAAGCCAAAAACTCTGGGACCGTTGATTCGCGAGGCTCGCCTCGCCAAGGGATACAGCCTGCGAAAGTTCGCTGAGTTGGTTGGTGTGAGCCCAACCTACCTCTCTCTCGTTGAGCAGGACAAGCTCGATCGACCACCGACCGCCGAACGGATGCGAAGGATGGCGGAGTTGCTTGGCGCCGACCCGGATGAGTGGATCGCGCTCGCAGGGCGTGTGCCGGAAGACGTCGCGGGAATCGTAAGGAGCGCCCCGAAGGACATGCCTGAGTTACTCCGGGCGGCCCAGGGCCTGACAATCGAACAACTCCGTAGCCTTGCCGAACAAGCGAGGAGGATGAAGAAGGATAAGGACTGATGACTCGACGAACGTACAACCGGTCCCGCGTGCCCTTCCTGCGTGATCATCAGATCGAGGAGGAGGCGAACCTGCTCATCGCCGAGTGGGAGCAGGCGCAAGAGGTAACCGTCGAGCCACCCGTGCCGATTGAGGAGATCCTCGAGTGCCACTTGCGACTGAGTTGCGAGGTCGCCGACCTGCGAACGGAGCTCGGGCATGCGGACGTGCTCGGGGGCATGTGGTTCGGAAAGCGGCTGATCAAGTTCGACCGAACGCTCGATCCAGCGCTCAACCCAGCCATGCTGGGACGATACAGGTTCACCCTGGCCCACGAGGTCGGCCACTGGCGGCTCCATCGACAGCACTTGATGAACGACCCTGCCGCGGCGCCCCTGTTCGAGCACGACTGCGATGCCGCCTTCGTCAATCGTTCAAGTGCGAACCCACCGGAGGAGATGCAAGCGAATGCTTTCGCCGCGCATGTGCTCATGCCCCGCCGAATGATCCGGGAGGCCTGGCAGCGATGGCGATGCACCGAAGAACCAGTCGCGCTCGCAAGCTTGGTGATTCGTGATCTCCACGCCGATCGAAGGGCGAACGAGGAGATGGCGATGGACGAGTTCTGCAAACCCCTGGCGAAGACGTTCGAAGTGTCCGCTCAGGCCATGCGATTCAGACTACAGGCGCTCGGACTGCTGGTCTCGCGCATCGAGCCGGGGCTGTTTGGATGAGTTCCCGCGTTTCTTTGCGCGAGCATGCTTTACCGTTCACTGCATGGTACATCACAGCCAACCTTTAGACAAGGAGAATCCCATGGCCGCATTCAACCTGAAAAAGACCCTCAAGCAGATTGATCCCGACTTGCGACAGGCACTGTTCTTGCGCTATCCCGAACTGGCATCGCTCGACTGGCTGCAACTGAAGAAGAAGCGGCAGGTCGATCTGCTCTTCAACGCGCTGGTGGCGCTTCCGAATAATCAGAAGCGGGACATTCAGTTTCTGCTCCGAACCTTCCTCAGCATGACACCCGCCTGCCACCTCAAGGTGCTGCTGGAGGAACTGCGGGGCCACAGTCCCGAGCTCGTGAATACGTGGTCGAAGCAAGAGTCAAGGATCGACAAAGTCGTCTGGACCTATCTCCACGCGAGGGCAGCATTCCGGGAAGCAGTCATCTTCGTTCGCGCGGACGATCTCGCGAAGTCGATGTACTGGCGCAAGTGGCAGGGCGTAGACTGCGGTCAGTTCAGCGCCGATGAGGATCGAATTCGCGCCCTCAGCCAGTCCCTCATCGATCACCACAGCGGAGAGTTCCGGGGAGATGTGTGCGAGATTCACCCGTACACGCGCAAGAATGGCGCCGTGTACTTGTTCGCGTACCTGCCAAACTGGCCGGAGAACTTCATGGTCTTCAACCGTGAAGGTGAGCTGGAGTCCCTTAACCTCCCCACGGCCTTCAGCATCCTCTACGTGTTCACACCCAAAACCGGCTCGCTCGAAATCATCGCCTCAGGCGGCCAGTCGGCTCAGCTCGAGCTTCGCCGCCGGTTCTACCAGGCGATGACTCAGACCGAAGTCGAGGACCTCGACCCGGAACGTCCGACCTACTCGCTCGACCACCTGCTCGAAGAGGGCTTCGACTTCACGGGTCAGGATTCGGCCAAGGTCGAACGTATCGAGGTGTCGCGACTGCTCATTTACCCCCGCGTGGAAGGCTTCAACATCGAGGGACTCCAGTTGCGAATCCGCAAGGGAACGACATGGGACAAGATCATCGAGAAGCTCGACCACATGATCACGGCGATTGATCTCTCGCGCGCCCAGCTCACCGTCGAGGAGATCTGGATTCGAATCCAGTGCTCTCGGAACGGAGAGAAGCGTCCGCGCATGATCAACCTCAAGGTGACGCCGCGGGCATGCAATCTCAAGAGCATCGATGACGATGACCTCCAGGAGATCGGGCTGAGTTGCCTGGAGGCGTGGAGAATCAGCCATGACTAACGCACTCGACATCCTCTGGGCGACCCTCGAAGCAGTGGAGCCGGTGCTCACGCCAGACGCGTGGCGCCGCATCCCGACTGAGTCTCGCTCGGCTCTCACGGCCTCGAAGCTCTTCGTGCCGGGCCCGCCGGCGCATCGGATCCGATGCCCGGTGTGCGCCACGCCCCACATGGCGCCGATCATCGCCCGACCAGGACCAGCGGCCACGACGCGACTCTTCGTCAAGTGCCCGCGCGAGGCACGCGTCCCGATCACTGAGGCGCATCGGCAGACCTGGCGGGGGAACGCTCGTGCGATTGCGGAAATCATCGCCGCCTCACTCGACCTGTCAGGTGGTGTCAATTCGGTACGCGGGGATCGCGTCTTCAGCTGCGGACATCTTGCGTGGCACGGACAGCGAGTGGACGTGTGCTTTGCACGTGGTCTTTGTCGTCGAGATAGCCACAAGTGCGCGGCGGCGATTCCTCGCTCCCCGCTGCCAACAGTCGCTTTCGTACCAGTCGAGATGCCGTTGCCCGATACGTGGCCAGATCCGAAGCCCATTTTTCTCACACTCAGCACAGTCTGCATGATCAGCGCCGATGCCGTCGTGGTTGATCGAGCACTCGTCGAACACGCGCTGGCCCGGCGTGCGACGTTCGAGCTGCCGCCACAATACATGTTCCGGCGGGCTGGAGACTTTTGGGATGTCGCGTTCGACGGAAGTGACATCCGACACATCAAGGATTCCGTTGGCATGGGGTACATCGCCCGCCTGCTCGCCGACCCCTATCGGGACGTATTCGCAGTCCAACTCCTCGCGGCGCGCGCCGGGCTCGACCCTCGCTTTGCATGGGGCTCGCTGGGCGAGATGATCGATGATCGCGGAAAGGCTGAGTTGCGCCGCGCCTATTTCGATCTGACTGCACAACTCGAAGAAGCAGAGAAGAACAACGACCTCGGCGGGATCAATGTCATTCGACCGCGACTCGAACAGGTGTCAATCGAGCTGAGCCGAGTGCTCGACAATCGCGGCAAGCCACGCAAAAGGAGCGATGCCTCAACGATCGGGAAAGCGATCTCGTCCGCGATTTCGAGGGAAATCGACAGCATCACCGATCTCCACTCTGCGCTCGGCAGGCATTTGCGCGGGTTCATCAGCACAGGCATGGTGTTCCGGTATACGCCGGATCGAGTAATCGACTGGCTGCTGTGATTTTCTGTTGTCGGAACAGATTCCACACGGTTTGTAGCAAATCCACATGGGTTGTGACGCACGGCGGGTAGCCGTGAGGTCATAACCCGGCGGTCACATCGCGCGTCTGTGTTCAACCGTGGCGAGCGCCGCCACGGCACAGCGATCCTTCGCGCACTGTTGGCCGGCTCTCCGGGACTCCCCTCCGGCGGGAAGGCCCTGTGGAGACCCGCCATGACGTCGTCAATCACCCATCCACCGCTGAACTGATCAAAACAAAGGCCCGCCAGCTGTGCCGCCGCTCCGACTTCTCGAAGTCGGATCTCGACGAATGCGAGCAGGAGATGCACATCTACGTGTGGCGCAAATCCCACCTCTACGACCCGGATCGGGGCAGCATCGAAGCGTTCGTCAACACCGCGATCCGTAGCTGGATCGGCATGGAGCTGCGCCGCCGGCACCGCCAGAAGCGGTGGAACGGCCGACCCGCTCTCTCGATCGATAGATCGATGATCGAGTGCGATGGTGTTCCGACTCCGCTGCTGGAGGTACTCGTTGTAACTGACGGCCGGCGGCACACCTTTCGATCCCGCCCGGCTCCACTTGATCTTCTCATCCTTGAGGAACACGTCCGCCACGGCCTGGCGCAGCTGACACCCGAGGAGCGCGACCTCCTCCACCATGTCGCGGAACACGGCGTCGCCAGCGCCTCGCGCGAGTGGACGCAGCGCCTCGGCCGCCCCCTCTCCCGGCGCCAGGTCGGCAACGAGATGCTCCGCATCCGTCGCAAGTTCGAAGATCCACGACTTTCCGGGCAACGAGCGCGCAACGCGCCAACGCACGGCATAGGTAACCCCGGGAGGGCTCACACGCACAGTCCAGTCTGCCGTGCGGGTTCCAAGAACAGGAGGCAACGCCCATGTCCGACACCGTGTTTCGATTTTCGTTCCGATCCGGCGTCGACCTGACCGAGGTCGAGGCCACGCTCCACCTGGCCATCGTCGCCGCCGAGGGCCTCTTTGGCGAAGCGCGGGTGCGGATGGAAGTGTCGTACCACGTCGACGCCCCCCATTCCGTCATTCTGATCGACGGCCGCACCGGCGCCGGCGATGCAGTCATCCGCGTCTTCACCGCCTTCATCACCCGCGAATTCGGCGAGGACTCGTTCCAGGTCCGCCGCACATCGCAGCCCATCACACCCCAACCCGAACCGGCCGCATCTGCCGGCTGAAACCCATAGGAGATCGAACCCCAATGACCATGCTCCAAACGATCCAGAAGGGCCGCAACCAGTTGCCGCGCCGTGTGCTGCTCCACGGAGTCCATGGCGTTGGCAAGAGCACGTTCGGCGCCATGGCGGAGAAGCCGATCTTCATCCAGACCGAAGAAGGCATCAACGACCTCGAAGTCGATCGATTCCCGCTGGCGACACGCTACGCCGATGTGCTCGCATCGCTCTCCGCGCTCTATTCCGAGCCGCACGAGTATCGCACGGTCGTGATCGATTCCCTCGACTGGCTCGAGCGGCTCATCTTCGGCGAGGTCTGCGCCCAGCGCGGCGTCGAGTCGATCGAAGACATCGGATATGCGAAGGGCTACGTCTTCGCCCTGAGCCAGTGGCGCGAAGTGCTCGCCGGGCTCGATGCACTGCGATCCCAGCACGGCATGCAGGTCATCCTGATCGCGCACGCCCAGATCGAAAAGTTCAATAATCCCGAAACCGACGCCTACGACCGCTACGTGCCTCGCCTCCAGAAGCAGGCGTCGGCGCTGGTGCAGGAGTGGTGCGATGAAGTCCTCTTCGCGACCTACCGCGTCCTGACCAAGACGACGAGCGAGGGGTTCGATCGCAAGCGCACCCAGGGCATCGGCACCGGCGAACGGATCATCCGCACCGCCGAGCGGCCGGCGCATGTCGCGAAAAACCGTCTGAACCTCCCCGAAGAGTTCCCGCTCGACTACCGGCTCTACGCCGCGTTCGTGCGCGGCGAGAACCCGCTCGTTTCCACTGAACCCGCCACTACCTCTGAACAAGGACACTGATCCATCATGGCACATCTCAATGGATTTGACGCCAACGAAGTCGAACCCAACGCCAACTTCGATCCCATTCCCGCGGGCAAGTACCTGGCGATCATCGTCGCCTCGGAGATGAAACCGACCCGCAACGGCAAGGGCGAGTACCTTCAACTCGAACTGGACATCCTCGATGGCCCGCACAAGGGCCGCAAGATCTGGGATCGTCTCGTCATCAAGCACCCCAGTGAACAGACGGTCAAGATCGCCCGCGGCACCTTGTCATCAATCTGTCGCGCCGTGAGCGTGATGGCGCCGCGCGAC
This sequence comes from Phycisphaerae bacterium, assembly GCA_039794345.1. Classification (GTDB taxonomy): domain Bacteria; phylum Planctomycetota; class Phycisphaerae; order Phycisphaerales; family UBA5793; genus UBA5793. Next base: position 15,888 of record JBDIVQ010000030.1, on the reverse strand, counting down.
TCGGCCGAACTGCACAACCTGCCACTCGTTGTGAATGTCGGTCTCAAGAAGCGCGAGGACACCGGCGAACTCACGAATGTCGTGAAGGGTTACGCGAAGCGCGACTCCGGTGCAGCACCAGCAGGCGCAACCGCCGCCAATGCGGCCGGCAGTACCCCTCCCTGGGCGAGGAAGTGATGCCCACGTCCGCAGCCAGTTCGAACGGCGTGGCCGATGCGGCCATGTTGCGCGAAGTCCGTGAGTCAGCGCGTGACACGGCCGCGGCCATCGGGATGGATGGCCATGAGGCGCACCTGCCCGGTGTGCATGCCGAAGAACTCCAGACTCCATGCCCGCAGTTCTGGAACGCGTGGAAGAAACTCCAGAAGTCAGCAGGTCAGCGTGTGCCGGTCATCATCTTCCGTCGCCGCCGATCCAAATGCATGATCTGCCTGGCCGCCGAGGATCTGCCGGCGCTGATGGCCAGCGTGCGCGCGGCCCAGGAGGCCGTCGCCTGATGGAACTGCGGCCGTATCAGAGCGAAGCTGTTGAGGCGGTGTATCACCACCTGCGCACCCGCGAAGACAACCCTTGCGTCGTGATCCCGACCGCTGGCGGCAAGACGCCCGTGATGGCGACGATCTGTCGCGACGCCGTGAGCCTGTGGAACGGACGAGTGCTGATCCTGGCGCATGTCAAGGAACTCCTTGAGCAGGCGCTCGACAAACTCCGCACCATCGCACCCGATCTGCCCGTCGGCTTGTACTCCGCCTCTCTGAAGCGCCGCGAACTGAATTGCGCCGTCACCATCGCCGGGATTCAGAGCATCTATCAACGGGCCTGCGATCTCGGCCCCGTCAATCTCATCATCGTGGACGAAGCCCACATGATCCCGGCCGAAGGCGACGGGATGTATCGCACCTTCATCGCCGACGCCAGAGTCGTCAATCCCGAGGTGCGCGTCATCGGCCTGACCGCCACGCCATTCCGCCTCAAGACGGGCATGATCTGCGGGCCGGACAACATCCTCAACCACATCTGCTACGAAGTCGGCGTGCGCGAACTGATCGTGCAGGGCTACCTCTGCCCGCTGCGCACCAAGGCTGGCGTCGCGCGGGCCGACATGAGCGGATTGCACACCCGCGCCGGTGAGTTCATCGCCGGCGAGGTCGAGGATGTCATGGACACCGACGACCTCGTGCAGGGTGCGTGCGCCGAGATCATCGAGCAAACCGCCGATCGCCGCTCGGTGCTGATCTTCACTTCCGGCATTCGCCACGGTCAACACGTCGCGGAAACGTTGCGCAGTCGCCACGGAGTCGAGTGCGGGTTCGTCGAGGGCAACACACCCATCCGTGAGCGCGATGCACTGCTCGAACGATTCAAGGCGGGGGAGTTGAAGTACCTGGCGAATGTGAATGTGTTGACGACTGGTTTTGATGCCCCGGGAATCGACTGTGTGGCCATGTTGCGCCCGACACTCTCGCCCGGGCTGTACTATCAAATGGTGGGACGAGGCTTCCGCCTTCACCCCGAGAAGTCGGACTGCCTTGTCCTTGACTTCGGCGGGAACATCATGCGCCACGGGCCCGTCGATTGCCTCCTCATCGAGGAGCCGATCGAGCGCGTCGGCAAGGCGCCGATGAAGGAGTGCCCGGGCTGCCACGCCATCATCTCCGCGGGCTACCTGATGTGCCCGGAGTGCGGGTACGAGTTCCCGCCGCCCCAGCGTAGCAAGCACGAGCCGCAAGCCACCAACGCGGGCATCCTCTCCGACCAGGTCTCGCAAACCGAGCACACTGTGGACGGTGTGTCCTACCACGTGCACTACAAGCGCAATGACCCGATCGCCGCCCCCACCATGCGTATCGAGTACCGCTGCGGTTTCTCGACGACATTCCGCGAATGGGTGTGTTTCGAGCACACGGGATACGCGCGTCAGAGGGCTGAGCAGTGGTGGCGGCGCCGCTCCAACGAACCGGTGCCCGGCAGCGTTGATGAGGCCGTCGACCTCGCCGACTGCGGCGCATTAGCGCCGACAATCTCGATCACAGTGGAGCGCAAGGCTGGCGAAAAGTACGACCGGATCGTCGACCACATCCTCGGCCCCAAGCCGCTCAACATCGAGAACGAGCAAGGCGCTGCGGCGGTCGCCTCAGCGTACGGCGGGATTCCTGAAGAGGAGATCCCCTTCTGATGCGGTCTCAGGCGCGACGAGGACGAGTCACGAACTTAGTCTCACAACACCGTGAGCACTCCGATCGCTCGCGGTCGAAGTCGGACGTCAAACCGAGTGTCGTCGCGATCGGGTTCACGGCGATGCGGTTCTTGATCCCGGCGAGATGCGCAATGCAGTCGTCGCACAGCCAGCGGTTCGGATCTGATCGAAGCACCGCGATGACCTTCTCAGGGTTCGATCCTTCCATGGCCGCGCCTCCTCGCGACATGCTATGCGAATCCGCATTCGAGGAGGCGGCGTGACCCAGCCCGGCTCGACTCTCCTCGACGCCGCCCGCTTGTACACCGCGCGCGGCTACCGCGTCGTGCCCATTCCGGTGCGGAGCAAGGCGCCGGTGCTTACCGCGTGGCAGTCCCTGCGCCTCACCGAGGCTGAGCTGCCGCAGCATTTCAACTGCGTCGGCAACATCGGTCTGCTGCTTGGAGAGCCGAGTGGTTGGCTCGTTGATGTCGATCTCGACTGTCCCGAAGCGATCGAACTGGCGCCGCGCTTCCTGCCCCCCACTCTCGCGGTGAGCGGCCGCCTCGGTGCGCCGCACTCGCACTGGTGGTACATCTGCGAAGGTGCGACCACGAAGAAGCACCACTTCCCCGGCACCAAGCGGATGATCGTCGAGATCCGCAGCACCGGCGCGCAGACGGTCGTGGGCCCGAGCATTCACCCGTGCGGTGAGACCTACGACTGGTTGACCGGTGAGCCGGCGTCGGTGACGTACGAGACGTTGCGCGGGGCGGTCGATGCGCTCGTGGCCGCGGTCGTCGAGCGCACCAGCGCACCCTCCACTGCCCGGCCGCAATCTACGTTACCGACGCCCGTCGTTTCCGATGATGCGCTGCTGCGGCGCGCGGCTGCGTACCTCGACGCCATGCCGCCGGCCATCTCCGGCCAGGGCGGACACAGCACGACCTTCGCCGCGGCGACCGCGATGGTGCATGGATTCTGCCTTGACCGCGACGCGGCGCTGCAGCTGCTCATCGAGCGCTACAACCCGCGCTGCGAGCCGCCGTGGTCGGAGAAGGAACTGAGGCACAAAGTCGAGGACGCCGCAACCAAACCGCACGATCGACCACGCGGCTGGCTGCGCGACTCGAGCACTCCCACCGATCACGACGACGTCGATCTCGCAGGCATCCTCGGTTCGACCGAGGAAACCCCGGCGCTGGCGCCTGCATCCGGCGCACCGTCCGATCCCGGACCGTTGCCCGATCATCTTCTCGATGTCCCCGGCCTCATCGGCGAGGTCGTGGAGTTCAATCGCGCCACCGCCCCGCGCTGGCAGCCCTGGCTCGCACTCGCTGCCGCTTTGTGCCTCCAGGCCGTACTCGCCGGCCGCAAAGTGCGCGATGAGAGGGGCAACCGCACCAATCTCTACGTTGTCTGTCTCGCCGGATCAGGCTCGGGCAAGGACAACCCGCGCAAGATCAACTCCCGCACTCTCTACCTCGCCGGAGCGCCCGAACTTGACGGCCAGGGCGAACTTGCCAGCGATGCGGGACTCGTCGCCGCCGTCGAGGCCCAGCCATCCATCCTCTTCCAGATCGACGAATTCGGCCGATTCCTGCGCACCATCGGGGATCCGAGGCGCTCTCCACATCTCTTCAACATCGTTTCCACGCTGATGAAGCTGTATTCGTCCGCCCATGGCGTGTTTAAAGGAAAGGCGTACGCCGACCCCCGCCGCAACAAGATCGTCGATCAGCCCTGCGTCTCGCTCCTGGCGACGACCGCCTCGGCGCACTTCCGGGAGTCCCTGACCCCCGAAGCCATGAGCGACGGCTTCATGGCCCGGCTGCTCATCTTCGAGAGTGAGGACATGCCGCCGCGCCGTTGGCTGGCGGATCTCAACCCGCCCGAATCGATCGTCAGCGCCGCCCGCTGGTGGCACGAGTTCTCACCCGGCGGCAATCTCTCTGGCGAGCATCCTCAACCCATCCTCGTCCCCACCACCGACGAAGCGCGGGCCATCTTCGATGCGCTCGCCGCCCGGGCCGACCAAGAGATGCTCGAGCCGCGCGAGGATGTCCGCTCCATCTGGGCCCGTGTCGAGGAGAAAGCGTGTCGACTCGCGCTGCTCTACGCCTGCTCGCGTGATCGCGAAAAGCCCGTCGTCGATGAATCTGCGGCGCTCTGGGCGTGCGAGCTGTCGGAACATATGAGCAGACGTGTTCTTTTCCTCGCCCACCAGTTCGTCTCGCACAGCGAGTTCGATGCGCGGCAGAAGGCCGTGGTACGGGCGATGCGCGCCGCGGGAGGTCGCATGACGCGATCTCAACTGTGCCGGGCGACGCAGCATCTCAGCAAGCGCGAACGCGAAGAGGTCATCGACAACCTCCTCGAGACCGAGCGCGTGGCCGAGATCATCGAGAAGACCACCGGACGCTCGCGGACGGTGTATGTGCTCACGGAGTGACCATGCCGCCCGACCCTTCTTTCACTTCTTTCTTCATTCTACGGGGTGTGTTTAAGCGCAAGTGCGCGCGGAGAAAGAGAGGGACTGAAGAATGAAAGAAGGTAGTAGTACTCTCTCTATGTCTATCTCTCTTCTCGACTTGCGCTCTCCAGCTTCTTTCAGCGCGCGGCGCTTCTTTCAGCGCGCCATAGGTACTTGGCGCGAGTTGGTCGCCGGTGAGGCCCGCGGGAACAGCCGCCAATGTAGACAGACACATTTTGACGGGAAGGGTGTCCGACTTGGCGCTCGGCAGGAATCGAATCGGCTGTATTGACTCAGAAACCGCGTTTTGCATGTGCGATCGCATGAATGAATCCGGACAGGGGGTGAAGTGATGACTGCGAAAACCGACGACCTGCTTCTGTGCCGCCTCGCGGGCGAACTCTGGGCGGTCTTCGCGCCTTGGCGCGGTCCGTGGAATGGCGGCGGCGCTGCTGCCGCGTACCTGGGCCGCCGGGCATTCCGCAACGGGGCCGGATTGCGGTGGCGTAACAAGGGGCGGGATAGAGATGAGCGTGAGGCGATTCTCTCGGTGCTCGGCCAACTCGAACGTTCGGGCCTGTTGGTTCGCCGCATCGAGCAGACCCGGGTTGTTGCCGTCCGCCTGAGGGACGCCGGCATCGACCGGGCCTGCTCGCTGGCCGGCGCACCGTGCTGGGCCGATGGCCGGGCCGTGTGTCAGCGCCTCGCTGAGCTCAATGATGCGCGGGCCACGATGACGCACCTCGGCACCCGATGGACGGCGGAGTGGGCGCTGGCCGACACGCCGCCGTATTGGGGCGCGTGCGGCAATGACGAGACCGGCCGCGCCAATCGTCGCCACCTGTCGGTTCTTGAGGAGCAGGCGATCCCCGCGCTGGTCCGCGGCTGGCTCCAGAGTGGGGCCGATCTGCACGGCCGCGCATGGTATTCGATCACCGCCGCCGGGCGCGCGGCGCTGACGGAAGCGCCGCCCGACGCGCCCGCGGCGATCGACGCCGGCGAAGACTGTGCGCTGGCGTGGCGCGAAGGCGCTCACACCATGCAGGTCCGCCTCGCCGCGGCCCCGCGGTCCGATCGCGAGATCGGCCTGCTGCCCCTGCCGGTCCACGGCGGACCGATCGTGGGCGACGACGTTGGCCCACGGGGCGATGTGCCCAAGGCAGGCGGCCGGAACTACGCCGCAGCGGCACATCGCGCCACAGGGGCGAACGTGGGCGGCGACATGGCGGCCAGCGGGGCGGCGGAATCGCGCCCGGGCCGCCGGGCTACCAGAACAAGGAGAACGGATTCATGAACACGTTCAAGGTTGAACTTCGCCCGCTGGCCGAGATCACACCGTACGAGAAGAACCCCCGCCTCAACGATGACGCCGTCGAGGCTGTGATGAACAGCATCCAGGCCTTCGGTTGGCGGCAGCCGATCGTGGTCGATGGCGACGGCGTAATCATCTGCGGCCACACGCGGTGGAAGGCCGCGCAGCGCCTCGGGCTCGAGAAGGTGCCGGTCCATGTCGCGACGGATCTGTCGCCCGAGAAGGTGCGCGCGTACCGCATCGCAGATAACAAGTCGGCCGAGTTGGCCGAGTGGAACATGGAACTGCTGCCACTGGAGATGGCCGTACTCCAGGGCGCCGGCTTCGACTGGTCGGCGCTGGGCTTCAGCGCGGACGATCTGGCGAAGTTGCTCGATCCGGGCGTGCGCGACGGTCTGACCGATCCCGACTCGATCCCCGAGCCGCCCGATGAGCCGATCACGAAGCGCGGCGACCTGTGGATTCTCGGCGAGCACCGACTGCTCTGCGGTGACAGCGCCAGCGCGGCCGATGTCGATCGACTGCTCGATGGCCAGCCGATCCATCTCGTCAACACCGACCCGCCCTACAACGTCAAGGTCGAGCCGCGCAGCAACAACGCGATCGCGGCGGGCAACTCGTCCTTCCCCGAAGCGAAGAAGAAGCGCACGCATCACCAGTCGTTCGATGTCGCGCGCCAGGGCGAGAAACAGCGGACGACGAAGAAGATGCGCGCCAAGGACCGGCCGCTGGCCAATGACTTCGTGACCGACGAAGCGTTCGACGAGATGCTCGACGCGTGGTTCGGCAACATGGCGCGCGTCCTCATCCCAGGCGGCGGCTTCTACATCTGGGGCGGGTATGCCAATCTCGGCAACTACCCCGGCCCGTTGAAGCGCGCGGGCCTGTACTTCAGCCAGGGCATCGTGTGGGATAAGCAGCACCCTGTGCTGACGCGCAAGGACTTCATGGGCGCGTTCGAGATCGCGTTCTACGGTTGGCGCGAGGGCGCAGCGCACCGCTTCTTCGGGCCGAACAATGCGACCGACCTCTGGCACGTGAAGAAGGTCAACCCTGCGTCGATGGTGCACTTGACTGAAAAGCCCGTCGAGTTGGCGGTACGGGCCATGCAGTACTCCTCGCACGCCGGTGAGAATGTGCTTGATTTGTTCGGCGGATCAGGAAGCACTCTGATCGCCGCTGAGCAGACGCAGCGGCGCGCGTTCCTGATGGAGATCGATCCGGCCTATTGCGATGTCATCGTTGACCGATACCAGCGCTTTTCAGGGAAGCCAGGCGTTCTCGAGCGCACCGACGAGTCGCCGCTTCCCATGAAGCCGCGCGAGGAGAGGATGCGGTGAGGGCACGCTCGCGAATGCTCGCTTCACTTCGGCGCAACACCCGGCAGCGGCTCACCGCATTCAGTGCAGACCGGAGACGTTCCGCGTGGGTAGCCGCAGGCGGGGCATTGGTTTCGGCGAAGACGGATGAGGCGGCGTATCGCACCGATCGCAAGGAACAGAACGGCGACCGGCACAGCGTAGACGAGAGTGTTAAGGAAGAATCCGGGCCAGATCGGACAGAATGGCAGTACAACCGGTTGAATGCCCCTAGGTGGGGCGTCCTTCCATTCAACACCCCAGTGCAGTTCCTTGGCTCCTTCGTGCTGGAACATGCCCCATTGGTCCGAAACCAAGTCCGCCGTTTGCCACGCAGTGACTGCCATCATGGGCCAGCCTGCCCGACACTGGTGTGCAGCGCGCTTGCCGTCGTGCGTTGCGGACCACCACACGCGATCACGAAAGGGCTTGGTGAAGAATGCGGATTGATCCGAGGTTGCGGTGTCGAGGTCTGTGCTCTCCACGATCTCATAGGCGAACCGTGTCGTCACGAAAGTCACGAACTGTTCGTCATACGGATTTCGGTAAAGTGGTTCAATGTCGCGGCTCACTGGGACGTGGTGAACAACAACCATCCACGCTACCGCGACATTCACGATCGCGCCGATCAGCAGGACGACGAGAATTCGGCCGGACCATTTCAGCATGGACCGTCCTCCTCAACTGCTCCTCGCACGAGCCGACGAAGTAGCCAGCGGTTCGCCGCACTCGGTACAGACGGGCGAGGCGCCGCATGGGTAGGCGCAGACCGTACACAGCCCTCGACGCCTGCGAATCGAACGTCGTACTCTGCCGGGAGAATAGAGCAGCATCGCCAGGACAGCCCCGTAGAGCGCGGTATTGACCAAGAAACCGATCCAGAGCGGACGATACGGCAACACGGTCGGATAAATGGGCGAAAAGGCATCCCGCAAGGAGGCTGCGTCAGCCACGATGCCATATCGCACATGAATGTCCGACTCATCTCCGACGGTGCATTCGAAATGTGCCGCGAGCGTCAACATGGGCCAACCGCTTGCCAGATGGCGCCAGAACTCTGGCTGCGTGTCTCTCGGAAGCACCTTCCACCACATGCGTCCAGAGTAGTCGCGCAGAAACAAGTGTGGGCTGTCCCGGAATCGTTCCTCCGGAATGTCTGTCGGACATACGTGGCTATATCCCCACTTCTCCGTGATGAGCACGATCAAAGCGTCCGCTGGCGACCTCGCTTGACACTTGTACCACTCGGAATCGTACCAAGAGGTGTTGGTGTGCGCGAAAACGCATCCCCACGCCACGGCAACATTCGCGATCGCGCCAAGCAGCAGGAAGATGGCGATCCGTCGAGCCCACCTGAGCATGATGGTCATTGTACTGGCTGCCGGATGGCGGGGCGTTCCCGCAGACACAGCCGCGACCTTGGCCACGGCTGTGAACGCTCGCTGAGATGGTGCCGGTTACTCGGCCGCCGCCTCCTCCGTCCCCTTCTCGCGCAGGGCGTGGTACTCGATCATCGCATCGAGCCAGGTGTCGTCGGTGGCGGCGACATGCTTGCGCTCGCGGCCGGGCACAATGCAGGACCGCTCTTTCAGGAACGCGATGGCCGTGGCGACCTGCGACCACGGCGGCATCTTCGATTCGTCGCCGTCGCCCACCTTGGTGCGAATCTCCTCGAGCGTGAAAGCGGCGCTGCCCATCAGGTCGATCGCGTGGGCGACCTCTTCGAACACGGCCCGCGTGCAGGCATGCTCGTAGGGCTGGCCGCGTCTGGGTACGACGCGGCGCAGCAGCGCGCCGCTGGCCGCGTCCACGGCGAACGATTCGCTCGGTCCGCCGACTGGCCTTTGCACCGCGGCGCTGACGGCGTTCGTGAGCGCTTCCCATTCCTCGGCGGTCACCATCTGGTGCTCGCGTGCTTCGAGCAGGCGCTGGGCCGCGAGCAGCACCTGGCGCAGCGAGTTGGTCTCATGGCTGCTGGTCATGATCATCACCTCCTTCCCGCCGCAGCGCCGGCGGCGTGTAGACATTCAGGCAGGAGGTGCAGCGGACGCGCTGCCCGTCGTCGATCCAGATCAGGTTGTCAACGTGGCGCTGCCCGCAGCGCGGGCAGGCGTCCTCCGGCTCGACCAGGTTGTCATCACAATGGCACGTCATGGGTGAGTGGTCCTTTCTCAAGGTCAGGTGTTCTTTCCGGGCGGGCTGCTCGCGCCCATGACGCCGCCCTGGCCTTGCCGCCCCTCGCCGCTGAGGTAGATGGCGACGGGCATGACGATGCCGCCATCGGGCAGCAGCCGCGCGGTGCAGTGGTCCTTGGCGACGGTGACTTCTTCATGCACGACGATGCCGTCGTCGAAGCAGACGAAGACGATGGGGTCATCGAGGCCGTAGGGTTCGAGGAGTTTGAGCAGGTCGGCTTTCGTCATGGCTCAGCCTTCCTCCCGCGATTCGCTCAGGTCGAAGATGGCCACCACCGCGAGCAGGCCGACGAGCAGCGCTGTGCGTTCGTCGAGACTGGCGAGATCGCCCGCGGCGCAGGTGCGAATCAGCGCGGCCTTCTCGGCGGCGGGCATTTGGGCCAGGGTGTCGCGCATCGCGGCGCGGGTCTGGTCGGCATGGGCGAGCAGTCGCTGGACTTGCCGGTCCATCGATCACGCTCCTTTCCGGGCCGTGAACCGGCCCTTGTCGGCTTTGATGAACCGCGCGTCCTTGCCCTTGGCTTTGATCTCGCGGATCATCGCGGCGTAGAGCGTGGCGTGCGGCGTGGCGCCGTTGGTCTTCCAGCCCGCCGCGATGGCGCGCTCGGCGATGGTCTTCGCGTCGAGGGGCTCTTTGGCCCGCCCCAGGACCTGTGCTGCGGCGTCGAGGCCACTCAAGCCCTCGCGCTTTTTGCGCGGCTTGGCGTCGGCCTTGCCGTCCTTGCCGCCGGTCGTCTTCTTCGTCGTCTCGCCGCGCGCCTTGGGCGCGCCGCGGTCGGGCGGCATGGTGATGCCGATCTGCGCCGGCGACTTGCCGGTGAGTTGCTTGATGCTCTGCTTGATGTGGAAGACGCCCGTCACCGTTCCGACGGCATCCACTTCGCGGCAGCCGGTCTTCTCGTCGATGGGCGAGGTCGCCGGTGCGCGGTAGAGCAGCGGCGTGCGGCCATCGACACGGAAGAACAGTTCATACAACTTGCCGTTCTTCTTCCAGCACACGTGGTTGCGGCTGGTGGGCAGGCTTTCGACCTGCTTGGCGATCTCGGCGTACTGGTCCTTGTTGACCAGCGCGATGCGCGGCGGCGTGCGCCGGCCCTTGCGCTTCTCGGTGGGCGGCGCGTCGGCCGGCGTCTTCGTCGTCTCCGGCTCGCCCTGCTGCGCCGCGGCCTGCTGGGCCTTCTTGACCCAGCGCGAGCGTTCCTTGCCGTTGACGATCTCGGTTTTCAGGACCAGGCCCTTGGCCGCGGCCTTGGCGTCGCGCTCGGCGAGGCGCTGGGCATCCCGATCAACAACGCGGCCCCCGGATTCAGTTCCGGAGGCCGGTTTGGCATCCTTGTTGTCCGCCGCCTTCGGTGGCGGCGTGCTGGCCGTCTTCGGCGGCCCGACCTCGCTGCGAAGTCGCTGGGCGCTCTTGATCCGCACCTTCTTCTTCGTTTCGATGTTGGTGGCGTCCCAGCCGCCGTTGCGGTTCTCGGCGTCGATGCGCACCTTGGCGATCTTGCCGCTCACCTTCGCGGCGTAGGTGTTTCCGATCTGGACTTCGTTCTTCTTCATGGTGCTGCTCCTTTCGTTGATGCAGCGGTTGGTGGAAACGTCTCGCCGTCACATGGCGGCGAGTTCTTCAATGACTGCAAAGTTCGGCGACACCGACCAGCGCGGCCGGCCCGTCGCGTCGGTCGCGATGATGCGGCTGTTCACGTTCGATGCGTCGGCGAAGGCGTCGAACATGCGGGCCGTGGCGCGACGTGCGGCGGCGACGATGCCTTCGGGCGTGCCGTCATGACTGGCGACGAGGTGGCCCAGGACGATGCCGTCGCGGTCGCGCGCCTCGCGGATGACCACATCGGGCGCGCCGGCGCCGTTGCGGCGGGCGGGGCGATTTCTTTCAATGTGAATGGCGCTGGTGTTCATGATGCTCCTCTCTCACTTGCCGCTGGGCAGCGGCGTGATCTCGATCTTGCGCCCGCAGGCGGGGCATACGGCCTTGGTCGGCCGCGCCGACTGGCGACCGGCGTCGTGGGCCCGCTCAAGCGCCTCCTTCACGCACCACACCGCGGTGTCGTGGAAGTCGAGGCTGTCGCTGTTGCGGGTTTCCAAGGTCTCGAGGCCCAGGACCTCGCGGGCGATGGTGTTCAAGGTGTTGTCGCGTGTCGTGCTCATGGTGATTCCTTCCTGCGCAGCGGTTCAGCAGCCCGCGACGCGCTCGATCTCGAGGCGCACGGCGTGGATTTCGGAGTTGGTGCAGCGCGGCCGGCCGTGGCGGTCGCTGCCGTAGATCGCCTTGGCCGTCGCCGTCGCGGCGGCCCAGCGTTCGTCGTCGCCGCTGTGGCGCGAGAGTTCGAGGCAGGTCTCGCCGAACAGAATCTGCGCCCCGTAGTCGGCGTCGCGGATCAGAACGTCGCCCCGCTCGCCCTTGATGGTGATCTGCCTGATGGTCATGGTCGTGGTCCTTTCCCGCGTGGTGGCGGTTGGCGTGGTGGTTCAGATGGTGGTGATGTGGGCGACGAGCATGCAGGCTCGAATGACCGCGTCGAGTTCGCCGCGCTGGCCGGCGCTCAACTCGTCGAACTTCTTCTCAAAGATCCGCTCGGCCAGCGCCCGCCTCGTGCTGTCGATGTCGATGGCTTCGAAGCTGTACGTCGGTGCGTAGGTGTCGCTCACCGCGACGTTGGCGCAGCCGGTCTTGTACGCGCTGATGCCCAGTTCAATGTTGAGCGCGGCGCTTGCGCTGACCTGCTTCTGCACCGACTGGACTCGGATGGCGATGCTCTCGACCCGCGTTCCGGCGTGGATGACCGGCTCCTTGCCCATCGCGTGGTCGCGATCCCAGAAGGCGAGGATTTCCTCGTCGGTGTAGCCCTTGGCCCGCAGGTAGCGCAGGTCCGTCTCGCTGAACATCGCGTGCTGCCGGATTCGTCTGGCGGTGTCGTTCTCGTTGGTTCTCGTTGTCATGGTGATGCGTCCTTTCGCGTTCGTGGTGATGCGGCCGTTGCCGCGTTTTCAGTGACACATGAAGCCATGAGAACGCCGCACATGCAAGGCGATTCGCCGAGGATTCGAGCAGGATTCGCAGATTGTGCACAACTGGGCATGAGTGTGGGGAACCTCGCCGCCGGCAGCGCGCCGTGTGCTAGGCATCTGCTAGGAATGGCCGAACATCGCGCCGTGCTGGCCCACGTTGGGCCGGGTTCGTACATGGGCCGATGCCTCGCATCGAGCAGCCCGGGCGCGCTGTGGGCCAGGGAGGGCCGCCGTGTCGACGCCGCGTGAAGACCAGACCGTTCGACCAGACTCACGGCAAGCCGAACGGCCCGGCGCGCTCAATCCCGCCGCTCTATCGGTGACCGACACGGCGCGCACGTTGACGCGCGTCGGGGGCCAGCCGGTGAGCGAAGCGATGATCGAGCGCGACATCGACGAGGGCGCGCCGACGAACGCCGATGGCACGATCAACCTGGTGCACTTCGCCGCGTGGCTCGTGCGCGACATGGCCGACAGCGCCAGCGCCAATGGAGGCGGCCGTGGCGATTGACCCGCGCCAACTCAAGCCGGCTGAACTCTGCCGACTGCTCAACAGCACGCCGCTGGGCGAGGTCATCAGCGAGCGGCAACTCCACCGGCATCGCACCCGGGCCGGGTATCGCATCGGTGACGGGAAGACCGTGGACCTGCTGCGCTACACCGCGTGGCTCGTGATCGAGCGCCACGCGCGCCTGGCCGGTGAGGACGCCACCGAGGATGATTCGTTCGACGGGAATGCCGACGCAGCGCGCGCTCGCCACCTGCCCGAGTCTTTCACGGGCCGGACCATCGACTCGCTGCCCGAGATCATCGATCCGGTCCGCAAGGAAGCGTGCCGTCGCAACTTCCGCCTGTTCTGCGAGACCTATTTCCCGCAGACGTTCCACCTGTCATGGTCGCCGGACCATCTGAAGGTCATCGCCCGCATCGAGCAGGCGGTCCTCGAAGGCGGCCTGTTCGCGATGGCGATGCCGCGCGGCAGCGGCAAGACCAGTTTGTGCGAGATCGCCTGTCTCTGGGCGCTGCTCTATGGCCACCGCGAGTTCGTCTCCCTCATCGGCTCTGACGAAGAGCACGCCGGGCAGATGCTCGAATCGATCAAGGCCGAACTGGAGAACAGCGAAGCCCTCCTGCACGACTTCCCCGAGGCGTGTTTCCCCATCCACTGCCTCGACGGCATTCATCAACGGGCGGCCGGCCAACTCTTCGAAGGCAGCCAGACCCACATCGGATGGACGGCGCACGAGATCGTCCTGCCGACGGTGCCGGGTTCGCTGCCCTCCGGGGGGGTCATCCGCGTCGCAGGCATCACCGGCCGCATCCGCGGCATGAAGTACAAACGGCCCGATGGCCTCAGCGTCCGCCCCTCGCTCGTGCTCATCGACGATCCGCAGACCGACGAGTCGGCCCGATCGCCCTCGCAGTGCGCCACACGCGAACGCATCCTCGCCGGCGCCATTCTCGGCCTGGCCGGCCCGGGCAAAAAGATCGCAGGGCTGATGACACTCACGGTCGTGCGCCCCGACGACCTCGCCGACCGGCTGCTCGACCGCGATAAGCACCCGCAGTGGCAGGGGCAGCGCACGAAGATGGTCTATTCGTTCCCGACCCGCGAGCAGTTGTGGGCGGAGTACGCGAGGCTGCGGGCCGAGGGACTGCGCGCCGATGCCGGGATCACCCGCGCCACCGAGTTCTACGGCGAGAATCGCGCCGAGATGGATGAAGGCGCCGAGGTCGCCTGGCCGGACCGCTTCAACCACGATGAACTCAGCGCTGTCCAGCATGCGATGAACCTGCGCCTCCAGGATGAGGCCGCGTTCTGGGCCGAGTACCAGAACGAACCGCTCCCCGAGAGCACGGCGCTCGACGAGGATCTGCTCACCGCCGAACAGATCGGCGCCAAACTGAGCGGCCACGAACGCGCCGAAGTGCCCATCGGCTCATCCCTGCTGACCATGTTCATCGACGTGCAGGCCAAGGCGCTCTTCTGGCTCATCGTGGCATGGGAAGAGGACTTCACGGGCAACGTGGTCGATTACGGCACCGAGCCGGACCAGAAGGACCCCCACGCGTACTTCACACTCCGTGACATCCGGCGCACACTTGCCGCGGCCGCGCCCCACGCCGGTCTCGAAGGCGCCGTCTACGCCGGGCTGGAACGGCTGACCGATGCGATGCTCGGCCGGGAATGGAGACGCGATGACGGCGCGATGGTCCGCATCGACCGGTGCCTGATCGACGCGAACTGGGGACAGTCGTCGGATGTCGTCTACCAGTTCTGCCGCCAGAGCCGGTACGCCAATCTCGTCATGCCCAGCCACGGCCGGTACGTCGGCGCTTCGAGCATCCCCTTCAGCGAGTACAAACGCAAGCGCGGCGACCGCGTCGGCCTGAACTGGCGTATCCCCGTCATCACCGGCAAGCGGGCCGTGCGCCATGTCGTCTTCGACACGAACTACTGGAAGTCTTTCGTGCAGGCGCGGCTGGCGGTGCCGATGGGTGATCCGGGGTGCCTGTCGCTGTTCGGGCGCACGAGCGGCTCATCGAATCGCACGGCGATGAACCACCAACTCCTCGCCGAGCACCTCACGAGCGAGTACCGCGTCAAGACGCAGGGCCGGGGTCGAACGGTTGATGAGTGGAAACTCCGTGTTGACGGTCTCGACAACCACTGGCTCGACTGCCTCGTGGGTTGTGCCGTCGCCGCGTCGATGCATGGGGCGGTGCTTTATGGCACGGACGTGAAGCCGGCACCGCGCCGGCGAATTCGGCTCTCTGACCTCCAGGGAGGTCGGCGGCGATGAGCGAGGCGACCACCAGGCCGAAGCGCGAGTCCGAACCGCGCGGCATCCGCTGCCCGAGGTGCGGCTGCGGCCACTTCGAAGTCATCTACACCCGCCGCATCCCCGGCGGCGCGATCCGGAGGCGGCGCGAATGCCGGTACTGTGGGCGAAGGGTGACGACGACGGAGCGGATGGGTGCATGATGGAGCGCAATCGCAATGTGCCTACCGGCCGCGGAGTATTGCGGTGTATCCAAGGCGGGACGCCGCGTCGAGGACGCGATCGTTCGAATCGATGTCGGCAGTTCGTACTGTCGCGGTCTTTGTCGCGTAGTCCACCTGGGCGTCGATGACGCCTTCGACTGCGGCCAACTTGCTGCGGAGTGCGGCGGCGCAGCCTTCGCACGACATTCCTCCAATCGTGTAGACCAACTCAACGGCGTCGGGATCGACGGCGCTGCTTGCGTCGGCGTCGAGAAGCAGCCCGACATACTTGGGAAAGAGCAGGAAGGCGGCGACGACGACCGCCGATGCCCACAGCGTCGCCCGCTGCAATCGCCGGCCGCGCGGC
>JBDIVQ010000029.1:0-34412 GCA_039794345.1 Phycisphaerae bacterium | reverse complement strand
ATGTTCGCCCCGCGCGATCTTTTCGGGAATTGATTCCGACAGAGCCCGCAGCGCGAGCAAGGACGCCGAGCGCAGCGAGGCGGAAGCGCTCGGCGGTCTGACGACTCGGCTGCACCGGCGCTTCACCGTGGTTGTCGCGATGAGCCGCACGCCGACAGCGCACTATGATGCGCCCGCCCGATCACCCGGCCGGAGCCGCTCATGTCCACGCCTCAACGCGAATACCTGCTGGCCCGACGAACGCGGTACTTTGTCTTCGTCGCCTGCCGCGTCGCGGGTGTTCTGCTGATCATCTTCGGCTCGATTCAGACGGTGCAGGGGCTGCTGCTCTACCTTCAGTCGCGCGGCGGTCCGCCGCCGGGCATGAGCGGGGTGGTTGAGGCGTACTGGTTCTTCGTCGGCCTGATGCAACTCGTCCCCGGCATCGTCCTCGCGGTCGCCACCGAAGGGATCGCGCGGTGGATCGCCCCCGCGCCGGAGTTCCGCTGCCTGCGCTGCGACTATGACGCGGCGAAGTCGGGTTCGCGCCGCTGCCCCGAGTGCGGCGCGCCGCTGGGCGTCGAGCCGGGCGATGAAGCCGGCCCCGGCGAAGCGCCTCAGCCCTCGCGGTAGTCGTGCGGATCCTCGCCCGCCTCGATCATGCGGACCTTGCGCAGGCGGCGCTCGTGCCGCCCCCCCTCGAACTCCGTTTCGAGCCACTTCGTGAGGATCATCCGGATGTCGGTGGGGCCGACGAGATCGGCCGGAAGGCACAGGACGTTGCAGTCGTGGTGGGCCCGGCTGATTTCCGCGCTCCACTGGTCGTAGCCGACGACGGCGCGGACCCCCTTGAACTTGTTGCTCGAAAGGCACGTGCCGATGCCGCTGCCGGTGAGGAGGATGCCGCGGTCGGCGCGGCCTTGGGCGACGGCTCCGGCGACGATGAAGGCCTGGTCGGGGTAGTCCACCTGCGTCTGGTCGAGGCTGCCGACGTACTGCACCTCGTGCTGAAGGGACTGGAGGAGTTCGACGACTTCCACCGCGCCCTTGACGCCCCGATGATCCGCCCCGACGATGATCTTCACCGCGCCAGTTCCTTCAACCTCGCTTCGAGGAGTCGCCGGATCGTCCGGGCCGTCTGATCGTAGACCTCCTGCGGGCGGCCGATGGGATCGTCGATGTCCACTTCGGGATCCAGCCGCCGAACCTTGTCGCGCGCGCCGGGGTCGAGGCGGAGCACCTGCTCGAGATGCGCTTGCGACATGCCGAAGATGACCGCCGCCCAGTCGATGAGGTCCCGGGTGAGGGGCTGAGAGCGGTGGGTGGAGATGTCCACGCCGAGGCGGCGCATGGCGTCGATCGCCTCGGGTGCGGCAGGGCTGCCCAGCGACGCCCAGGCGCCGGCCGACTGGATCTGCCAGTTGCGATCGCCCTCGAGCAGGCCATGCGCGAGCAGATGCCGCGCCAGCCCTTCCGCCATGGGGGAGCGGCAGGTGTTGCCGGTGCAGACGAAGAGGATGGTTCGACCCGTCATGGTGGTGCGGAATCCGTTCGGCGCGGCGCGTGCGGCGTCCGGCAACGATATGGCGGGCGCGGGCGGATCGCGCATCCGGTGGCGGGAGCCGCGGCTCGCGCCCCTCTTGGCTCGGGCGCAGCGAGCCGATAGACTCTCGTGGCGAGGCCCGGCCAGCGGGCCGCCCCAGCCACGACTGCGAACCGTCAAGCGGAGATTGTCCGGTGGAGTTCGTCCAGTACCGCGAGGTTCTGCCCGGCCTTCAGGAACAGGGACTCATCGAGGCCGCCGACGAGGACGGGTTGACCCGCCTCGAGATTGAACCCCAGCCGCGTCTCAAGACGCTGCATCTTCGCGATCCCGACAGTCGCGTTACGCCCTATCCCGACGCCCTCGTGCTCGACCGTCCCAAGGCCGACCTCAGCGGCATTCTCGAGCAGGCGCTCGATCGCATCCACCTCGCCGAAGTGCTGGTCGTTCCCGTCGGGCAGTGGCGCGACATCATCGACTGCGTCGCCTATGACCTCGCCGCCGATGAGGAGTGGCGGGAGATCGACGCCCTCGCCGCTCTCCACCAGAACACGCGCAACGCGCTGGCCGTGACGCGCGGCGAGACGCGCCTGCTCATCGACATGGTGCGCTCGCTGCTCGCCAACGGCTCCTCGCCCCGCCAGGACCTCGCCATCACCTCCGACGTCGCCCCCCTGCTCGTCGAGGTCTTTCACGACGGGGCGATCAGCCTGACGTGGGAAGGCGCGATCATCGACTCCATCCTGAGGCAGCTGCGGGCCACCGCCACCTGAAGGCCTCTTCGATCCGCCCGTCCGCCGCGGTTCCGACGGCACATCGCGATCTCTCAGTCACCCGCGGTCGAGTGAGCCGGCGCTTCGGCGAACTCGTGGATGAGATCGCGCAGTCGTTCGGCGGGTTCGAGAAGGCGCTCGTCGCCGTCGTCGAGCGCGAGGCTCAGGGCGCGATTCGCCTTGTCGATGCAGCGCTGGCGCTGCCGGCCCGGACTCGAGTCGCAGATGTTGTCGTAGACGTCGGCGAGTTTGATGAGTTTGACGCGCCAGTCCGCCGCGGCGAGTTGCCGGTCATACGCCGGCTCGCGCTGCGCATCGGGCAGGCGCATGTCCTTGGTGAGGGCGGCGACGATCTCCGCCACGTCGCTCCCGCAGGCGTGAAAGACGTCGTCGTAGTCCGCAGGAGTGTCTTCGATCACGTCGTGGAGCAGGGCCGCGGCGAGCACCACCGGGTCGCTCACCTGGAAGACGTTCGACACCACCAGCGCCACGCGGAAAGGATGCGCGACGTAGGGAGTTCGCCCGTCCTTGCGCGCCTGGTTCACGTGGAACCGGGCCGAGAGCGACGCGGCCTTCTGCCAGAGATGCGGATTGGCGCCTTGATCGCCGGTCATCACGGTGGAGATCCCTTCGCCGTGAGCAGCACGACGGCGTGAACGGCCACGCCGCGCCCCGCTCCGAGCGCATCCAGTTCTTCGTGCGTTTTGCCCTTCAGGTTCACCCGCGAGGCGTCCACCCCCAGCAGGCGGGCCAGATTGCGGCGAATAGCGTCCTTGTGCGGAGCGACTTTGGGCTTCTGGAGGATAACCGTCGCATCGACGTTCCCCAACTCGTAACCGCCCGAATTCGCCCGATTGACCGCCTCGGCGAGGAAAATGGCCGAATCCGCCCCCGCCCACTTCGGGCTGACGTCCGGGAAGAGTTCGCCGATGTCGGGCTGGCCGAGGGCGCCGAGAATCGCGTCCGTCACGGCATGGAGCAGCGCATCACCGTCGCTGTGTCCGACCGGGCCAAGGTGGTGCTCGATCCGCACGCCGCCGAGGATCAGAGGCTTGCCCGCCCCCTCGGGAGCGAGGGGTTCGAGCCGGTGCAGGTCGAAGCCATGCCCCACGCGGTATGGCAGGTTGGCGCTGGCCATGACAGGGAGGATACGCGGCCGACTCGCGCGAATCAGCGCACCGTCTCAATCGGCGGTCCCGCGCCGCACCGGTCCGACCGCCGGCGCTGCGCGCCGCGCGATGGAACGACCCGGAGGCGGCGACTAAGATCGCAACTGCCCGGAAACCGGCCGCAAGGCCGCTCCGAGGTCTGCCCCGGCGGCATAGCTCAGTTGGTTAGAGCGAGGGATTCATAAGCCCTAGGTCGGTGGTTCGAGTCCACCTGCCGCCACTTCTCCATCGCTGAACAAACAGCCGGCGTCAACCCAAGCGACCTCTCCGCCGAGGCGGCGCCTGATCGCTTTCGAACATTGACTGAGCGGATGGAGCGATCGCCCTTCCGATCGCATGCGGATGGCCGGCCCCCCTGACCATTCGCTTCGACCGGGGAAACGTCCCCATGCCTTTGTCCACCCGGACCTTCGTCCCCAAGAGCCACTTTTTACCATTGCATTGGTGCGAGTTTTCCGTTAGACTGGTTTGATCGTCGCAGCGGCGACGCACACCCGGGACTTCGGATCACCTCGCTCCGGAGACGGGAACTCGTGGTCGGGGGGGGAGTTTCCATCGGAGACGGCAGCCGCACGCCCATTTCACCACGAAGCGGCGCAGCGCTGGCATCGGGCTTGCAACATCACGTGAAGAAGTCTGGGTACGAGCCGGTTGGAACTGTCCCGTTCGGTCCTCCGGACTCGGCGAGGCGCGATTTTATCGTCACCTTCCCTTTTAGGGGGAACAAACCCTGAATGGAGAATGGTGGGCAGGAGTCCCAGGTGGCCAAAATTGCTGTCATTGGGCACGAGGGGACTGATCTCTCCGGTGCTCCCCAGCACCGCCGGCAGTCCGCCACCATGCGCCTGGTGCGCTTCGCGAAGTCGCATCGAACCACTTTCGCCGGGGGCCTCGTGGCGGCTCTGACGGTCGTTGGGGCGCGACTGGCGCTGCCCTGGACCCTTCGGGCCGCATTGGAGCCGATTCTCCCGACCGGCTCAGGCTCGTCGGTCGGCGAGGGCGCGCCGGGCATGATGCTCGGGTGGCCGCTGCTGCTTTGGGTGGCCCTCTTCCTCATTCTCCTGACCATCATGGGTTACGCGGATCACCGCGAGCGGCTTGCGTTCGCGCGCTTTTCAATCGGGGTGGTCCACGACATCCGCTCGAAGGCGGCGCGCGCCATCGGGCGCGTGTCGATACATCGGTCGGTCAACGGCATTCGACAGGGCGACGTCATCGCTCGTCTCATCGGAGATACGGCTCGCATCAAGGCCGGGCTGAAGGGGTTTCTGGTCCACGTTGCCACCAACGGCGCCATGGCGCTGGGCGTGTCGATCGTGCTCATCGCCATCGATCCAGCCCTCGGCCTGGTCTTCAGTCTCGGCGTGTTGTTCACGATGCTGGTTACCTGGCGCACCGCCGGCGCCGTGTACCGACGGGCGGCGAAGTACCGCGCCAAGGAAGGCGCGCTGGCTGAAGTCCTGCACGCGTCGCACTCCGAAGGAGTCGGTCATGACTCGTTCGCAAGCGACAGCGCCGAGAGCGCCGGTCACGAGGCCCGCATCACCCTGCTGCAGGGTCGTGCCACCTGGGCGGCGCACGCGATCTTCGGAGCGGCGGTCGTCGGCAGTCTCCTCGTCGGAATGGCGGGTGCGCGCTCAGGCCGCATCGATTCCAGCCATCTCGTCGTGTTTGTGCTTTACGCGCTGATGATGCGCGCGCCGCTGGTCCAGTTGACTCGGCAGGGTGTCCGCACCGGGAAAATCGTCGCATGCCTTGAGCGAGTGCTTGAGATCGCTGATCTCGCGCCGGGCGCCACGGAAGCCGGAGCGCCGCCCGAGCTGTCCTCGCAACTGCGGCTGAGCGATGTTCGCGTGCGGGTGGTCAAGCGCACCGGGAAGCGAAACGCCCTGCGCCTCGATTCGCTCGAAATACCCGCCGGGCAGCGAATCGCGCTGCTCGGATCGCCGGGCAGCGGCAAGACGATGCTGTTGCAGGTGCTCGCCGGAACCCAGCGCTGCGCCCGCGGCCGTCTCGCCTGGGACGAGCGCGAGTGGGACCTTCGCGAGAGCGCCATCGAGCTCGCCGGAAGGTCGCTGTTCGTGCCGGCGCTTCCGACATGGCCGCGGAGACCCCTTCGCAGCATTCTCGGCGTCGGCGCGGCGGTGACCGATGAGCGAGCCCTCACGATGCTTCGGGAGTGCGGAGCGAGCAAAGCGGTTCGTCACTTGCCTGACGGGCTCGACACCAGAATCTCATCCGAGGAACTATCGCTCGGCGAACGCAAGCAGATCGCCCTCGCACAGGCGCTGCTCCTTACGCCGGCCCCATCACTGCTTCTCATTGACGACCTGGGGGCGGGACTGACCAAGAGTGCCGCCAAGAAGGCGGTGTCAGCCCTGTTGAGGCACTCCGGATCGCGCACGGTCATCATGTCGTTCTCAAGGCCGATTCAGATCCACAAGTTCGATCGCATCATCGAGTTGCGCCGAGGCCGCGTCGCTTCCGATGTCCGTTCGGCGACCTTCATCGACCCGGCGGGGACCTCGAGTCTTGATCCGGTGCGCGCCGAATCGCCGTCGTGAACCCGCGACAGCGGGGGGAAAGTTCAGGTTCATTCATGACAGAGGCATTGATCCTTGCAGCGGGAACGGGCAGCCGCCTGGGCGCCCTGCTCAACGGGAAACCCAAGGGATTGCTCTCCATCGGAGGACGAACCCTCAT
Organism: Phycisphaerae bacterium; assembly: GCA_039794345.1. Taxonomy (GTDB): domain Bacteria; phylum Planctomycetota; class Phycisphaerae; order Phycisphaerales; family UBA5793; genus UBA5793. Next base: position 28,245 of record JBDIVQ010000029.1, on the reverse strand, counting down.
CGAGCACCAGGTAACTTCCCTGAGAGCGTGCGGCGTCTTGAGGATTGGCGTCGTCGTCGGCTATGGAGCCCATTACGTTCGCGAGGCGATCGGTGATGCCGTTGAGTACATTGAGAATGAGCGGTACGCCTCGACGAACAGCCTCTACTCGCTCTGGACGGCGCGCAAGTGGGTGAAGTCGGAGTTCATGATGGTCAACAGCGACCTCTTCGCCGACGCTCGGATCTATGAGCGAGTTGCGGAGGCGGCCGGCTCCGGACTGGCGTACGACTCGACTTCGGGTTCGAATCCCGAGGAGATGAAGGTGTCTCTGCGCCACCGTCGTGTCGTGCGGCTGAGCAAGTCGATGGATCCCCGCGATTCGAGCGGCGAGAGCATCGGGCTGCTCAAGTTCGACGGGGCGGCAGCCGCAAGACTGTTCGAGGCGGCCGACCAGATGGTGAGCCGCGGCGCACTCATGGAGTGGGCGCCCGCGGCTGTTTCGGCCATCGCACCGGTCGTCAGAATCGACGCGATCGACATCGCCGACATGCCCTGGACGGAGATCGACTTCCCGGAAGACTTCGATCACGCCGCGCGCGACGTCTGGCAGCGCATGAAGATACGAGCCGAAGGACATTCGCACGCCAATGGCGCGATTCACGTTGACAGCCGTGCGAAAGATCACGGCCGCGTCGGCAACGGCGCCGTTCGAGGGCGTCAGACATGAGTCGGCAGCGCTGCGTTCAGGTGCTTTTCACGGGTTACGCGCCGGTGCACTTCGCGTGCTTCCGGCCGCTCTTCGACCACCTGCTGTGCATGAGGGGCGTGGAAGTCAGGCTCTCGGGCGGCCTGCGATCCAGGTCGGGAGACTCCACGGTCTACGACGAATGGGGAATGTACGGCCCGTTCGGAGTCGCCTCTGAGCTGATCATCCCCACGGTGGACCTGGAGCAGTCGCGTTGCGACGTGCTGTTCGCCGGCAACACCAACATGATCGCACCCGCCGAGGTCGGCCGCAGCGTCCAGATCTTCCACGGGGTTTCGTTCCGCAACAAGGCGGTGCGGGCCGACAACATGGGCGCCGACCACTACTTCATGGCCGGGCCGTACATGAAGCGGCGCTTCGTGGAATCCGGGCTCATGGGTCCGGACGATCCGCGAGCCCTCGAAATCGGCTTCATGAAGACCGATCGGCTTCTGAACGGCGCATTTGATCGGGGCCGGCTTCTCGCGCTGCACGGACTCGACGGCTCGCGGCCGATCGTGCTCTACGCGCCCACGGGGCAGAAGCACAACTCGCTTGAGACCATGGGCGAGGCGGTCATCGCGGAAATCGCCGCAAGCGACGCGTTTGACCTGATCGTCAAGCCGCACGATCATCCGAAGAACACGGACATCAACTGGTTTGACCGACTGGCGCCGCATTGCGGCCCGCATGTCCGGGTGACACGGGAAGTGGATGTCATTCCGCTGCTCTTTCTCGCGGATGTGCTCATCACCGATGCGTCATCGGTGTCGAGCGAGTATTCGCTGCTCGACCGCCCGATCCTCTTTCTAGATGTGCCGCGCTTGATCAAGCGCGCCAGCCGCAGCGCGGGAAGTCAGGTTGACCTCGAGACCTGGGGTCGGCATGCCGGCCCCGTCGTCGCCGACCCGGTCCTGGTGGTCGAGGCATTGAAACGGGCGCTGGAACATCCATCGGAGTTCTCTGCGCAGCGACGGGCCATGGCCAAGGATCTGTTTTTCAATCCCGGTTGCGCTACCGATCACGCTGTCGCGTGGTTCAGGCAGGTCGTTCTGAATAGGCGTGCTCCCCGAGGCCGCACGTCAAAGGGAGTGCAGGCGAAGAAGAGTGAAATCGCGCCGCCGTTGTCCGGTGCGCGCCCCGGTTCGTATTCCCGAGGCGCCGACAGGCCGGCTGCGCCGGCTGGAAACTAACAGGAGGAGGTCAGACATGAATCGTGGATTCTCGGTGATCGCGCTGGCGTTCGGGTTCTGCGCCGGCGGTCCAGTGGCTGAAGCCCAGCGGTACGACGTGATCGATCTGGGTACGCTCGGTGGAAACGACAGTGAATCACGAGGCCTCAACGGAGAGGGGCACGTGGTCGGCTACTCGGACATCCCGGGGGGAGACGATCATGCGTTCTACTGGAACGGCAGTCAGATGGTCGATCTCGGCACGCTCGGGGGACGCGAGAGCAACGCCCGCGCGATCAATGCGTCGAGAGTCATTGTCGGACGGGCCGACATCAACTACTGGACACAGCACGCTGTGCGCTGGCAGGGCAATCAGAAGCTCGATCTGGGCACCTTGGGCGGGCTGCAGAGTTCGGCATACGACATCAACAGTTCCAACCAGATCGTGGGCTGGGCGGACACCAACACCGGCGCGACGCGCGCATTCCTCTGGCAGAACGGGCAGATGACCGACCTGGGCACGCTCGGAGGCGTTTCGAGCTGGGCCCGCGCCATCAACGACGCGTCCCAGATCGCCGGCTATTCGTTTGTACTCGGCGGCGCGCAGCACGCCTTCGTGATTCGCGATCAGCAGATGATCGATCTCGGCACGCTGGGCGGGCCGAACAGTTTCGCCTACGACCTCAACGGCACGGGACTCGTCGTGGGCGAGTCGCACACGACGCAGGGACCTTCACATGCCTGCATGTGGGATCAAAGCGGCCCCCGCGACCTGGGCACCTTCGGCGGCAAGTCGAGCGCGGCATGGGCGGTGAACAACCACAACCAGATCGTCGGGTTCGCCGACGACGTCGGCGACGTCAAGCGGGCCTTTCTCTGGGAGAACGGGCAGCTGATGCAACTCAACGATCTCATCTCGCCTCTCTCGGGGTGGAACCTCAAGGAAGCGATGGACATCAACGACGAGGGCATGATCGTCGGACGCGGGACCATCAACGGTCAGACTCACGCATTTCTGCTCGTTCCTTCCGGCAGCAATCTCCTGGTCCTCGGCGGACCGACGCCGGGAATCGCGGGTCAGTCGAACACGTTCACGATCGACGGCGCGTCTCCCGGCGCCCGCCAGCGCTTTTATTACTCGCTTCGCTCCGGCTCGACGTCGATTCCGAACTGCCCCAACATCACGCTCAGTCTCCTCGATGCGGCGCCCATGGGCTCGGCCGTCGCTGACTCCAACGGTCACGCCGCGCTGAGCGTGCCGGTGCCGGGCAATGCGCGCGGCGTCACCGTGCTCTTTCAGGCGTATGAGGAAGCGACCTGCCGTGTCTCGAACCGGGTGTCGCACCGGTTTCAGTAGCGGCGCGAAGCCCGGCAAGGCGGAGCCTTGCCGACAGGATTGAGCCTCCCATGGAGTCTGACCCCAGTACGGTACATCATCCTCCGACGAGATCGCGGCGGCCGGGGTTCACCCTCATCGAGCTGCTCGTCGTGATTTCGATCATGGCGCTCCTGATCGCGCTGCTGCTTCCGGCGCTGGCGCGCAGCCGCCGCTCGGCGCGAGCGGCCGAGTGCCTGTCAAACCTGCGGCAGCACGGCGTGGCGTTCAACCTCTACGAGATCGACTACGGCGCGCTGCCGCACGAAGATGACTCCAACCACCCGGAGATTCTCTGCTGGTACTTCGGCCTCAATCGATACCTCGGCGTGATGAACGACGAGTCGGTGTACGGCCTGAGGGACTTCTATCCCAAAGTCAAACTGTGCCCCGAAGTCGATCGAACGGCGCCGGCGTTCATCAAGGCCTACCGATTCAACAGCGGCCTCGAGACCAACGCCCAGCCGTTCGTGAAACTGCAGTGGATCGCGCGCCCCGTGTCCACGCCGATCCTCTTCGACGCCGAGTACACAGGCTCAGGACTCTCATTCAAAGGACGGGAAGGCAAGGTGCAGGCGAGACACCTCGGCTCGGCGAACGTTCTCTTTGCGGACTGGCACGCAGAACCGATCCTCAAGAAGAATGTCGAATCGCTCGACTGGGTGCGCGATTGAACGCGGCCAGGAAGTCCCGTCCGGGCCGGGTTCAAAAGGTCCGGTTCGGGCGCCGTGGAGTATTCCCCTTGAGAATCGCGGTCCGGCGTCCGTTACTCTTCACAGAGGTTCAATCATGGCGCATACACGGGAGCGTCATCGTCGCCTTCGGATGTTCTGCGCCTGCATGCTGCCCGGTATCGCGGTGATCGTCGCCCCGTCCGCGGCGCCGTCCCAGTGGAACAGCGGCGATCGGCGCACCATGGTCGGCGATGAGTTCACCACCGGCCGCGACTTCCACCGGCCGCGGGGGACCGGCTTCGAGCGCTTCAACGACCCGCCGTGGCGCGAAAGCCAGTGCGAAGATCAGCAGGTCGCCGGCGGCGCCCTTCCGCCTTTGGTGCAGACGGAAAAAAAACGGGGACTGGTACGATTACGCTCAGCCCGAAGTCGATCGTAACTGGTTCGCACTCAATGAGATGAAATGTACGAGCCGCGCTTCGTACTCAGCATGGCAGCGGCTCTCCGCATTCGGTGCAGACCGGCGATGAGCCGCGCGGGTAGGCGCAGGCGGGGCAGAGGCCGCGGCGGAGGCGGGCGGCTCGTTTGAGAGCACCCGCGCAGATGGCTGCGGCCGCGATGACGGCGGCGTAGAGCGAACTGTTGGCAGTGAGCCCCGCCCACACGGGCCGATACGGAAACACCATCGGGATCGTCTCGTAGAGAAGGGCGCGCGGCAGCCTTCCCTTGTCGCGTGTGTAGCCGTGTCTGAGGAGTGTGTGGATGCGCCTGCCGCCCGGCTCATCGATCGGGCCCCACTCTTGGGTGACCGTGGCGGACAGCGCGGGCGCCGGCCAGCCGACGCCGATGTGGCCACCATCCCACGTCCGCTCCTTGGACCACCACAGCCAGCCGTCGTAGCGCGCCGGCGAACCTTGCGAGTCCATTGCAGCAACAAGGGCGTAGAGAGGGGCGTTGATATCGTTGTCGGAGACGACACGGTATCCGAATCGGGAATGCACATAGACCCTCACACGGAAGCGATCGGTCTTGCGCCAGTACTCCTCGATTGTCTCACAGGTCACATCGCCGTGCGCGATCACAATCCCCCACGCCACGGCGACATTCACGATCGCGCCGAGGAGCAGAAAAACGAGGATGCGCCCGGTCCACTTCCGCATCAGGCTGATTGTACGGTGGCGGCTCTCACCCGAATCGGGTCGCGGGCGGGCAACTCGCCGGCCCGGACCCCGTACGATCCTCTGCTCCTTCACCGGGAATCGGCGCGATGTCCACAATCACGACCAACCCGAACCAAGCCGGCATCGGCCGGGCCAGCGTCTTTCAGGCGCGCGGCATCACAAAGGTCTATCACGTCGGCGAGGTGGACGTTCACGCCCTGCGCGGCGTCGATCTTGATCTCCACGAAGGGGAGTTCATGGTTCTGCTCGGCCCTTCGGGCAGCGGCAAGTCCACCCTCCTGAACATCCTCGGCGGTCTCGACGTGCCGACCTCGGGAAGCGTGCGTTACCAGGATCACGACCTGACGAAGTACGACGAGGCTGCCCTGACGCGCTACCGGCGCGAGCACGTCGGATTCGTCTTCCAGTTCTACAACCTCATCCCGAGTCTCACGGCGCGTGAGAATGTCGCGCTGGTGACGGACATCGCGCGCGATCCGATGGAGCCGGCCGAGGCGCTGCGCCTCGTCGGGCTTGGCGAGCGCCTGGATCATTTCCCCTCGCAACTCTCGGGCGGCGAGCAGCAGCGCGTGGCGATCGCGCGGGCGGTGGCCAAGCGGCCGCAGGTCCTTCTCTGCGACGAGCCGACCGGCGCCCTCGACGTCCACACCGGCATCGTCGTGCTCGAAGCGATCGAGCGCGTCAACCGCGAACTGGGAACCGCGACGGCGGTGATCACGCACAACGCCGTGATCGCCGGCATGGCCGACCGCGTCGTTTCCCTCTCCGACGGGCGCATCGCCTCGGAGCGGCTCAATGAGGTGAAGATTCCCGCCAGTCAACTGCTCTGGTGATCGGGCATGATGCTCACGGCCATCCATCGCAAACTCGTCCGCGACCTGCTGGGAATGAAGGGGCAGGCGCTGGCGATCGCGCTGGTGATGGCGAGCGGGATCGCGACGTTCATCCTCTCCGCGGCGACGCTCGAATCGCTCGAGGAGACGATGACGACCTACTACGACCGGCACCGCTTCGCGCACGTCTTTGCCGGCCTCAAGCGCGCGCCCCTCCCGCTGCGGGAGCGGATCGCGGAGATTCCGGGCGTGGCCCAGGCGGCGACGCGCGTCGTCGTCGATGTCAATCTCGACGTGGAGGGGCTGGCCGAGCCGGGGCTGGGGCGGCTGATCTCCGTTCCCGAGTCCCACGAGCCCTCGATCAACGGCCTCTACCTCCGCGCCGGGCGGTACATCGAGCCGGGACGCCGCGGCGAGGCGCTCGTCGGCGAAGCCTTCGCCCGGGCGCACGGCCTGCAGCCGGGCGACAGCGTGCGGGCCATCATCAACGGCCGGCGCGACACGCTGCGCATCGTCGGCATCGCGCTCAGCCCCGAGTACGTCTACCAGATCCGTCCCGGCGACATCCTCCCCGACGACAAGCGCTTCGGCGTCTTCTGGATGAGCGAGCGGGAACTGGCGCCGGCCTTCGACCTGGAGGGGGCGTTCAACGACATCAGCCTCGTGCTCATGCCGGGGGCGAGCGAGGCGGAGGTGATCCGGCAACTCGACGACCTGACGGCGCCCTACGGCGGACTGGGGGCCTACGGCCGCGCGGACCACCCATCCCACCAGTTCGTCTCGAACGAGATCCGCGAGTTGCGCGGCATGACGGTCATCGCGCCGACGATTTTCCTGCTCGTCGCGGCGTTCCTGCTCAACGTCGTCCTCACGCGCCTCATCGCCACGCAGCGCGAGCAGATCGCCGCCCTCAAGGCCTTCGGCTACTCGAACCTCCAGGTCGGCTGGCACTACACGCAGATGGTGCTGACGATCGCGCTCGTGGGGGCGGCGATCGGGACGATCATCGGGGCGTGGATGGGCCGCGGGCTGGCAGAGATGTACACGCGGTTCTTCCAGTTCCCGATTCTGGCCTTCAGCCTGCCCCCGCGCATCATCGTGACGGCGATCGGCATCTCCTTCGGCGCGGGCCTGCTCGGGACGCTCAGCGCGGTGCGCCAGGCGGTGCGCCTGCCCCCGGCCGAGGCGATGCGCCCCGAGCCGCCGGCGAACTTCCGCCCGACGATCATCGAGCGCCTGGGTCTGCAGCGCCTCGTCTCACCCGCCTCGCGCACCATTCTGCGCGAACTGGAGCGGCGGCCGATCAAGGCGGGGATCTCGGTGTTCGGCATCGCGATGGCGGCGGCGGTGCTCGTCGTCGGCTCGTTCATGAAGGACGCCATCGACTACATTCTCGAACTCCAGTTTCAGCGCGCCCAGCGGCAGACGGTGACGGTGACGCTCAGCGAGCCGAGCCATGGCCGGGCGCTGCGCGAGATGCGGCACCTGCCGGGGGTGCTCGCGGCCGAGCCGTTCCGCACTCTGCCCGTCCGCCTGCGGCACGGGCACCGCAACCGGCGCGTCGGCGTGACGGCCCTGTGCGACGACGCCCGGCTGTTCCGCATCATCGATCTCAATGAGCGGGTCATCCAGCCGAGCGGCGACGGGCTGTATCTTTCCGCCAAACTCGGTGAACTGCTCGGCGTGGCGCCTGGAGAGCTGGTGACGATGGAGGTGCTCGAAGGGCAGCGCCCCGTCGCCGAGATTCCCGTCTCGGGGTTCATCGACGACTTCACGGGCCTCTCGGCGTACATGCGCCTCGACGCCGCGCAGCGCCTGATGCGCGAGGAGGACCGCCTCAGCGGCGCCTACCTCGCCGCTGACGAGGCGCAGATCGACCGCCTGTACCGCGAACTCAAGGAGATGCCGGCCGTTGCGGGAGTGGCGATCCGCACGGCGACGATCGAGAGTTTCAACGCGATCATTGCGGAGAATCTCCTGCGCATCCGCCTCTCGAACATCATTTTCGCGACGATCATCGCCTTTGGCGTCGTCTACAACAGCGCGCGGATTTCGCTCGCCGAGCGCAGCCGCGAACTCGCGACGCTGCGGGTCATCGGGTTCACGCGCGGCGAGGCGTCGGCGATCCTGCTGGGTGAACTGGCGCTGCTCACGGTGCTGGCGATCCCGCTGGGCCTGGCGCTCGGATACACTCTCTCGGCGCTGGTGATCACGTCCGTCGATTCGGAACTGTTCCGCATCCCCCTGATCGTGAAGCACTCGACGTACGGATTCGCGGCCGTGGTGGTCATCCTCGCCAGCGTCGTTTCGGGGCTGATCGTGCGGCGGCGCATCGACCACCTCGACCTGATCGAAGTGCTTAAGACCCGCGCCTGAGGCATGACGAAGAATCTCCTCTCCAGGCTCGTTCTGCTCGCCGTCGCCCTGGGCGTCATCGGGGCGATCGTCTTCGCCTTTCGGCCGCAGCCGGTCGCGGTGGACCTCGCCGAGGCGGCCCGCGGTCCGCTCGAAGTCACCGTCGATGAGGATGGACGGACGCGCATCCGCGACCGCTACGTCGTCTCGGCGCCGCTGACCGGGCAGTTGCAGCGCATCGAACTCGACGCCGGCGACGCCGTCGTCGCGGGGGAGACGGTCGTGGCCGTCCTCGAGCCGGTCGATCCGGCTCTCCTCGATGCGCGGGAGAATCTCGAGTCGGAGGCGCGGGTGCGCCGGGCCCAGGCGGTGCTGGAGCGCACCGGCCCGGAACTCGACGCCGCCCGCGCTCGGCGCGAGCACGCGGCGGTGGAACTCGACCGCATCCAGACGGCGTTCAACCGCAACGCGGCGACGCAGCGCGAACTCGACGCCGCCCTGCTCGCCGATCGCACGGCGCGGGAGGAACTCGCCGCAGCGCGCTTCGCGCAGGAGATCGCCCGATTCGAACTCGAACTCGCCCAGGCCGCTCTCATCCGCACCCGCCCCATCGCGGACGGAGGGGGCGCGCCGGAGTACCTCACCATCCGCTCGCCGATCACGGGGCGAGTGCTCCGCGTCATGCACGAGAGCGCCGCGGTCGTCTCGCCCGGCTCGCCGATCATCGAACTGGGCGACCCGGCCGACCTTGAGATCGAGGTCGATGTCCTCTCGACGGATGCCGTGCAGATCCGCCCCGGGGCGCCGGTGCACATCGAGCGGTGGGGAGGCGAGCGCGTGCTGTCCGGCGTCGTGCGGCTCGTCGAGCCGCAGGCGTTCACCAAGATTTCCGCCCTGGGCGTTGAAGAGCAGCGCGTCAACGTAATCATCGACTTCGCCGACCCGTTCGAGTTGTGGAGCGCGCTGGGGGACGGGTACCGGGTCGAGGCGCGCATTGTCGTCTGGCGCGAGGAGGACGCGCTCAAGGTCCCCGCCGGGTCGCTCTTCCGGCGCGGCCGCGAGTGGTGCGTCTTCATCGAGCGCGACGGCAGGGCCGCCCTGAGGACCGTCACCCCGGGCCGGCGCACCAGCCTTGAAGTGCAGATCGTCGAAGGACTTGGGGAGGGGGAGCGCGTCATCGTCCACCCGAGCGACTCCATCGCAGCGGGAACGGCGATCGTCGCCCGCACCGAGCCGTAACCTCGCGTCCGATAGGGGTAAAGCCCCCCCCAAATGCCGGAGAAACGAGGCGTCGATGAACTTTCCGCCGCCCCGGTCCGAAGTAGGAGAGTAGACTTGACCGGCGGACAGGTTGCCAAAGCCATGGCCCGAGTGTTCCTCATCCTCGCGCTGATCCTCTCGCCGGCGCTCTTCGTCGCCGGCGCGGCCGTGGCGCCGTGCGCCGCCGACGCCATGGTCCAGGCAACGACGCCATGCCATGGCGCTGCGTTGGCGGCCTGCTGCTGCGAGGCTGCCCCGGCGCCCGAGTCGCGCCAGTGCCCGTGCGTGCAGGCGCCGCAGCGTTCGGAAACACCCGTCGGCCCGCCGCCCGCGGCGCCGGCGACGGCGTCCCTGCCTCATCTCGCGCTCGTCGCCATCCGGAACATCGAGTTCACTCTGCCGCGGCAGGCGGCGATGCGCCTCGATCGCTTCCCCGCCTCGCCCACCGGCGCCGCGCGGACCCGCGCGGTGCTGTGCGTCTGGCTCACCTGACCGCTCCTCTCACGGTGTTCTTGCGCGCTGCGCGGGTTGTTCACCTGCGCGCGCGGCGCCTTTCCCGTGGTCCAGAGGAGTCGGCATCATGCCTGCACCATTCCGCGCTTCCGCGGCGCCTGCTGTTGCAGCGGCGCTGGCGCTGAGCGCCTGTTCGACGTCGCGGCCGTTCTACGAAGAGGATCTGCTCGCCGCCTATGCGCGCGAGGTGGAGCCGGTCACCCGCGCGCTTGCCGCGCCGCGCTCGGCCCCGCCGGATGGGTCGGTCCCTGTCGCATCGACGGCCGACGGAGAGCCGTCCATCGGAGAGACCTCCACGCTCGACGAGTGCGTGACGTACGCGCTGCTGCACAGCCCGGAGGTGCAGGCGGCGTTCTACCGCTGGCAGGCGGACTCCGAGCGCATTGATCAGGCCACGGCGCTGCCCGACCCGATGCTGATGATCGGCCGGGCGCTGCGCCGGGCCGAGGAGCGCTACGCCGTCGGCATCTCGCAGATGGTGCCCGCGTGGGGGAAGCGCGAGTTGCGCGGCCGCGAAGCGTCGAAGATGGCTGATGCCGGCCGCAAGCGCTTCGAGTCGGCGGCGCTGGCGGTGCGATACGCGGTCGCCTCGGCGTACTACGAACTCCAGTACATCGCCCACGCCGTCGCCCTGACGCAGGAGAATCTCGATCTGCTGCGCCGTCTGGAGGAGGTCGCCGCCGCGCAGTACCAGGTCGCGGCGGGGCGCCAGGCCGACCTCGTCCGCCTCCAGATCGAGTCGGCGGAACTCGAAGACCGCCTCGCTCAGCTTGCCGACCTGCGCGTCTCGCTCGCCGCCCGCTTCAACGCCGCGCTCAACCGGCCGCACGATGCGCCGGTTCCCTTCGGCCGACCCATCGATGCGAGGAGAGTCGGCGTCGGGGCCGACGAATTGCTCGCCCTGCTCCGGGAGGCGAATCCCGAACTGCACGGGATGGACGACGAGATCACGGCGGCGCGGATCGGCACTGAACTCGCGCGGCGCGAGCGGCTGCCCGACTTCACCCTCAGCCTCGAATACGAGGACATGCGCGAGCCGATGGGCGACCTGAACGATCCGCTGATGCTCGGCGTGGCCGTGAATCTCCCCCTGTGGCGCGAGAAGAACGAGGCGCAACTGGGCGAGTCGATCGCGCGGCGCCTGGCGGTCAGCGCCGAGCGCCGGGCGCGGTACAACATGCTCTCGGCTGAACTCGGCGAGGCGCACTTCGAACATCGCGACGCGAACCGGCGCCTGGCGCTCTACCGCGACTCGCTCATACCCAAGGCGGACCAGTCCCTCGCTTCGCTGCTGGGGCTCTACCAGGGCGGACGCGGCGGATTCCTCGATGTCCTCGACGCCGAGCGCATGCTCCTCGAGTTTCAACTGGCGCAGCGCCGCGCGGCCGCGGACAGCGCCATCGCGCTGGCGCGCCTCGACGCGATCGTCGGCCGGCCGGTGCCCGCCGAGCCCGACGCTGCGGCGCCCTCGCACCATCACGAACTGGAGATGAAGCCATGAACCGCCTGCTTTCACGTTTGATCAAAGGACTCCAGTGGCTCGCGCGTTCACTGGCCGCGGTGATCGCGCTGGTGCTGATCATCGTCGCGGTCGTGGTGGGGTACGGCATCGGCCGCGGCGCCGCGGGGCCCGCTTCCTCCGCCGCGCCGCACGAGCACGACGCCGCCGGAAATACGGGCGCCGAAAGCGCACCGCGGCGCGTGCAGATGTACACCTGCTCGATGCACCCGACCGTGCGCCTGCCCGACCCCGACGCCAAGTGTCCGATCTGCCACATGGATCTCATTCCCGTCCCGACGGATGAGGATGAAGATCTCGGTCCGCGGCAGATCCGCATGAGTGAGGAGTCGCGGCGCCTCGCGGAGGTGGAAACGGCGAAGGTGGCGCGGTACTTCCCGATCGGGGAGACGCGGCTGGTCGGCAAGGTGGCGTACGATGAGACGCGCCTGGCGACGATCGCGGCGTACTTCCCCGGCCGGATCGAGCACCTGTATGTGGACTACACCGGCGTCGCCGTCAGACAGGGCGATCACCTCGCCGAAATCTACAGCCCCGATCTCATCGCGGCTCAGGTGGAACTCCAGCAGGCGGCTCGCGCCGCAGACCCCGCGCGCACACCGAGTGAACTGGTCAGGCGGTCGGCTGCGGTCACCCTGGATGCCGCGCGCGGCAAACTCCGTCTCTGGGGCCTCACCGCCGAGCAGATCGAGCGCCTCGAAACCACGGACGGGCTGATCGAGCGCTTGACGATCTTCGCGCCGATGAGCGGAATCGTGACGCGCCGCATGGCCGTCGAGGGTCAGTACGTCGAGACCGGCGGAGAACTCTTCCAACTCGCCGACCTCTCGCGCCTCTGGGTCCTGCTCGACGCCTATGAGTCCCAGTTGCCGTTCGTCCATTACGGTCAGGACGTCGAGTTCACCAGCGACGCCTTCCCGGGCGAGACGTTTCACGGCCGCATCTCCTTCATCGAACCCGTGCTGACGATGATGTCGCGCACTGTGCGCGTGCGGCTCGCGGTCGAGAACGCCGACTTGCGCCTCAAGCCGGGAATGTACGTGCGTGCGACGGTTCGCGGCCGCGTCGGGGCCGAAGGCGTGCTGCCGGTGACTGATCTTGCCGGCAAGTGGATCAGCCCGATGCACCCGGAGGTTGTCAAGGACGAACCGGGCACGTGCGACGTGTGCGGGATGGACCTCGTGCCCTTCGAGGAGTCGCCGTGGTACGTGGGGCCGCGCGGCGAGGTCGCGCCGCTGGTCATTCCTGCCACGGCCCCGCTCATCACCGGACGGCGCGCCGTCGTCTACGTGCGCGTGGCGGGGGCTGATCAGACGACGTTCGAGGGGCGCGACGTGGTTCTCGGCCCGCGCGCCGGAGCACACTACGTCGTGCTCGAGGGACTGCGCGAGGGCGAGGAGGTGGTCGTGCATGGAGCCTTCCGCATCGACTCGTCCCTCCAGATCGCGGGCAAGGCGAGCATGATGAACCCGGAGGGCGGCGGAACGGGCGGGCATCAACACGGTTCGGCGCCCCGGCCCGCCGGAGGCGCCTCCTTCGGGCCTGCCGCGCTGCCCGATCACTTCCGCCACGGCCTCGACCGGCTCCTTCTCGAGTACGTCGAGATGCAGGCGGCTCTGGCCGGCGACGACTTCGACGCGTTTCTCGCGGCCGCGCCGCGCGCCCACGAGGCGCTTGAAGGCGTCGATGAGACGGGGCTCATCGGCGAACCGCTCGGCGTGTGGCGCCGCGTCAGGGCCGCCCTGAGCAGCGTGCAGGCGAACCTCCGCGAGGCGCCCGACATCGGCGCCGCCCGCGCCCGATTCGAGCGCTGGTCCCTCGCCCTCATTGACGCCGTTCGGATCTTCGGCCACTCGAGCGGCGAGGCCCTCCTCCAGATGCACTGCCCGATGGCGTTCGACGACAAGGGAGCCGACTGGCTCCAGCGCGGCGAGGATCTTCTCAATCCCTACTTCGGCGCGGAGATGCTGCGCTGCGGATCGTTCGTCGCGGAGTATCCGTCGGGTCTGCCGCCGGCGCCGGAGGATGGATCGGAGCCGCAGCCATGAACGCCGCACCCTCGCCCAGCCTCATCGACCGCGTCATCCGCTTCTGCCTCGAACAGAAGCTGGTCGTCGCGCTGATCACGCTGATGATCATCTGCTGGGGCGTGCTCGTGGCGCCTTTCGACTGGAAGATCGAGGGCGTGCCGCGCTCGCCCGTGGCGGTGGACGCCATTCCTGACATCGGCGACAATCAGCAGATCGTCTTCACCGAGTGGCCCGGCCGCAGCCCGCAGGACATCGACGATCAGATCACCTATCCGCTCACCGTCGCGCTGCTCGGCGTGCCGGGGGTGAGGACGATCCGCAGTTCATCAAGTTTCGGCTTCTCGATGATCTTCGTGATCTTCAACGAGGACGTGGAGTTCTACTGGAGCCGCTCGCGCATCCTCGAAAAACTCGCGAGCCTGCCGGGAGACACGCTGCCCGAGGGCGTGACCCCCGCGCTCGGCCCGGACGCCACCGCCCTGGGCCAGGTTTTCTGGTACACCCTCGAGGGCCGCGATCCCCAGGGCCGGCCGACGGGCGGCTGGGACCTCCACGACCTGCGCAGCGCCCAGGACTGGACGGTGCGCTACGCGCTGGCCGCGGCGGAGGGAGTGGCCGAAGTCGCCTCCATCGGCGGGTTCGTCACCGAGTACCAGATCGACGTCGATCCCGACGCCATGCGAGCCTACGGCGTGACAATCGAGCAGGTCGCCAACGCCGTCCGTCGCGGCAACATCGACGTCGGCGCCCGCACGATCGAAGTCAACAAAGCGGAGTACCTCGTGCGCGGCCGCGGCTTTCTCCGCTCGCCTGAAGACATCGAGAACATCGCCGTCGCGGCGAACGACGGCGTGCCGGTGCTCCTTCGCAACGTGGCGCACGTGACGCGCGGCCCCGCGCTGCGCCTCGGGGCGCTCGACAAGGTCGGCGCCGAGGCCGTCGGAGGCGTCGTCGTCGTCCGCCACGGCGCCAATCCACTCGAAGTCATCGAGAACGTCAAACGCGAGATCGAGAAGATCGCGCCGGGTCTGCCGGCCAAGACCCTCGCCGACGGCACCGAGAGCCGCATCACGATCGTTCCCTTCTACGACCGCACCGGGCTGATCTACGAAACGCTCGGCACGCTCAACTCGGCGATCGAGCAGCAGGTGCTCATCACCGTCATCGTCGTGGTGATGATGCTCATGCACTTCCGCTCCAGCCTGCTCATCAGCGCCATTCTGCCGCTGGCGGTGCTGGCGACGTTCATCGGGATGAAGATGTTCCGGGTGGACGCGAACATCGTCGCGCTTTCGGGCATCGCCATCGCCGTGGGCACGATCGTGGACATGGGCATCGTGATGTGCGAGAACATCGTGCGCCGCCTCGACGAAGCCGGGCCGGAGGAATCGAGCCTCGAGGTCATCTACCGCGCCAGCAGCGAGGTGGGCAGCGCGGTCCTCACCGCCGTCTCCACGACCGTCGTCGGCTTCCTGCCCGTCTTCGCCATGCAGGCGCAGGAGGGCAGGCTCTTCAAGCCCCTCGCCTACACCAAGACCTTCGCCCTCATCGCCTCGATCATCATCGCGCTCACCATCCTGCCGGCGCTGGCGCACGTTCTCTTCGCGTGGCGCGTTCGGCCGGGGTGGGGGCGGCGCCTGATCTGCGCCGCCGTGGCGATCGGCGGCGCCGTCGTGATGATCAAGTGGCACGTCATCATCGGGCTGGTGATCCTCGGCTTCGCCGCCTTCTGGTTCGTGCAGGAGTGGCTGCCGCGACTGGTCGCGCGGGGCGTTGTCCGGTCCGCCAACGTTGTCGCCAGCCTCCTCGTGCTCGACCTGCTCACGCGCCTCTGGGAGCCGCTGGGGCCGCAGAACGGCTACGCGCGCAACCTGGCCTTTGTCGGACTGCTCGTCGGCGGACTGCTCCTGCTCTTCTACGTCTTCTACCTCGTGTACCCGCACCTCCTGGCGTGGGCGCTGCGCAACAAGATCGCCACGCTCCTCCTGCCGACGGGCCTCGTGGCCCTGGGCATGACGGCCTGGCTGGGATTCGATCGCGTCTGGGGCTGGCTGCCCGAGCGCCTCCGCCGCACCGAAGCCGTGGTCGAGATCGCGCACGCGATGCCGGGCTTCGGCCGCGAGTTCATGCCTTCGCTTGATGAGGGCTCCTTCCTCTACATGCCCTCTCTCATGCCGCACGCCTCGATCGGCGAAGCGCTGGACGCGATCCAGAAGATGGACCAGGCGATCGCCTCCATCCCGGAGGTGGATGTCGTGGTCGGCAAGATCGGCCGGGCGGAGAGCGCGCTCGATCCGGCGCCCGTCTCGATGGTCGAGACCGTGATCAACTACAAGCCCGAGTTCATTGTGGACGCGAGCGGTCGGCGCCTGAGTTTCCGCTACGACAAGGAAACCGACCAGTTCGTACGCGACGAGTTCGGCCAACTCATTCCCGACCCCGACGGACGCCCCTATCGGCAGTGGCGCGACCACGTTCGCAGCCCCGACGACATCTGGCGGGAGATCATCGCGGCGGCGCAGGTGCCCGGTTCAACTTCGGCGCCGAAACTCCAGCCCATCGAGACGCGCCTCGTCATGCTCCAGAGCGGCTTCCGCGCCGCGATGGGCATCAAGGTCTTCGGCCCTGACCTGGCCACGATCGAGGCGTTCGGCGTGCAACTCGAAGCGCTCCTCAAGGAGGTGCCCGCCGTCGAACCCGCCACCGCCTTCGCCGAGCGCATCGTCGGAAAGCCCTACCTCGAAATCGAGATCGACCGCGAGCGCATCGCTCGCTACGGCCTGCGCATCGCCGACGTGCAGGAGATCATCGAGGTCGCCGTCGGAGGCGTGCGCCTCACCACCACCGTCGAGGGGCGCGAGCGCTACCCGGTGCGCGTCCGCTACCTGCGCGAGTTGCGCGACGACATCGACACGCTCGACGACATCCTCATCCCGACGCCCGAGGGAGTGCAGATCCCCCTCGCCGAACTGGCGGAGATCAGGTACGTCCGCGGACCGGAGATGATCCGCAGCGAGGACGGCCGACTCGTGGGGTACGTGCTCTTCGACAAGAAGACCGGTTTCGCGGAGGTGGACGTCGTCGAAACCGCGCAGGACTACCTCCAGTCGAAAGTCGACTCCGGCGAACTCGTCATTCCGACGGGCGTCGATTACCGCTTCGCCGGCTCCTACGAGAACCAGGTGCGCTCGACGAACCGCCTGCGCATCGTGCTTCCCCTCGCGCTGGCGGTCATCTTTCTTATCCTCTACTTCCAGTTCCGCTCCGTGCCCATCACGGGGATCGTCTTCAGCCAGGTCTTCGTCGCGGGCAGCGGCGGGTTCCTCATGATCTGGCTCTACGGCCGCGACTGGTTCCTCGACATCGACTTCCTCGACACCAACCTGCGCACGCTCTTCCAGATCCACCCCATCAACCTGAGCGTCGCCGTGTGGGTGGGCTTCATCGCGCTCTTCGGGATCGCGACGGACGACGGAGTCGTGATGGCGACGCGCCTTCAGCAGGTTTTCCGCGAGCGCGAGACGGAGTCGATCGCGCAGATTCGCGCGGCCACCCTCGAAGCGGGCAAACTCCGCATTCGCGCCTGCCTGCTCACCACCGTGACGACCATCCTGGCGCTGCTGCCCGTGCTCACCTCGACGGGGCGCGGAGCGGACATCATGGTGCCGATGGCCATCCCGACCTTCGGCGGCATGACGATCGAAATCATCAGCCTCTTCGTCGTGCCTGTGCTCTACTGCGGCATTGAAGAGTGGAAGTGGCGCATCCGCCAGTGGCGACGCGGCCGCAAGTGAATGCGGACCGCAGACCTGGGCCGGCCCCGGAGCCAAAAAAGGCGCGACGGTCTCTCGCGAGACCGTGCGCCGCCGAGTGAAGAAGCGAGGGAAAGTGAGAGGAGGCAGGCGGACGCGCAAGCCGCGCCGCCTGCTCCCCCCAAAGTCGTCAGAGACCGGCGACGTTGCTCGTCTGGCAGTTGCCGGCCTGGATCAGTTGAAGGAACCCGCCGCAGACGCCCGGGCCCGCGTTGCCCTGGAGCGAGCCGCTGCCGCCACCCGTCGAGAACAGGCCCGGCGGAGTCACGATGCGCAACTGGTTCGAACCCAGCCCCAGAACCGTCCCGGCGCAGGGCTGTCCCGGCGGGATCCGGAAACTGCCTCGCGCCGTTGCAAAGAGAAGAGCCTGGCGCGAATTCGGCTCGGCGCCGGACCAACTCACCGTCACCGGGCCGGGGCACGTGCCGCTGAGCGTGAGGGTGTACCCCCCGCCGCACGTCGTGTTCATGTGCACCGTCAGGCTGTTGCTGTCGCGGTTGGCGACCGCGACGTCTGCGGCCCCGTCGCCGTTGAGGTCGCCGGCGCTGACGCGCTCGGGGTTGGCGCCGCTGGCGACGACCGTGGCCGGGCCGAACGCGCCCGCGCCGTTGTTCTGAACGACGGAGAAGTTGCCGGAGGTCGCGTTCGAGCTGATGAGGTCCATCGAACCGCTGCAGTCAAGATCGGCGGCGACGATGTCGGAGGTGTCCACGCCGCCGGTCGGATAAGCGGTGCCGCCGCCGAAGGCCATGCCGCCCGTCGCGAGGTAGACCAGGGCGCTCTCGAGGCCGTTGCCGTTCGCGGCCGCGGCGACATCCCACAGGCCGTCGCCGTTCAGGTCGGCGGAAACCGCCCCTTCCGGGCGCTGGCCGCCCGTCGAGAGGGTGCCCGCGGGAGCGAACGCGCCTGCGCCGTTGTTCGAGAAGATCGAGATCGTGCGGTCGTCGTGATTGCTCACGGCGAGATCGACGTCTCCGTCGTTGTTGAAGTCGCCCAGCGCCACGCCGCGAGGCTCGGCGCCGGCGGAGATGTTCGTCGGCGCGAACGTTCCCCCGCCCTGGTTGAGCAGGACCGTCGCGTTGTTTGTGTCGCGGTTGGCGGTGGCGAGGTCGGGCCGGCCGTCGCCATTGAGGTCCGCCACGGTCAGACCGCGGGGATTGGCGCCCGTGGCGAACGCGCCGCCGACGGTGAACGTCCCCGCGCCGTTGTTCATCGCGATCAGGACGCGATTGCTGTTCTGCAGCGCGACGGCGAGGTCAATATCGCCGTCGCCGTCGAGGTCGGCCGCGACGATCGCGCCGGCGCCGGCGCCGCTGGGGAGCACGACTGTGCCGCCCGGCGCCAGAGTGCCGCTGCCGTTATTGAAGAGCAGCGCGATGCGATCCGGCGTGTCGATGGTCACCGCGACGTCCCGGGCTCCGTCGCCGGTGAAGTCCGCCAGCGCCGACCCGCCGGGTCTCGTCCCCACGGCGTAGGGAACGGGCGGGTCGAAACTCACCTGGCCCAAGGCGCTCGCGCCGAACATCAGGGCGGGAGCGAGAAGAAGAAGTCGTTGGAACTGCATGGAGGCTCTCCTTTCAGATCACGGTTTCGTTCGAGCGCCGGGGGCGAAGGGGCGTTGAGCAGCGCCGCGCCCGCGGCACAACCTGTCCGCTCAGCGGGCACGCACGGTGCGCCCGCCGGCCGGACGCAGGCGCAGCGCGCCCGCGTCCGCAAAACGCCCGCCGGCGGCTTTCGCCGTCGGCGGGCAGGAAGGAGGAATCACTGGATGCGGACAAAGGTGGCGGAGATGCCCTGGCTTCCCGCGCCGACGCGGATGACGTCGCCTTCGTTGATGCGCGGACCGGTCGGACGGCCGTCGGGTCCGGGCGTGACGCCGAAGATGTCGCGGCGGAAGACGCCGCGGCCGGTCACGTCGGTGGTCATGGTGCCGACCGCGCGGCCGTTGATCGTGATCTTGAGCGTCACGTTGGCGGGCGCGTCTTCGATCTGCACCTCAAGGGTCTGGTCGAGCAGCCCGTTCTCGGGCGATTCCTTGTACTTGGCCTTGAGAACGACGGCGCCTTGCGTGGCGTTGGCGGTCCAGATCTTGTCTTCCGGGTTCGCCTGGGCCGTCGCGGTGTTGAGCGCCATCACGGCGAGCACGAGGACCGAGAGGATCGAAGCGAACTTGCGAGTGAGGAACATGATGAACTCTCCTGTTGGGTTGAAAGGCGTTTGGATGCGGGTCAGGTACACGTTGGGTGGCGGGTCGCAATCACCCGCCGCTGCAGCGAAAGGCCGATATGCAACGCCTGTGCCATTCACCCGAAGCGCCGCGCCGAGAGGGCGCGCGGAGCCGGGCTGCGCGAGCAGAAAAGACCGCTCACGGCCGTGAAAAGCCCCCTGGCCGCCCCCACTTCTTCGCCGCGAAGTTTGATGGCGAGCGCTCCCGACACTCGACCGGCGCGCCCACGCCGTCGGCGGCGGCGAAAAACTTTGGCCAGTTTCGCGGAAAGGGAGGCAGAAAACCGGATTTGTATATCCTATTCAAGAATCTACCGCGCCACCGCCGATTTCCCTTGCAATTCCCCGTCCGCTCGGTAACATATGTGTTCAACGAGGACGGCCCGCCTGACCTGCCCGCCTCAACGGCCGTTCGCCCCTGGCGTCGAAGTGGTTCGCGAAGCAAGTGAGAGAAACGCCCACAAACCGATCCGCGCGCCCCGTTCGCCGAGCCTTCACGCTCGTCGAGCTTCTCGTCACTCTCTCCATCATCGCCCTGCTCGTCTCGCTCCTGCTGCCCGGCCTCTTCTCGGTGCGCTCGCGCTCCCGCGCCTACTCCTGCCAGGTCAATCTCCGCAGCGCTTCGTTCGACTTCAACGTCTTCGCCGACGCCGCGCTGCACGGCAACCGCGGCGAAGACACGAACAGCGACACCTTCCGCCTCGAAACCTTCCAGGAGTCGCAGTACCGCATCGACGAGTTCTGGAAGTGGCCCGGCGGGACGTTCAAGGGGACCGCCCGCGATCTCGGCGTGATGGGCTGCGCTGAAGTCTCCGGCGCCATCACCATCCGCGCCCAGACCCCCTGCCGCGCCGGCGCCGTGCAGCCTGCCCGCAACGTCTCCTACGCCTTCAACCTCCGTCTCGACCACCCCGAGTTCCACGAGGGCGGATTCTGGATCACGGCGCCGGTGCGCCTGAGCGACAACCTGCTCCGCGAAGGCCGGCTGGATCAGATCCCGCTCATGTGGGACATCGACGGCGCCCTGGCCGAGCAGCGCGACGTCTCCCCCCACTACTCGACCGCCCCCGGCGAGCCGGGCCGACCCTACTCCGACGGCCTGGTGTGGTTCCCCTCGATGCGCCACGGCGGGCGCATGCAGATCGCCGCGGTGGACGGCTCGGTGGGCGAAACAAGGTCGCCCCTCGGCCCCGAGTCGCGCTGGCTCTGGACCTACCAGTGGACGCGGCGCTGACCATCGCCCCACACACCTCACACCTCAACTGATCTCCGCGCGATCCCTCAGCGGCGAAGCTGCTGCTCTTGCCGGAGGCGTGCAGCGCAGCGCGAATGGGCTCAGAGGTCCGGCGAAAAGAGAACGACGAATCAGGCGGCATTCCTGATGGCCGCCGACCGATGCCGGGCACAATTGTGTCGAATCGAATGAGAAGCGACCGGTGCTCGCACGGGCGGGACGCCCATGCTCCGGTTGCGAACTTCGCCCGGAGCGGCGAGGTTCGGCGCCGCTACGAGGCGCTGCGCCCGGACGGCGACCGCTCTAGACTTCCGTGCTTTGAAACTCCTGCACCGATTCGCCGTGCTCCTTGCGCTCATCGGGCTGAGCGTCCTTCTCAGCCTCGGATTCGCCGCCTGGAGCGTGCAGACGATCAGCCAGGAGGTCAGCAGCGCCTACAGCGACCTCACGTTCGTGCTCGAGCAACTCGACCGCATCAAGCAGACGTTCGAGCACGACATCGCCGCGATCCACGCGGCCAACGCCTCGCCGCAGGAGGCCTTTGAGCGGCTGCCGATCGACCGGCAGATTGATCCGGTGATGAAGGAACTGGCGGCCCGGCCGGGATACCGCCGCCGCGCCGGCGAGAGCACGTCCGCGATGCTCACGGAACTCGTGCGCCAGTGCAAGGAGGAGATGGAGGCGTACCAGTCCGCGACGATCGCCGCGCGCGGCCTGACCATCGACCATCCCCAGCGCGAGCGGGCGCAGCAGCGATTCGAGTCCGTCCACACGCTCATCGAGCGCATCCAGGCGCAGTTGCTGCGGGACGTGGAGCTCTCGCTGGACTATGGCCGGGATCTCCGCGTCATTCTGCTGCGGATCGTGAGTGCGTGCCTGCTCATCACGCTGATGACGGGGGTGCTGGCGCTGATCCTGGTGCGGCGGTGGGTGCTGCGGCCCATTGCCGAACTGCGCCGCGCCACGGAGGAGATCGCCGCAGGAAACTTCGGGTACCGGCTGGCGATCCGCAGCGGAGATGAGTTCGGCCAACTCTCCGGGGAGGTCAATCACATGGCCGAAATGGTCGTCGCCGCCCAGCGGCGCCTCGTCGAGCGCGAGCGCCTCGCGGCGGTGGGCGAACTTGTGCGCCGCCTCGCGCACAACCTCCGCAACCCGCTCGCGGGCATCCGCAGCCTGGCCGAAATCAGCCGCGGGGAATTGCCGGCCGACTCGGACCTGCGCGAGAACCAGGACCGCATCGTCAACGCCGTCGATCGCTTCGAGCGGTGGCTCTCCGACCTGCTGCACTCGACCAGCCCGCTGAGCCTCAAGCGGGAGTCAGTTCGGACGGATGAACTGATCCACAGCCTCGAGGCCAGCCACGCCCCGATGGCCCGAGGCAAGCGGATCCGCCTCGAGATCGAGACCGACAGCCTGCCCGACCGGCTCGAGGCGGACCCTGTCCAGATGGAGCACGCGCTGGTGGCGCTGCTGAGCAATGCGATCGAGGCCGCGCCCGAGGGGGGGGTCGTCCGCTTTCGTGCTTCGCGCACCCAGGCAAGGCGCGGCGAGGAAGAGATCGAGTTCCGGGTGGAGGATTCCGGCCCGGGAGTCGATCCCTCCGTCCTGGACAAGGTTTTCCTGCCGCATTTCACCACCAAGCGGCACGGGACTGGCATCGGGCTTGCAGTAGCGCACAATGTAGTGGCGGCACATGGAGGCCGGATTCGCATCGAGCGGTCCTCCGACCTCGGCGGAGCCGCTTTTATCGTGACGTTGCCTCTCGCCGGCGGATGAACCGCCCATTGGACGGTGCGCAGGAGTCGAAAGTGGCCAAAATTCTCGTCATCGAGGACGAAGAAAACCTCCGCTACTCCATCAAGCGGACGCTCTCCCGCGAAGGCCACGCCGTCGAGGGCGCTGATCGCCTCGCACCCGCGTGGGACCTGGTCGTGCAACACGATCCGGAGGTCGTGATCACCGACCTGAACCTCGCGGGCGGCGACCAGGGACTCGACTTCGTGCGGCGCCTGCGCGCGGAAGGCAGCGGAGCCGCGGTGATCGTCATCACGGCCTACGGCACCGTTGAGACGGCGGTGGAGGCCGTCAAGCAGGGCGCCGACGAGTTCCTCCAGAAGCCCCTCTCGATGGAGGAACTCAAGGTCGTCGTCAGCCGGGCGCTGGAGAACCGCAAGGTCCGTTCGCGCCTGAGCCTCTACGAGCGGATTGAGAAGACCAGCCGCGGCCGCGAGACGATGCTCGGCCGCAGCGCTGCGTGGCGCAAGACGGTCGAACTGGCGCAGCGCCTCGCCGAACTTCCCGTCAAATCCGGCGCCGAGCCGACGACGATCCTTCTGCTGGGCGAGACGGGAGTGGGCAAGGGGATGCTCGCGCGGTTCATCCATGATTCGTCGAAGGAGTGCGATGAGCCGTTCGTTCACGTGAACTGCTCCGCCCTTCCGGCCAACCTCATTGAGGGCGAGCTCTTCGGGCACGAGAAGGGCGCCTTCACCGATGCGCGTGAAGCGCGGCAGGGGCTTTTCGAACTGGCCGACGGCGGGACGATCTTCCTCGACGAGATCGCCGACATGCCCATCGAACTGCAGAGCAAACTGCTCATCGTGGTCGAGCAGGGCACCTTCCGGCGGCTGGGCGGGTCCAAGGAGCGGCGCGTGAACGTGCGCATCATCGCCGCCACGAACCATGACCTGCTCGAAAGCGTGGATCGCGAGGCGTTTCGACGCGATCTTTATTACCGCCTCAACGGGCTGACGATCGCGATCCCGCCGCTGCGCGAGCGCGAGGGCGACGCCGCGCTCATCGCTGATTCGCTGCTGGCGGCGGCGGGGAGGAAGTTCCATCGCACCGGTCTGCGCTTCAGCGCCGCGGCGAAGGAGGCGATCGCCGCGCACGCCTGGCCGGGCAACGTGCGCGAACTGGCCAACGTGATTCAGCGGGCGGCGCTGCTTGCGGAGTCGGAGTGCCTCGAGGCGGCGGACCTGGCCCTGGCGGCCCCCGCCGCCGCTCCCGCGACAACGCCCGCCCGCGCCGCAGCGCAGGCGGCCCGGGACCAGCGCCGCCCCCCCGCCGCCGGCGTGGACGACCTCACCTTTGACTTCGCGCACGGGTCCTTCACCGCGGAAGCCGTTGAAGAACGGCTCATCCGCGAGGCCTTGCGCCACGAGCGCGGCAACGTGTCGCGCGCCGCCAAACTGCTCGGCATGAACCGCAGTTCGCTCCGCTATCGCATCGAGCGCTACAGGCTCGATCAGTTCATTCAGGATCTCGCCGCCACATGACGCCTCTCCCTCGCCCTGCTCCGGCTTTGCTTCCGCGCCGTACCGCGCGACCCGCTCTTCTCGGCGCCTGCGCCGCGGCGCTGGCGTGTCATTGCGCGCTTGCCTCCGATGAGCCGCGCGTCTACACCGATCCTTCCGGCGATGCCGTCCTCCGCCGCACCGACCCGGGCGCGGATGGACTCGTCCACCCCCAGGCCGGCCGGCCCGACTACGTCCGCATCGCGTACGGCGGATGGCAGACCAGCACCCCCGTCAACAACCCCTACAACGGAGCGTGGCGCGACCCGCGCGACACCAACCTCCTGCGAATCGACCTCGTGTTCAGCGGCGTGGTCAACCCGCCGGGGCCGCTCAACCTCCGCGGCGAAGGTCACAACCCCTACCTCTACGGCATGAACCCGCTCTACGGCTACGTCGAGTTCGACCTCGACTCCGACCGCGACACCGGCGGCGAGATCGACGACGTGCGCAACCGGCCTCTGGGCAACCTCTCGCGCTTCGGCGGGCGGCTGGATGATTCGCTCGGGCAGCGCGCGGCCGTCTCCGCCTTCGATTTCGACGGCAACCTGCTCACCGAGCCGCTCGTCGAGCGCAGCGGCGAGGAAATGCACCTCGCGTTCTGCGCCTGCTCGCCGCTGACGATCGATCCGCTCAACGATCCCACGCCCGCGACTTTCGACGCCGGCGACACCTGGCTCGTGAGCAGCCGGTTCCTGCGGCGGACCCACGCCTTCAGCCGCTACAGCGCCGCGTTCGGCGGCTCAGCGCCGGGGCAGTACGATCCCGTCGTCAGACTCCGCTTCCAGCACAACGTGCAGACCGACCAGACGACGGTGACGCTCATCTACGGCCTGGACAACTCCGGAGCGGCGGCGCTGCGCGGCGAGGCGGCCCAGCCCATCGACCTCAATGCCGGCAACCAGACAAGCATCCTGGAAATGCTCAACGACATCCGCTTCGCCGCCGTGCGAACCTCGGACCCCGGCGTCGGCACTCCTTTCGACCTCCTCCGCGAATGGCGCGACAACAACCACGCCGAACTCGAGGAGTTCCTCCGCGCCGACTCGTGGACCATGCTGGCGCTCGTCGGGACCGCCTATGCGGTTGAAGAGCCCGAGGCGCTCTTCGTCTGGACCGACGTCGGACCGGGGTTCAACTTCGGCGACTGCACCGGTGACGGATTCGTCACCACCGCCGACGTCCAGAGCATTCAGGCCGCCATCGGACAGACCGACGGCACGACCTTCGACTCCGACGGCCAGCCGAACGGGCAGACGCGGCTCGTCGATTTCGGCCCGAACTTCGCGCTCTTCGACCTCAACTACGACGGCGTGATGAACTCGCTCGACGTCTCGATGATCGGTTTGCATCGTCTGGGCGACGTCAACAACGACGGCTGGGTGGAACAGCAAGACCTCACGATCCTCCGCGCCCTGCGCGGCCTCAACTCGAATCATCCGCTCTTCAATCCCGCCGCCGATCTCAACGGCGATCGGCGCATCGACTCGACCGACGAGACCATGCTCCTTCGCCGGATGATGCTCTCGCTCCGGTGAACGCCCGACGAAGTGCAACGGCGGCATGCATCGAGGGGGGTTCTGCCGTCGCCGGAGATGACCTCCGGGATCTGTTCGAGTCCGGGCTTGATGGCCGCCACAGCCCGCCCGCTGCTCTGAGCGGGAGTGCAGTGCGGCGGGCAGTGGCGTTCGTCATCGCCGGCGCATCGGCCCGGTCTCGCCCTTCGACATCGAGCTCCGCCCGAAGCGGCGGCGTTCGATACCACCCCGCGTCAGCACGCTGGAGGTGGAAACGCGCTCTTCGTACGAACGGGACGCCCATGCTCCGTTCGTCACACCGCCGCTTGCAGCCTCAGGGCCGGTCCTCGATCGTCACGCGCATCTCCCGGCTGTTGCAGCGGATTTCGGGCACGTACATCGCGTGGCCCAGCAGCGGCAAGGCGTGGAACTGCCCGGGCGCCTCGGCCCGCGCCTCGTAGCGCACCTGCCACAGCCCTTCGGGCATCTGGTCGATGAAGAACGCCACGTGCCGGTCGCGCAGTTCCTGATGAATCCAGCGCGAGCGGCCGGTGAGGTCGCTCTGATCGCCGCGGATCGAGCCGGGCAGCATCGCCCGCCGTCCGTCCTCGCGCTTCACCTCGCCCTCTTCATACTTCTCCCCGGCCGCCGAACGGCGCAATTCGTACACGTACATCGGCTCGCCGCTGCGCACCTGCACTGCTTCGAATCCGGCCGGCTTGAGGTCTTCGAAGACGAGGTACTCGTAGTCGTTCTTCGCTTCGATCGTGAGGACGACTTCGATGCGCTCGCCGCTCACGACGCTCTCGCCGTCGCGCAGAGGCACTCGTTCGTAGACCACGCCGCCGAGGAGCGTTCGGCGCGGCACGAGGCGGTAGTAGTCCCGCCGGGCGAACATCTCGCTGCCCGCTTCGGCGATCGGCTCCTCGAGGGTGAAGCACTCGGCCTGCACGGCGAAGTAGAGGGCGACGTCGCCCTTCTTGCGCAGGATGCGGATGTCGTTGGCCCCGCCGCGGATTGACGCCTCGGGCACAGTGAACTCCGCCGGCGCGGAAAGGATGTTCTCCTTCGTCACGGCGCCCGCACCGATGAGGCGGCCGTTGGCCATCACCTCGAACTCGCCCGTGGCTTCGAGTTCGCCGCTGGCCTTGAGGTAATCGCACAGGGTGAGCACCGCCAGCGCGGTGTCGCGCGTGTTCGTCCACTGCGCCCCGCGGCGGTTGCGAATGAGCCAGTTCGTCGCCGGCTCGACGAGGGCGTGATCCGGCTCAATCGCCAGCAGCGCCCGCAGGCAAAGCGTCGTCGCCTCGATGCCGCCGTCGTACCAGTAGCGGTAGCGCCCCGCCGAACCCCAGTGCGCCGTCGCGAGCACCTCGGCCGGCTTGCCGCCCTGGTTGCGCACGAGGATGGACTGGTCCGGCCGATCGTCGCGGATCACGCCGTTCTCGAGATTGCGCACGAGGATCTTCGCCTCATCGCTCTTACCGAGGTGGTGCGCACTCAAGGCCAGCAGCGCCCGGCCGGCGTCGCTGAGACGATCGCGCTTCTCCCAGAGATTGGCGAAGGCGATCTGCACCGCATCGATGCGATCAAGCGGCTGCGTCGTCGCCTTGCTCGACGCGATCGCGTGGAGGATCCACGCCTGGAGATCGGGAGAGTCGCGCGCCGTGGCGAGGCTGTTGACGAGCCAGTCGGCGGCGGGGGTGATCATGTCGCCGGGCACGTCGATCT
Source organism: Phycisphaerae bacterium (assembly GCA_039794345.1). Taxonomy (GTDB): domain Bacteria; phylum Planctomycetota; class Phycisphaerae; order Phycisphaerales; family UBA5793; genus UBA5793. The sequence goes on along the minus strand of JBDIVQ010000029.1, from coordinate 787 downwards.
CCGCCTCGCGCGCCAGGCCGAGTCCCCACACGACGTAGGCGGTCATGTAGCGGTCGCTCGGGTTGCCCTTCCACCAGCCCCAGCCGCCGTCCTCGCCCTGCATCTCGTCGAGGCGCTTGAGGCCGGCCGCGATGATCTCATCGAGTCGCTTGAGATCGTGAGCCTCGGCGTCGGCGTCGCGCGGCCGCGCGGGCTCGCCGTCGAGCATCTCGATGCCGCCGAAAGTGCGCCCCGCCACTTCGCCCGCGTCCAGGCCCAGTCGCGTCAGCGTGCGGTTCACGATCGCGGCGGGGAGGAAGCGGCTCATCGTCTGCTCGACGCAGCCGTAGGGATAGTCGAGCAGATACGGCAGGGCATCGAGCATGGTGACGGCCATGCTCGGCGTGACGCGGACGACCATGCTCGTTGAGCCCTCGCGCCGCTGCTCGGGAATCTCAAGGGAGATGACGGCCTGATCGCCGCGCGCTTTGCCGGACACGGCGAGGAACTTTTCGATGCCGTGCTCGTGCACGGGATAGGTCATGCGCACCGCGTCGGAGAAGTCGGTGCGCTCCGTCCGCACCTCGACGGTAATTTCCGCCGTGCCCGCCTGTTCGGCGAAGTAGAGCAGGTCGTAGCGCGTCTCGCCGCGCGGTTCGATTCGCCGCTGATGACCCGGAGAGACTCGCTCGTGGTAGCGCCCGTCTTCGAGGCGGATGCCCGCGTAGCGCAGCCCCTTGGCCGTCGCGTAAGGCATCACGTCCACCGGCTCATCGGTGTTGTTGTTGATGATGTAGGAGACTGTGAC